>CABZZR010000005.1 GCA_902530215.1 uncultured Pelagibacteraceae bacterium
AGATTAAAGCATTAAATAAATTAAACTTGGAAGTGAAAGAAGGAGAAATTTTTGGACTATTAGGACCAAATGGAGCTGGAAAAACTACTTTTTTAAACATTTTAGCTGGAACTGTAATTAAATCAGAAGGAAGTGTAAATGTATGGGGTTTTGATCTTGATAAAAATCCACGCCAAGTTAGAGCATCTATAGGAATAGTTCCACAAGAAGTAAATCTAGATGCATTTTTCAATCCAGAGGCATTGCTAGAACTGCAAGCAGGACTTTATGGGATACCAAAAAAAGAACGAATAACTAATACAATATTAAAATTAGTTTCTTTAGAAAAACAAGCTAACACTTATTCAAGAAGTTTATCTGGAGGTATGAAAAGAAGATTACTTATTGCTAAAGCAATGGTGCATAGACCTCCTATTTTAGTTCTAGACGAACCAAGCACAGGTGTTGATGTAGAATTAAAACAAAAATTATGGAACAACATTAGAGCACTTAATAAAGAAGGAGTAACAATAATATTAACAACTCATTTAATGCACGAAGCTCAAGAAATGTGTGATCGTATTGCAATTTTGAATAAGGGAAATTTGGTTAAATTAGATACAACTAATAATTTGTTAGATAGTATAAAAATAAAAAAAATTACTTTTAAAGTAAAAGAAACCATTAAAATTGTTCAGAAAAATTTAAATGGAATAGAATTTATCTACAAGCCAAATAACGAAATAACAGCTACATATGAGAGAAAAAAGCATAAGATCGAAGAGTTAATAAATATAGTTAAACAATCAGGAATGGAAATTTATGATATTACAACTGATGAAGGTGGCTTAGAAGATGTATTTATTGATGTTACAAAAAACTAGCTTTAAAAATAAAAAATTGTATTATGTTAAATATGGAAGCAATTAAAAAAATTGAATTTAGCAAGTTAGCAAAAATCATTTTAATATCATTAATAGGGACATTGCTTATAACGATATCTGCAAAAATAAAAATACCTTTTTATCCTGTTCCAATGACAATGCAAACATTTGTGATTTTATTATTAGGAATAACTCTTGGATCTAAAATTGGCCTTTTAACAGTAAGCTTGTATTTATTCGAAGGAATTTTTGGTTTACCCGTTTTTGCTGGCACACCAGAAAAAGGAATTGGTTTAGCTTACTTTACTGGCCCTACCATGGGTTATCTTATTGGTTTTTTAATCGCTGTTTATGTTGCTGGTTTCTTTAAATATAATAAAGGAATGATAAATACTTTTATAAAGTTAATTTTTTCTGTAAGTTTAATTTATATTTTTGGAATGTTTTGGCTGGGTACTCTTATTGGATGGGATAAACCAATTTTTCAATTGGGCGCACAACCTTTTTTACTAGCAGAATTATTTAAAATGCTAATTCTTACTATTGTTGCTAGTTCTTTAACTAAAGTTAAAAAATTATTTAGGTGATCTCTTAGAAAGAATTCTTTGAAGAGTTCTACGATGCATCTTTAAACGTCTTGCAGTTTCAGAAACATTGCGATTACATAATTCAAATACTCTATGAATATGTTCCCATTTAACTCGATCAGCTGACATTGGGTTTGTAGGCGGAATTGCTTTTTCATCTGCTTGAGCGAGTAATGCTGACTCAACGTCTTCTGCATCAGCAGGTTTGGATAAATAATCTATTGCTCCGGCTTTTACGGCTGAGACAGCTGTGGGAATGTTGCCATATCCTGTCAACATCACTATTCTACTATCTGGCTTAGATTTTCTAATTTTTTCTACAACGTCTAGACCATTTCCATCATTAAGCCTTAAATCAACAACTGCGAATTTAGGAACAGAGGATTTCAATCTCTCATTTGCCTCTTTTACACTGCTAGCTTGAATTGTTTGAAATCCCTTTTTGTCTAAAGCTCTAGCCAATCTATCTCTGAAAGGGTTATCGTCATCCACAATAAGGGTTGATTTATCAGCAAAATCGTCAATTTTTAGGGTATTTAACCCTTTAGTTAAATCCATTTTATGTTTTAATTTTTTTCATTTTTGTTCAATCACAGATGTTATGTAGGAACTAAATTAAAAATGTCAACTTCTTCACAGGATAATTATTACTTTACATAACTTCTTATTCCTATATATGGTTTTTTAATAAGTTTTTTATAAATTTTTTTTAATTTTTTGTGTAACAAAAAAGGGGATACATGAGATGCAAAAATTTAAGACGGTTGAAGAATTAGTTGGTAAAGTCCAACCGGTAGGGCCAGTATATTGCATCAGGCCTAATTCAATAAAAACCGCATGTAGCTGGTTTAAAAGTAATTTTCCAGGAAAAGTTCTATACGCTATCAAAACCAATCCTAATGAGAAAGTTGTAAAACTTGTTGGAGACAGTGGCATTGAAAATTTTGACGTAGCATCTATAAATGAAATAAAACTTATTAAAAAATTATTTCCCAACTCACGCGCTTATTATATGAATACTGTAAAAAGTCGTGAACACATCCGAGAAGCATATTTTAATTACAATATAAAAGATTTTGCACTTGATACAAAAGAGGAATTACAAAAAATAATTGAGTCAACTGAAAATGCTAAAGATTTAAATTTGTTTATAAGAGTGTCAATCTCAAATGAACATGCTGAAATAGATCTTTCACAAAAATTTGGAGCGTTACCTAGTGAGGCTTTAGGTTTATTAAGACTTGCAAAGGGTTATGCTAAAAAAGTTGGATTAAGCTTTCACGCCGGTTCTCAATGCATGCATCCAATTTCTTACGCAAAAGGAATTAGAGATTTAGGAAATATAATCCGAAAAACAAAAATAACTCCTGATATAATTAATGTGGGTGGAGGATTTCCTTCTATATATCCTGATCTACATCCTCAACCACTTGAAAATTACATAGGTGAAATTAAAAAAGCATTTGATAATTTAAAATTAGAAAACAAACCTGAATTAATATGTGAACCTGGTAGAGCTTTAGTTGCTGAAAGTGGTTCTTCAATTGTTAAAGTTGTTTTAAGAAAAAAACAAAAACTTTATATCAACGATGGAACTTATGGTAGTTTGTTTGATGCTGGCGTTCCAAATTTTGTATTACCTACTAAAATGATTCCTAATGGAAGACTTGTATCAAAAAAATTGACATCTTATAGTTTATACGGTCCAACATGCGATAGTATAGATTATATGAAGGGACCATTTATTTTGCCAAATAATCTAAAGGAGGGAGATTATATAGAAATTGGTCAACTAGGAGCTTACTCTTTAACTTTCAGAACAAAATTTAATGGTTTTTATTCTGACCAAATATTTGAAGTCCAGGATAAACCAATAATGTCAATGTACGAAAAGGATAGTGCATCCAGTTACTTAGTTGCATAAATGAGCAATCCTAAAAATCCTGATAATGTAGGACATAATAAAAAGTCTTTTCTAGATAAACCTATTGAACATATTGATATAGCATCTTTTGACTCAAGAAAAATAATAGAGTCCATGGGTAAAATGTCTTTTACATCACGAGACACTGCAAATGCTTCGAACATTTTTAATGAAATGTTGTCAGATAAAGATTGCACTATTTTTTTAACATTAGCTGGATCAACTTCTGCAGCAGGATGCATGAAAATTTATGCAGATATGATTAAATATAAAATGATTGATGTAGTTGTTGCTACTGGGGCATCAATAATAGATATGGATTTTTTTGAAGCATTAGGTTTTAAACATTACCAAGGGTCACAACATCAAGACGATAAACAACTAAGAGAAAATTACATAGATCGAATTTATGATACATATATAGATGAAGAACAGTTGCAAAAATGTGATAAAAAAATTTGTGATATAGCAGATCAATTAAATCCAAAGGCCTATACTTCTAGAGAATTTATAAAAGAAATAGGTAAATACTTAAAAAAAAACTCCATAAAAAAAGGCTCATTAATCGAAACAGCATACGATAATAATGTACCTATATTTTGCCCCGCATTCACAGATTCAAGTGCAGGTTTTGGCCTAGTTATGCACCAAGAAAAAAACCCAGGCAAACATATAACTATAGATAGTATAAGAGAATTTAGAGAGTTAACTGAAATAAAAATAAAATCAAATTCTTCGGGCCTTTTTATGATAGGTGGAGGAGTACCAAAAAACTTTGTTCAAGACACAGTCGTTTGTGCTGAGCTTTTAGGAAAAGATGTAGAAATGCATAAATACGCAGTACAAATTACAGTAGCTGATACTAGAGATGGTGCATGTAGTAGTTCAACTTTAAAAGAAGCTAGCTCGTGGGGCAAAGTTGATACATCAAAAGAACAAATGGTTTTTGCTGAAGCAACAAGCGTTTTACCTTTGATAGCAAGTGATGCATATCATCGAAATACATGGAAACAAAGACAGCGGAAAAATTTCACAAATATATTTGGATAAAAAATTGGAATATCTTTCAAATAAAAAAGGGTTTCTTGGTATAGACAATAAAATCAAAATTAAAGAAAATGTTGTAATAGTTCCTTTCGGACTTGAAAAAACGGTAAGTTATGGGGGTGGAACAAAAAATGGTCCATCTGCTATAATAAAGGCTTCACACCAAGTTGAGTTATATGATGAAGATTTAAATAAAGAGCCATATAAATTTATAGGAATTAAAACTTTAAAAAATTTTAAAATAAAAAATAAAATTAGTGATGCATTAAACCAAATAGAAAAAATAAATGAAAATTTAATAAAAAAAAATAAATTACCAGTAGTACTTGGTGGAGAACATTCCTTAACTGCAGGTGCTATTAGACCTTTTGTAAAAAAGTTTAAAAAAATATATTTATTACACTTTGATGCTCATGCCGACCTAAGAAATAGCTATAATGGTAATAAATTTTCACATGCATCTGCAATAAGAAGATGCTTAGACTTTAAAAATGTCAATGTAATATCATTTGGGATTAGAAACATTTCATCAAGTGAAATACCATTTTATAAAAAAAATAAAAAAAGAATAAAAATTTTTTGGGCCAAAGATAAATTAAATTGGAAATTAAGTAATCTAAAAAAAATTTTAAAAAACCAAAAAGTTTATATTACTTTTGATGTTGATGGATTTGACTCTAGTGTAATGCCTGCAACTGGTACACCAGAGCCTGGTGGTTTATTTTGGGATGAGACAATAAAAATTATCAAAGCAGCAACTCGAACTGCCAAAATCGTGGGTATAGATGTAAACGAGCTATCTCCTATTAAAGGTTTCGACTCATACAATTTTTTAGTTGCAAAACTAATTTATAAAATTTTATCTTATACTTTTGAATTTAAAAATAAATAAATCTATTTCCTGCCAAAGTCAGGCTTTGTTGTATCTTGACCAGCTTCAATAATTTGTTTTCTAATTTCTTTAGTTTTGATAAAAATTTTTTCTAGCTTTTCTCCATTTTTATCTCTTATAGCCTGTTTTAAATCTTCTAAATTTTTAATAAATTTATCGATTGTTTCTGTTGTATTTTTTTGATTATGCAAAAATATATCTCTCCACATTATTGGATTAGAGGCTGCTATTCTCGTAAAATCTCTTAGGCCACCTGCGCTATACTTTACAATATTCATTTTATCGCTATTTTCTATCTCGAGTGATGTATTTACAATATTATAAGCCACCAAGTGAGGTATATGACTTGTTATTGATAAAATACGGTCATGTTTTTTAGAGTCCATAATATCAATTTTACTACCTAATTTTTCCCAAAATTTTTTAAGTTTTTCCAAATCTTCTTTTTTTATCTTTTTACTAGGAGTTAAAATGCACCATTTATTTTTAAATAGATCTTCAAACCCGGCCTCTGGCCCGCTTTGTTCAGTTCCTGCAATAGGGTGGGAAGAGATCCATGAAATATTATCTGGAATATTTTTCTCAAATAAATCTATAATATTATTTTTTACCGATCCTACATCTGTCAGTATAGTGTTTTTCTTTAAACAATCTTTGATCTTCAAAATTATATCTTCATAAGTGCTTAAAGGTGTTGCAACTACAACTAGATCAGCGTTAATTACCATTTTTTTCATATCACTACTTGCTTCATCAACAATGCTTAACTTTAAAACCTTTTTGATTGTCTCCTCAGATCTGCTGCAAGCAACTAAATGTTTTGCCAGTTTATTTTTTTTAATTGCTCTCGCTAACGAAGAGCCAATTAAACCACATCCTATTAAACAAATTTTTTCAAAGATCATTTAAAAATCTCTCCTATAGAACGTATTAAATGTTCGTTAGCCTTTTTGCTACCAATTGTTAATCTTAAAGAATTGGGTATTTTATATTGTGTCATTTTTCTTAATATAATACGTTTGTCAGCTAACTTTCTAAATACTTGATCAGAATTAAGTTTAGTATGATCAAAATTCATTAAAAAAAAATTTGCTGAAGGTGCGTTGCATCTGATCTTATAATTTTGCAAGACAGAAAATATTTTTTTGGACCAAATACTATTATACTTTATTGCCTTATTTATCCAGGTTTTATCTTTTGCAGCTTCAACTCCAGCGGACAATGCAAGTTTATTAACATTAAATGGAGGCTTAATTTTGTTCATCAACTTAATAATTTCTTTTGATGAATAGCCCCATCCTAATCTTAATCCTGCTAAACCATAAACTTTAGAAAAAGTTCTAGTTACTAACACATTTTTACTGTTCTTGAAAAGTTCAAGTCCAGAAACAAAGTTCTTCTGTTTACTTAGAAATTCAAAATATGCATCGTCAACTACTAATAAAATATCTTTTCTTAGTTTTTTTCTTAATTGTAACATTTCATTTTTAGCTAAATAAGTTCCTGTTGGATTATTGGGATTAGCAATAAATACCATTTTTGTTTTATTTGAAACTTTTTTAATTATTTCTTTAATACTAGCTTTAAAATTTTTTTCTTTAGCAAATAGTACTTTAGCCCCATAGAGAGAAGCATAAATTCTATGCATAATAAATCCATATTCAGTTGCAATAACTTCATCACCAGGTTTTAAAAATAATTGACATGTTAAATCGAAAATTTGATCTGAGCCAGAACCACAAATAATCCTATCTGGGTTTATTTTAAAATTTCCTGATAAAATTTTTTTTAGCTCGTAAGAATCTGAATCTGGATATTTAAAAATTTTATTTTTTTCTTTTTCTAAAATTTTTATAACCTTTGGGCTAGCACCTAAAGCCGATTCATTTGCAGAAAGTTTAAATGGACTAGATACCTTCTTTAACTTAGAAAGTCCCCCAACATATCTTTCGATCTTAATATTTCTTGGTTTAGGTAAAGACATAATTCTTATTATTAATATATAAATTGTATCGGTAAATACTATATTTTTAGATTTTAGCAAAATAAATACAACTAATTTGACAAAAGATATAGTATTTAGTACAAACAAAAAGCGCTGATTTAACTTAAATTGCGAGCGCTTAAAAAAAACAGCTAAAAAAGGTTTTTACCCGGCTTAGCTGGGTTTTTTTTTACGCAAAGGAATTATGAATAGTGTAAATAAAAATTTAAAAAAATTGGTAGTCAATCATTCATTAGAATTAGATTGTGGTAAAACTATTAAAGATTTTCCTATAGCATATGAAACCTATGGAAAATTAAATGAAAAAAAAAATAACGCAGTAATGGTTTTCCATGCTTTAACTGGTGATCAATTTGTTACAGGTATAAACCCAGTTACAAAAAGAGAGGGTTGGTGGACAACTGCAGTTGGCCCTGGCAAAGCTATAGATACAAATAAATATTTTGTTATTTGTTCAAATGTTTTAGGTGGCTGCATGGGCACTTTTGGACCAACAGAAATAGATACAAAAACTAATAAAATTTTTGGTACAACATTTCCTGTAATAACAATTAAAGATATGGTCAAAGCTCAAAAATATTTATTAGATTATTTAGAAATTAAAAAACTTCTTGCTGTTGCAGGTGGTTCAATGGGAGGAATGCAAGTTTTGCAATTTGTGTCTTTGTATCCAGATTCAGCTTATTCTGCAATTCCAATAGCGTGTAGCGCTAGTCATTCTGCTCAAAATATTGCTCTTAATGAATTGGGAAGACAAGCAATCATGGCAGATCCGAATTGGAAGAAAGAAGGCTCAACACCAGATAAAGGTTTGGCGGTAGCTAGGATGGCAGCTCATATTACTTATCTTTCTAAACAAGGACTGCAAGAAAAATTTGGAAGAAAACTCCAAGAAAAAGGAAGCTTAAAATTTAGTTTTGATGCCGATTTTCAAATAGAAAGTTATTTGCGTTATCAAGGAGCTAATTTTGTAGATAGATTTGACGCAAATAGTTACTTATACATAACAAGAGCTATGGATTATTTCGATTTAGAAAAACAGTTTAATGGAAACCTTTCATTAGCATTTAAAAATACTAAATCAAAATTCTGTGTAATTTCTTTCTCATCAGATTGGCTTTATCCAACGGTAGAAAATAAAGAAATAGTTATAGCTTTAAATACATGCGGTGCAAATGTTGGCTTTGTTGAGATTGATACAGATAAAGGTCATGATTCTTTTTTATTAAATGTTCCAGAATTTTTAAAAACTTTAAACGAATTTCTCAATTCAACTTATAAAGAAATAAATAATGAAAAAAGAATTTAAAGTAATAGCTAAAATAATTCAAAATAATAAAAGAGTTCTAGATATAGGGTGTGGAGATGGAACTCTAATGGAATACCTTAAAATTAAGCAAAAAAATGATGTTAGAGGTTTAGAACCAAAAAAAAATTTAGTTCAAAAATGTATTTCTAGAGGTCTATCAGTTATAGAAGGTGATGCAGAAAAAGAGTTGTCACAGTTTCCAAATAAATCCTTTGATTACGTAGTTTTAAGTCAGACACTTCAAGCTTTTCTTTATCCTGAGTCAGTTTTAAATCAATTGCGTAGAATTGGTAAACAAACTATAGTTTCTATTCCCAATTTTGGCTATTGGAAAGTTCGTTTGCACTTATTATTTAAAGGCACAATGCCTGTCACAAAAAATTTGCCAGATGAATGGTATGACACTCCGAATCTACACATGTGTACAATTTTAGATTTTGTTAATTTTTGTAATAAAAAAAATATTACGATAAATAAATCAATGTGCTTAACTAACGAAAAAATTTCTGAAATTACAAAAAAAAATATGAAACATAAAAATATTTTTTCTCAACTTGGTATATTTCTTATACAATAATATTTATGAAAATTAACCCAATACCTTGCTTGGAAGATAATTATGCTTATATTATCTATAATAATCTAACTAAAACTGTAGGAGTAGTTGATCCTTCAGAAGCCTCACCAATTGTAAATTTTTTAAAAAAAAATAATTTAAAGTTAGATTATATATTGAATACACATCATCATTTCGATCATATAGGCGGAAACATTGAATTAAAAAAAATCTTTAATGCCAAAATTGTTGGTTTTTCTGGAGACAAATCAAGAATTCCAGGAATTGATATTATGCTAAATGATGATGAAAGATGGATGTTTGGTGATTCAAGTATAAAAGTATTACACATTCCGGGTCACACATCTGGACATATATGTTTTTTTTTTGAAAAAGAAAAAATTGCATTCACTGGAGATACATTATTTTCACTTGGATGTGGTAGAATTTTCGAGGGAGATCATCATCAAATGTTAGAGTCGTTAAACAAAATTAAAAAGCTTCCAAAAGAAACATTAATTTATTGTGGGCACGAATATACGTATAAAAATGCAGAATTTTGTATGAAATATGACGTGGATAATTTGGAACTTAAAAATAAATTTTTAAAAATAAAAGAATTAAGAGCAAAAAATATTCCAACGATACCCGCTGTTCTAGGTGATGAGTTAAAAACTAATATTTTTTTAAGATGTAGTGAAAATGAGCTTAAAATTAAACTAAACATGAAAAATCAAGACAATTTCAAAGTTTTTAGAAAAGTTAGAGATCTAAAAGACAAATTTTAGTTACTCTTATAACTTGACATGCGAAGTTAGAGGTCTATATTGCCTCGTATTTAATATGGTATCAAAACAATGTCTTTCGCAATTATTCAAACCGGTGGTAAGCAATATAAAGTTTCAGCAAGTGAAATTATTAAAATTGAAAGACTTAATGATGAAGAAGGAAAAACTGTAGAATTTAAAAACGTTTTACTTCTTACAGATGATAAAAACACCGAAATAGGAAGTCCCACCATAAAAGGCGCAAGAGTAGAAGCAAAAATTTTAAAAAACACCAAAAATAAAACAATATTGGTTTTTAAAAAAAGAAGAAGAAAAAATTCAAGAAAAAGATATGGACATAGACAACCAATATCTTTAATCCAAATCACAAAAATTTTTTCAAGTGATGGAAAACTATTAGCAGAATCTAAAGAAACAAAAAAAGATACATCTATCCCAAAAGAAGAAAAGTTAGCACAAACCAAGGAAAATAAAAAATTGGATAAGCCAAAAACTCAAAAAAATAAGGATCAGAAAAAAACTTTAACTACGAAAAAAAAGTGATAGTATTTAAATAGGATAATAAATATGGCAACAAAAAAAGCAGGTGGTTCGTCTAAAAACGGCCGTGATAGTGCCGGTCGAAGGTTAGGTGTTAAAAAATATGGAAACGAAATTGTTATGCCTGGTAATATTATTGTAAGACAAAGAGGTACTAAAATATTTCCTGGAAAATATGTTCAAATGGGAAAAGACCATTCTATTTTCTCACTTGTAAAAGGAAAAGTACAATTTAAAAAATCAAGATTAAACAGAACCTTTGTATCTGTAATTCCCAATTAATAATAAACATAAAACTATTTATGTTTTTTCGTTATGAAATTTTTAGATCAAGCTAAAATTTATATCAAAGCAGGCAATGGCGGAGATGGGTGTGCAAGCTTTAGAAGAGAAAAATTTGTTGAGTTTGGGGGCCCTGATGGAGGTGACGGTGGCAAAGGTGGCTCTATTATTTTTAAAAGTGATAGAAATTTAAATACTCTTATCGATTTCAGATATCAACAACACTACAAAGCTGAAAATGGTCAATCAGGTAAAAAAAAGAAACAAACTGGTAAAAAGGGGGAAAATTTAATCATAAAAGTACCTGTTGGAACACAAATATTAGAAGAAGATAATAATACTTTAATTTATGATTTTAATAAACCGAGTGAAACATTTGTTTTAGTTGCGGGAGGTGTAGGAGGATTGGGTAATGTAAGATTCAAAAGTGCAACCAATAGGGCGCCACGAAAAAAAACTTCTGGAAAAAGAGGAGAAGATTTTTGGATTTGGTTACAACTTAAAATTATTGCAGATGTGGGTATTATTGGACTTCCAAATGCAGGAAAATCTAGCCTACTTTCTATTTTAACAAGAGCCAGGCCCAAAATAGCAAACTATCCATTTACCACTATAAATCCTAACTTGGGAGTATCATTTTATGATGATAAAGAGTTAACACTAGCAGATATACCTGGATTAATTGAGGGCGCACATCAAGGAACTGGTTTGGGTTATAAGTTTTTACGTCATATAGAAAGATGTAAAAATATTTTGCATTTAATTGATATATCTAATGAAGATATCTTTAAATCATATATGCAGGTCAAAGACGAAATAAGAAAATTTGATAAAAAAATAGAAAAAAAGAAAGAAATAATTGTTTTAAACAAAACAGATTTATTATCTGAAGAAGAAATTAATAATAAAATAGAAAAGATTAAAAAAAAAATAAAGAAAAAAATTTTAACTATTTCTATTATGAAAAATTCTGGCCTAAACAATCTAAAGCAGGTGTTAATCGAAAATGTATCTGGATAAATCAAAAAAAGTGCTTATTAAAATCGGTTCTTCTCTAATAGTAGATAAAAAAGGAAAACCTAAAAGAAAATGGCTCGCAGCTCTTGCAGATGACATAAAATTTTTAATTAAACAAAAAAAGGAAATTATCATTGTTTCTTCAGGTGCTATTGCAATGGGTTCAAAATATTTAAAACTTAAAAGAAATGAGCTTAAATTAGATAAATCGCAAGCTGTGTCTTCTATAGGTCAGATTGAGTTAATGAATTTTTATAAAAAAATTTTTAATGGCAAGGGTATCAAAGTTTCACAAATACTTTTAACGCTTGATGATACTGAACAAAGAAGAAGGTCATTAAATGCAAAAAGAACTATTGATAATCTTTTATCTATGAAAGTAATTCCAATCGTCAATGAAAATGATACCACCGCAACATCAGAAATAAGGTATGGTGACAATGATAGACTAGCATCTAGAGTTGCACAAATTACTGGCGTTGACTGTCTAATTCTTTTCTCTGATGTAGATGGACTATATAAAAAAGAAAATGATGCTAATAAACTAATAAAGATCGTTAAGAAAATAGATAACAAAGTTGAAAAGTTTGCTACAAATAAAAAAAATTATTTTGGATCTGGTGGAATGAAAACAAAATTAGAAGCTGCTAAAATTTGTCAATATGCTGGATGCTACATGGTTATTGCAAACGGAACATACTTAAATCCAATTAAAAATTTAATTAAAAAAAATAATTGTACATGGTTTTTACCACTCAGCACAAAATTAGATGCAAGAAAAAAATGGATCATAGGATCAATTTCACCTAAAGGAGAGGTTTTGGTTGATGAAGGTGCTATTAATGCACTTAAAAATGAAAAAAGCTTATTACCAGCTGGAGTAAAAAAAGTTACTGGAAATTTTAGTAAAGGTGATCACATTTTAATTAAAAAAAATGATGGAAAGATCTTTGCAAGAGGGTTAAGTTCATTCTCCTCTTCAGAAATTGAAAAAATCAAAGGTCTACACACAAGTAATATAAAAAAAATACTTGGTTATTCTAGTAAAAGTGAAATTATTCATAAAGATGATATGGTAAAAGTTTAAATTTATGTCTTCATATTTAAGTAAAATAGGAAAAAAATCTAAAAAAGCATTTGAGCAAAATTTGCAGATTGATTCAAAGACAAAAAATTCAACTTTAAACAATTATAATAAAAATCTCTTAAAAGAAAAAAATCTCATTCTTAAACAAAATAGCAAAGATATATTAAATGCTAAAAAGAACAAACTAAAGGAAAATTTAATTGATAGACTTATTTTAAACAAACACAGATTAGATCAAATTAGATTTTCAATTAACGAAATTATTAAGCAAAAAGATCCGATAGGAAATATTATTTCTGAATGGGAAAGACCTAATGGATTAAAAATAAAAAAAATAAGTATTCCAATTGGAGTTATAGGAATTATTTATGAAAGTAGACCTAATGTGACTTGTGATGTAGCTTCATTATGTTTTAAATCAGGAAATGCTGCAATTTTAAGAGGTGGCTCCGAAGCATGGCATTCAAATAAATTACTATCTAAAATTTTTAGAAGCTCTTTAAAAAAATATAGAATAAATCAAGACTGCATTCAATTTATTGAAAAAAAAGATAAAAAGTTAGTAAATTATTTTCTATCGAAAATGACAGATTATATCGATGTTATAATTCCGAGGGGTGGTAAAAGTTTAGTAAAAAAAGTACAAGATTTTTCTAAAGTTCCAACAATAGGACATCTAGAAGGAGTTTGCCATGTATACATTGATAAAGAATCTAATTTTAACATAGCTAAAAAAATTGTTTTTAATTCTAAAATGAGAAGAACTAGCAATTGCGGTGCAGCAGAAACATTATTAATTGATAAAAAACTTTCTAAATTAAATACAAATTTAATTTTAAAAGAGTTAGAAAATTCTGGATGTAAAATAATTTGTGATCACTATATTGCTAAATTATATAAGGGAAAAAAGTATTATGCAAAAAATTCTGATTGGAGCAAAGAATATCTCGCTCCAATTATTTCAGTCAAAGGTGTTAGTGGAGTCAACGAAGCTATATCTCATATAAACAAATTTGGGACTTCTCACACTGACTCTATCGTAACAAGTAATAAATCTAAAGCTTCAACTTTTTTGTCCAAAGTAAATAGTGCTATAGCCATTCATAATAGCTCTACACAATTTGCAGACGGAGGTGAGTTCGGTTTTGGTGCTGAAGTTGGAATATCTACAAATCGTTTACATGCACGTGGTCCAGTAGGACTTGAGCAGTTAACTACATTCAAATATATGATATTTGGAAAAGGACAAATAAGGAAATAAGAATTGTTAAATTATTTAAAAAAAAATAAAAGCTTAAAAGTGGGAATATTAGGTGGGAGCTTTGATCCACCACACAAAGGCCACCTGCATATAGCTAAATTAGCAATAAAAAGATTAGAACTCGATTACTTAATATTTGTAGTAACAAAAAAAAATCCTTTTAAAAAAAAACCTGCAATAAATGTTAAAAATAGAATTAAATTAACTAAACAGTTAGTGGGTAAATTTAAAAAGAAAATGAAGGTAGAATTTTTGGAAACAAATAACAAAAATAAGTACTCATATTATTTAATAAAAAATTTATCAAAATTTAATATAAAAACCTCTTTTTATCTGATAATGGGCGCAGATTGTTTTATTAAATTTAATAAATGGTATAAATGGAAGAAAATTACCGAAATATCAAAAATTGTTATATTTGATAGAGCTGGATTTACACATGGAGCTTTAAACTGTATTGCTGCAAAAAAACTAAATAAAAATGTATGGAAATTTTATAGTGAAAAAAAAATTAATATTTCTTCTTCAAAATTAAGAAAAATTTGATAAGTTAGATTTATGCAAATAAATGAGGTAAAAAAAATAAAAGAAAATATTAAAAAAGTCCTAGATTTAAATAAAGCTATTAACATAGAAGTAATTGACCTCAAAGATAAATCCACTATTGCAGATTATATGATAATTGCTAGCGGAACTTCCTCAAGACACATTCAGTCATTATCAGAACAAGTTCTTGAAATATTTAAAAATAATGGTATTAAAAATCCTTTCCTAGAAGGGAAAAGTAGCCCAGAATGGAAATTAATTGATGGCAAAGACATTGTTGTACATATCTTTCATCCTGAAAAAAGAAAATTTTATGATTTAGAAAAAATGTGGTCTGAGCTAATTCCTAAAGAAAGATTATTTATTTAATGAAAATATATAAAAAAATTATTGGAATATTTGCCTTATTAACTTTGTCATTATTATTTTTAAATATTAATGCCAAAGAAAAAAATGATCTTTATGAAAAAATTGATTTATTTAGTGAAGTTTTGGAAAAAGTAAAAAAAGAATATGTGGACGAAATAGATCAATCAGAAATAATGGATGCTGCAATTAATGGCTTATTGCAATCTTTGGATTCTTATTCTGCATATATGAGCCCTGAAATTTTTCAAAACATGCAAACAGACACTAAAGGAGAGTTCGGAGGTTTGGGTATTGAAGTTTCAATGGAATCAGGACTAGTAAAAGTAATTTCTCCCATAGACGGAACTCCCGCTTCAAGAGCAGGTGTTAAAGCAGGAGATTTCATTATTCAGATAGATGGCGAACAAGTTCAAGGAAAAACTCTAATGGAAGCTGTAAAATCTATGAGGGGAGAAGTAGGATCGTCAATTGAATTAACAATTTTAAGAAAAGGCTTAAAAAAACCGATAAAATTTAAAATTGTAAGAGAAATAATTGAGGTTCAGTCTGTAGTTGCAGAATTAAAAAATGATGAAGTTGGTTATTTAAGATTAAGATCGTTTAATGAAAATTCGAGCGATCAACTAAAAAAAGAAATTACAAAACTTGAAAAAAATGAAAAAATTAAAGGATATATTTTAGACTTAAGAAATAACCCTGGAGGTTTGCTGAGTCAGGCTTTAAACGTAACTGACTTTTTTTTACATAATGGAGAAATTGTATCCACAAAAGGTAGAAGTAAAAGAGAAACAAGAAAATTTTTTGCAAAAAAAGGTGATAAGATTGATGAAAAGGCTTTAATCGTGTTAATTAATTATGGCTCAGCATCAGCATCTGAAATAGTTGCAGGCGCTCTTCAAGATCATAAAAGAGCAATTTTACTTGGTGAGGCAACTTACGGAAAAGGTTCGGTTCAATCAATTATACCTTTAAAAAATAGAGGGGCCATAAGATTAACTATTTCAAAATATTTTTTACCCTCAGGAAAATCTATTTCAAATGTTGGAGTGCTCCCTGATATTATTGTAGAAGAAAAAGATAATGATTTTAAAATTAATACTTCAACCGATAACCAACTAGATTACGCTATTAATTTATTAATAGGATAAAATCATATGAAGAAAAAAGACCAATTGCCTTTAAGAAAAGGGGTAGGAATCGTGCTGTTAAATGAATTTAATCAAATTTTTGTTGGGAAAAGAATTGATAATCCAACGAGAGCATGGCAAATGCCTCAAGGTGGTATTGATAAAAATGAAAATTTATATGACGCTGCTAAAAGAGAACTTTTTGAAGAAACAAGTGTAAAAAGTACAAAATTAATAAAGGAGTTAAATTATTGGATTGATTATGATCTTCCAAATTATTTATTAGGTAAGATTTGGAAAGGAAAATTTAGAGGACAGACGCAAAAATGGTTTTTCATGAAATTTACAGGACATGAAGATGAAATAAATATAAACACCAAGAATCCAGAATTTATGGATTGGAAATGGGTTAATAAAGAAGATTTATTAAGTGTTGCCGTTAGTTTTAAAATTGAAACTTATAAAAGTTTAAAACTAGAATTAGATAAATTAAACGTAAATTAGATATTTAAATTATTCAATATATCCATCTTATAGTCGAGTATATATTTTTCTTTGTCGTCAATATTTTTTTCTTTAAGTCGATTTGTAGTTTTTTCACTAACTAAACTTATATAATCTTTGGTTATTTCTTTAAAACGTTTAATGTTGGATGATAGTATTGTTAATTTATTTTCATAAAATTCAACTACACCATCTTCAACAAAATATTTTTCTTCATTTTTATTATTTATTAATATAAACCCAGGTCTTAAAAAAGTAATTAGTGGTATATGTCCAGAAAGTATAGTCATTTCACCTTCAATGCCCGGAACTACCACTTCTTCAACATCCCCAGAATAAATTATTTCTTCAGGACTTATTATTTCTGTTTTAAAATTACTTTCCATTATTTGGTAACTTCACTTGCCATTTTTTCTGCTTTTTGTACTGCTTCCTCTATCGTTCCTACCATGTAAAAGGCTGCTTCAGGTAAATGATCATACTCACCCTTACATATTGCATCAAAACCTTTTATAGTTGATTCTAAATCAACCAATTTACCAGGTGAACCTGTAAAAACTTCTGCAACAAAAAATGGTTGTGATAAAAATCTTTGAATTTTTCTAGCTCTAGCAACTGTTAGTTTATCTTCCTCGGACAACTCATCCATACCTAAAATTGCTATTATGTCTTGTAAAGATTTATAAGTTTGTAAAATTTTTTGAACCTCTCTAGCAACTCTATAGTGTTCATCTCCTACTATTCTTGGATCTAGAATTCTAGAGGTTGAGTCTAATGGATCTACTGCAGGGTAAATTCCTAATTCAGCTATTTGTCTTGATAGTACAGTTGTTGCATCCAAATGTGCAAATGAAGTTGCGGGCGCTGGATCAGTTAAATCATCAGCAGGAACATAAATAGCTTGTACAGATGTAATAGAACCTTTGTTTGTTGTTGTTATTCTTTCTTGAAGATTTCCCATGTCAGTTGCTAAAGTTGGCTGATAACCTACTGCTGACGGTATTCTTCCTAATAATGCAGAAACTTCAGATCCAGCTTGAGTAAATCTAAATATGTTATCTACGAAAAAGAGAACGTCTTGTCCTTCTTTGTCTCTAAAATATTCTGCAACAGTTAAACCTGTTAAACCTACTCTGGCTCTAGCGCCAGGAGGCTCGTTCATTTGCCCGTATACTAAAGCTGCTTTAGATCCCTTTCCGCCTGGTTTAATAACGCCTGACTCTATCATTTCATGATACAAATCGTTTCCTTCTCTAGTTCTTTCTCCAACACCTGCAAATACCGAAAATCCACCATGTGCTTTTGCAATATTATTAATTAATTCCATTATAATTACAGTTTTACCTACACCTGCTCCTCCAAATAAACCTATTTTTCCTCCTTTTGAGTAAGGAGCCAGTAAATCAACAACCTTTATACCTGTTGTCAATATTTCAGTTTCTGTAGATTGATCGGTAAACTTTGGTGCTGGTCTATGAATTGCCCAACTTTCTTTTGCCGGCACTTTTCCCTTTTCGTCAATTGGTTCACCAATTACATTTATAATTCTACCTAATGTTTCTGGTCCTACTGGTATTTTTATTGGAGCTTCAGTATCTTTTACATTGTCTCCTCTTTTTAAACCTTCAGTACTGTCCATAGCTATTGTTCTTACTGTAGTTTCTCCAAGATGCTGAGCAACTTCTAAGATCAATCTATTGCCAGAATTATCACATTCTAAAGCATTTAATATTTCGGGCAAATGATCTTTAAATTGAACATCTACAACAGCTCCAATTACTTGTGAAATTTTTCCTATTTTGTTGCTCATAATTTTATAAACTTTCAGCTCCGGATATTATTTCAATAAGTTCTTTAGTAATTGCAGCCTGTCTACTTCTATTATAATTAATCGTAAGTTTATCAACTAAATCTCCTGCATTTCTAGTTGCATTATCCATAGCTGTCATTCGTGATCCTTGTTCACTAGCTGCATTTTCTAACAAAGCTTTAAATATTTGGGTTGAAATATTTTTCGGTAATAAATTATACAGAATTTCCTCCTCTTCCGGTTCAAATTCAAAAAAACTATCTTTCTCATCTTTTTTTTCTTTATTTTCTTGTTGTGCTGGTATTATTTGTTGTTCTTGCGGAATTTGAGTAATTACATTTTTAAACTTGTTGTAAAAAATTGTACATATATCAAATTTAGATTCATTAAATAATTTTAGTATAATTTGGCCTATTTTTTCTGCTTCATCGAAATTTATTTTTTTTATATTTTTTAAATTTATTTTTTCAACAACATATTGACCATATGTTCTTTTTAATTGATCGTGGCCTTTTGAACCAACCGTAATAATTTTTAATTGTTTACCTTCTTTTAAAATTCTTTCAAAAAAGTTTTTTGCTTTTTTACATATATTTGTATTAAATCCTCCACAAAGGCCTCTGTCGGCTGTAATAACTACGCAAAGATGAATGTCATTTTTACCTGTACCAACCAAAAGTTTAGGTGCACTAGATTTATCAGATACTGAACTATTTAAATTTAAAATAATATTATTCATTTTTTCTGAAAATGGTCTGCCCTGTTGTGCACTTTCTTGAGCTTTTCTTAATTTAGCAGCTGCTACCATTTTCATTGCTTTTGTAATTTTTTGTGTTGATTTAACACTGGAAATTCTTTTTTTTAAATCATCTAAACTAGGCATACTTATTTATCTAACTTATTTTTTAGTTCTTCAATTAATTTAATTAATTTTTTCTCTATTTCTTCCTCTATTTTCCCGCTAGTCTGGATACTGCTTAAAATATCCGGACTTGATGATTTGATTTCTTCAATTAATTTCTTTTCAAAATCTCCAATTTTCTTTTGCTCAATATTATCTAAAAAACCTCTCACCCCAGAAAAAACTACTACTACTTGTTCTGCCACAGTCATTGGTGAGTATTGGTTTTGTTTAAGGAGTTCAGTTAATTTTGAACCTCTATTTAATAATTTTTGTGTAGCTGCATCTAAATCTGAGCCAAATTGAGCAAAAGCAGCCATTTCCCTATACTGAGCTAGCTCAAGTTTTATTGAACCTGCAACTTTTTTCATTGCTTTTGTTTGTGCTGCTGAACCAACTCTAGATACAGACAAACCGACATTTACAGCTGGTCTAATACCCTGATTAAAAAGTTCTGTTTCTAGAAAAATTTGACCGTCTGTAATTGAAATAACATTTGTTGGTATGTATGCTGAAACATCTCCAGCCTGAGTTTCTATTATTGGAAGGGCAGTTAATGAACCTCCTCCTTGTTTATCATTAAGTTTAGCGGCTCTTTCTAGCAACCTACTGTGTAAGTAAAAGACATCACCAGGATAAGCTTCTCTTCCAGGAGGTCTACGTAATAAAAGTGACATTTGTCTATAGGCAACTGCCTGTTTAGATAAATCGTCATAAATAATTAGAGCATGCATTCCATTATCTCTAAAAAACTCTCCCATAGTACAGCCTGAGTAAGGCGCCAAAAATTGCAAAGGAGCAGGATCTGATGCGGTAGCAGAAACAATAGTTGTATAACTCATTGCGCCGGCTTCCTCTAAAGTTTTAACGATTTGTGCTACTGTTGATCTTTTTTGTCCTATAGCAACATAAATACAATACAGTTTGTCTTTTTCATTATTAGATTTATTAATTTCCTTTTGATTTATAATTGTATCAATTGCAACTGCGGTCTTGCCTGTTTGTCTATCTCCAATTATTAATTCTCTTTGGCCTCTACCAATTGGTATTAAACTATCAATTGATTTTAGACCAGTTTGCATTGGCTCACTTACAGATTGTCGTGGAATTATTCCAGGTGCTTTTACCTCTACTCTTTTCCTTTTTAATTTTGAATCTAAATTTCCTTTACCGTCTATTGGGTTGCCTAATGCATCAACAACTCTGCCTAATAATTCTTTTCCGACTGGTACATCAACGATTGATCCTGTTCTTTTAACTGTGTCGCCTTCTTTAATTGATTTATCGTCACCAAAAATAACTACACCTACGTTATCATTTTCTAAGTTAAGTGCCATTCCTTTGGAACCATCTTTAAACTCAACCATTTCTCCTGCTTGGACATTGTCTAAGCCGTAAACTCTTGCGATACCATCCCCCACAGAAAGAACTTGTCCTATTTCAGAAACTTCATTTTTTTCACCAAACTTTTTTATTTGTTCTTTTAAAATTTTTGTAACTTCTGAGGGATTAATTTGCATTTTAATTTTTACTCATTATTTGTTCATATTTTTGTAATTTACTTTTGATTGATGTATCAATCATTATGCTTCCTATTTGAACCACTAGTCCTCCTAGCAATTTTGGATCATAAGCATAATTAATATTTAATTTTGAACCATAATCACTTTCTAAATCTTTTTTAATTTTTTCTATTTCTTCTGAATTAAGTTCTTTTGATGAAATTAGTTTTACTTTTATCTCTCCTCTATTTAACGAAGTTAGATTTAAAAAACTATTTAAAATTTCATTTAAAAAAAACAATCTTCTTTTTGATGCAATAAAAGCTAAAAAATTTTTAAAAGTTTTTGTAAAACCAAAATTTTCTGATAGCCGTTTTAAAGCATTAATTTGATCTGTTTTATCTATCGTTGGGCTGGCAATCATATTTCTAAATTCTGAATTTGATTTAATTAAATTTTTTATTGCGTTAACCTCAATTTCTGCTTTTTCAAGCTCATTGTTTTCTTTTGATAATTCGTAAAGCGCTAAAGCATATCTACGTATAGCTATCCCAGAAAAAACATTTGATGAACTCAATTTAACCTCACGACAAATATTAGATGTTTGACTTAATAAACTGAAATTTACTACCATACCATGGAAATGGCTTCAATAGGTCAAGTTGCTAAAACATTGAAATTAATAAAAATTAATAGGGTCTACATCAACCGCAAGTTTTATTTTCGTCGGAATATTAATATTATCCAATATTATTTTTAAACGACTTTGAATTAAGTTATTTTTAGAAGTTCTTAATAAAAGCCTAGTTCTAAATTTTTCTCTTATCTTATAAACCGGCGCATTTACCGGACCCAAAACTTCTAAATTTTTAAGTTTTGAAATATCATTTTTAATTTTCAAAGCATATTTATAGTTTTCATTTTGATTTTTTGACGAAATTATTAAAGCAATTAATCTGCAAAAAGGTGGGAGTTTTTTTTCTTTTCTTAGAATTATCTCTTTGCTTAAAAATGTGTCTGTACTATTAACAGATATATTTGCTAAAGTTGAATCTTCGGGTGTATGAGTTTGAAAAACCAAAGATGAATTTTGTGACTCTCTGCCAGCTCGGCCTTTTAATTGTTGATAAAGTTGAACATTTTTTTCAGAAGTTCTTAAATCGTATCCATGAGACGTAAAATCTGCATCCACAACAATAATACAATTAAGCTTTGAAAAATGAAATCCTTTTGAAATAAGCTGTGTTCCAACCAAAATATCTATTTTTTTATTCTCAACATTTGAAATAAATTCACTAGTTATTTTTTGATTTTTCAATGTATCGCTTGAGAATATTTCTATCTTTTTGTCAGGAAAAATTATTTTTAACTCTTGGAAAATTCTTTCAACTCCTGGTCCACACATTAATAAATCACAAAAATCATCATTCTTGCATTTCCTATTTATTAAACAACTGTAGCCACAATAATGACATAACGCTTTATTAATATTTTTATGAAAGTTTAAATTTATGGAACAATTAGGACAGACAAACTTAATTAAACAATTTCGACAAGTTATAAATGGCGAGTATCCTCTTCTATTTAAAAAAAATAGTACTTGTTCGCCTTTTTTTAAATATTCTTTTGCTATGTCTATTGTTGTATTTGCAATCCATTTATTTTTTTCTGTTTTATTTTTTGACAAATCAACCAACTGAAATTTTGGTAACGGAGTGTTTTTAAATCTTTTATTTAGTTTTGTGTGATTATATTTTTTAGAAATAATATTGTTATAGGTTTCAATAGAAGGAATTGATGTAACTAAATGCACTGGTATATTTTCAATTGATGCTCTGGTTATTGCCATATCCCTTGCATTATAATTAATTCCTTCGTCTTGTTTGTAAGAAGCATCATGTTCCTCATCTACAATTATTATTCCCAACTTCCTGAATGGTAAGAAAAGTGAGGATCTCGCACCTATGACAATTTTAATTTTATTATCAACAATTCCTCGCCAAATTATTTTTTTATTTTTTTTTGAAATTTTTGAATGCCAAATTGCAGGTTCACTTCCAAAAAAATTAATAAATCTATTTTTAAATTGATCGGTTAGTGCGATCTCAGGTAATAATATTAATCCCTGAAAACCCTTGTTGACTATTTCTCTAATTCTTTCAAAATAAACTAGAGTTTTGCCTGAACCTGTAACTCCTTCTAGAACACTTACATTAAAAATTTTTCCAAAATTTTTTAACTTTTTTAAACTTCTTGCCTGCTCAATATTTAATCTTATTTTATTGTTTTTTTTATAAATATTAAACCTTTCATATTCCTGATTAAATTTTTTTTCATTAATGAACGCATCTGAAATAACTAATTTTAAAACCATACCAATCGGAACCATATTGTATTTTGAAAACCAAAAAATAAATTTTATCATTTGAGAACTAATACCTGGCACCTTTAGCTCTCTAATAATTTTTTTTAAATTAACATTTTTTTTGGTATGTTCTAGTTCAGTCCATACGATGCCGGTTATTTCTTTTTTTCCAAATGAAACTTTTACATATTGTCCTGGTCTAATTTTTTTTTTCTGACTTAAATATGTAAATGGATGATTAAATATACCAGGTATAAGAATCGGTGTTTTCATATATATATAATATGAAAATTTATTAAAAGTGTATTGGTCTTTTATCTACTGACAATGCTGCTTCTTTAACAGCCTCTGAATAAGTAGGATGAGGATGGCAAGTTCTAGCAATATCTTCTGCACTTGCTCCAAATTCCATAGCTAATGCTAATTCTGTTATTAAATCTCCTACATGTGGTCCAATCATATGAACTCCTAGCACTCTATCGGTTTTTTTATCAGCTAAAATTTTAACAAAACCCTCTGCATTATTATTTACTTTTGCTCTAGAATTAGCCATGAAAGGGAATTTTCCAATTTTAAAGTCGATTTTTTCTTCACTGAGCTGTTTTTCTGTTTTGCCAACAGTCGCAATTTCCGGAGAGGTATATACTACACCAGGTATGGTATTATAATTTACATGACCAGACTGGCCAGATAATATTTCTGCAACAGCTATTCCCTCATCTTCAGCCTTATGCGCTAGCATTGGCCCTTTATCAATTACATCGCCAATGGCGTAAATATTTTTTATAGATGTTTGAAATTTGGCATTAACTTTGATTTTTTTTTGCTCATTTAATTTAATGCCTAGTTTAATTATATCCTGTCCAATATTAGCTTTTCTTCCAACTGCAATTAAAACTTTGTCGCATTCAATTTTTTCTCTTTTTTTGCTTTTGTTGTTTGTAAAATCTACTACAGTTTTATCTTTCAGAGAACTTACATTTGTTACTTTAGAATCAAGCTTGAAGTTAATTCCTTGTTTTGTAAGAATTTTCAAAAATTCGTTGGAAATATCTTTATCCATCCCTGGTAGTATATGATCTAAAAATTCAATTACAGTTACTTTTGAGCCCAGTCTTTTCCAAACAGATCCCATTTCCAGACCTATATAACCACCTCCTATAACAATTAAATTCTTTGGTATTTCTGGAAAAGAAAGTGCACCAGTTGATGATACAATATTTTTTTCATTAATTTTTATGTTGGGTAAAGATGTAGGTATAGAACCAGTGCTTATTATAATATTTTTTGTTTTATATTTAGATTTTTTACCATCCATTTCTACTAAAACTTCATTTGCGGATTGGATATAACCTTTGCCTTTAAGGTAGGTAATCTTGTTTTTTTTAAATAAAAACTCAACACCTTTTGTTAAAATAGATATAGATTTTTCTTTAGCTTTCATCATTTTTGACAAATTTATTTTTACATCACTAACTTCTATACCTAAATTAGAAAAATTTTTTTTTGCATTCTCATAAGTTTCTGAGAGATTGAGTAAGCTTTTTGAGGGTATGCAGCCGACATTAAGACATGTTCCGCCTAAAACATTTCTAGACTCTACACATGCTGTCTTTAAACCTAATTGAGCAGCTCTTATAGCACAAACATATCCGCCTGGACCACCACCAATTATTATAATATCAAAATTATTTTCCATGACTTTTAAAGATCTAAAAACAATCTACGCGGTTCTTCAAGACAATCTTTAATACATTTTAAAAAAGATACGGCTTCCTTCCCATCAATTATCCTATGATCATAAGATAAGGCTAAATACATAACTGGTCTCGAAATAATATTTCCGTCTCTAGTAATTGGTCTTTCAACAATATTATGCATACCCAATATGCCAGATTGTGGTGGATTTAATATAGGTGTTGATAGCATAGAGCCATATATACCACCATTTGTAATTGTAAATGATCCACCTTGTAAATTTTCAATAGTCAATTTACCTTGCTTAGCTTTTTCTGAGAGAGAAAGTATATTTTTTTCTATACTTGCAAAAGAAAGTTGGTCAGCGTTACGCAAAGTTGGAACTACTAGACCCTTCTCAGTTCCGACTGCGATGCCTATATTATAATAATTTTTATAAACGATTTGGTCATCTTTAACTTCAGCATTTATAGAAGGAAAATTCTTTAAAGCCACAATAGAAGCCTTAACAAAAAATGACATAAATCCTAACTTTATTGAATACTTTTTTTGAAAATCCTCTTGATAATTTTTTCTCATATTAATTACTTCATGCATATCAACCTCATTAAAAGTAGTTAAAGTTGCTGAATTGTTTTGTGCATCTTTTAAGCGTCTTGCAATAGTTTGACGTAGCTTGCTCATTTTAATGATTTCTTCAGGTCCGTAACTTTTCCTTCTTTCAGAAGCCTTAGGAACTTCACCCATTAGATTAATGATATCTCCTTTTAAAATCCTTCCGTCTTTCCCGCTTCCTGAAACTGATGATATATCAATATTTTTTTCAGAAACTATTTTTCTTACGGCAGGAGATAAAATTTCAATGTCTTTTTGGGGTTCTTGTTCAATTTTACTGTCAATTTTAGAATTGACCTCAGAAGTTAATACTAATACTTCCTCTGTTTTTTCTTCAACTTTATTTTGAATAACTTTGTGATTAAGTAATACTTCTTTTTTATTTTTTTTTTTGATTGGTACTACTTTTGATTCATTAATATCATCTTCTGGCTCTTTAATTGTTTTTTTTACTTCTTTTTTAGTTTCAATCTTATTTATTTTTTTTAGCTCACCTTTGCCAATTACACCCAATAATGCTCCGACCTTAACTGTTTCGCCTTCGTTTACTTTGATGTCAGACAAAATACCATCGGAAGGAGCAGGCACCTCCACATTTACTTTTTCTGTTTCAAGTTCTACCAATGGTTCATCTGAAGTTACAGTTTCTCCAGCATTTTTAAGCCATTTAGATACAGTTGCCTCTGTTATAGATTCTCCTAAAGATGGCACTAAAATTTCAGTTGTCATAAGTTAAATCTCTAAAACCTTCTCTACTATTTCCTTTTGTTGTACAAGATGTTTTTTGATAAATCCAGTGGCTGGAGATGCCGCAGGTTTACGTCCAATATATTTTACCTGGCGATTTTCAGCTTTTATAAAATCCAAAGTCCATTCTACATAATTCCTTGCTGCATTCCAAGCTCCCATATTTTGTGGTTCTTCCTGGCACCAAAAAAATTCAGCATTTTTTCTAAATCTTTTTAAGTGTTGAGCCAAAGTTTTAACTGGAAAAGGATATAGTTGTTCTATCCTTATAAAAAAAACTTTATCATTTTTTGTTTTTTCTCTTTCTTCTAAAAGATCAAAATATATTTTACCAGAGCATAAAATTATTTTTTTAATTTCTTTATCTTTTTTTAACTTAATTAATTTATTATTTCCTTCATCGGCATGGTCTAAAAGAACTCTATGAAAAGAATTTTTTTTAGTAAAATCTTCAATATTTGAAACACACCTTTTGTTTCTTAACAAAGATTTGGGTGTCATTATTATGAGTGGTTTTCTAAAATCTCTATGTATTTGTCTTCTAAGTGCATGAAAATAATTTGCAGGTGTTGTGCAGTTTATAACCTGAATATTTTCCTGAGCACATAATTGTAAAAATCTTTCTAATCTTGCTGAAGAATGTTCTGGACCCTGTCCTTCATATCCATGTGGGAGCAACATAACTAAGCCGCTTGCTCTAGACCATTTTCTCTCGCCAGATGCTATGAATTGATCAATTACCACTTGAGCTCCATTTGCAAAATCTCCGAATTGGGCTTCCCAAATAACTAGAGTGGTAGGTTCAGATAATGCATAGCCATGTTCAAATCCTAATACAGCAAGTTCAGAAAGCAGACTATCAATTATTTCAAATTTTTTTTGTTTTTTTGAGATATTGTTTAGTGGAGTATAATAACTATTATCAGTTTGGTCTCTCAACACAGAATGTCTTTGACTAAAAGTTCCTCTTCCTGAATCTTGACCAGAAAGTCTAACCGGATATCCTTCATCTAAAAGAGTTGCAAAAGCTAATTGCTCTGCAGTAGACCAATCAAAACCCCTTCCAGTTTCAAACATTTTTTTCCGATTATCAAAAACTTTTTTAATTGTTGAATGAGGATTAAAATTAGAGGGTATTTGTGTAATTTTTTCCCCTATTTTTTTAATTTTATCTAGCGTTACTCCACTTACTCCTCTTTTATCTTTTCCCTTTTCGGGCTTAAATCTAGACCAAACACCCTCGAACCACTCAAGCTTAGGTTTGTAATTTTTTGCATTTTTAAACTGTTCATCCAAAAGGTTTTTAAAATCTTTTTTAAGATTTGAAAACTCCTCTCCTGTAATTGTTCCCTCGGATATAAGTCTTTCTGCATAAACATTTAGTGTAGTTGGATGTGTTTTTATTTTTTTGTACATTATAGGCTGTGTAAATGAAGGCTCGTCTCCCTCATTATGTCCAAATCTTCTATAACAAATCATATCTATAACAACATCTCTGTTAAATTTTTGCCTAAATTCCATTGCTACCCTAGCACAGTGAACCACTGCCTCAGGGTCATCACCATTAACATGTAAAATCGGTGCTTGAACCATTTTCGCTATGTCTGATGGATACGGTGAGGATCTGGCAAATCTTGGGCTGGTAGTAAATCCTATTTGATTATTAACTATAATATGAATTGTTCCACCTGTGTTGTGTCCTTTAAGTCCTGACATAGCAAAACATTCAGCAACTACACCTTGTCCTGCAAAAGCTGCATCACCATGAATTAATACTGGTACTACTTTTTTTCTTTTAATATCGTTATGAAAAAACTGTTTTGCACGAGTTTGTCCAAGCACTACTGGATTTACTGCTTCTAAATGTGAAGGATTATCTGTTAAGCTAATATGAACTAAATTGTCGTCAAACTCTCTATTTGAAGAGGCACCTAAATGATACTTTACATCACCAGTTGAATCATCTGCTCTTGATGCAAATTCCCCTGCAAATTCATTAAATATTCTTTTATAGGATTTTTGAAGTAAGTTAGCTAAAACATTTAGTCTTCCTCTGTGAGGCATTCCAATTTTTACTTCTTTTACTCCAAACTGACCCCCTTTTTTAATTATTTGTTCCAAAGCTGGAATCAAAGACTCTCCACCATCAATCCCAAATCTTTTTGTACCTACAAACTTAACAGCCAAAAACTTTTCAAATCCTTCGGCTTGGATTAATTTTTTTAAAATAGCTTTTTTTCCATTTTGTGTAAAATTTATTTGATTCTCTTTTTCTTCCATTCTTTTTCTAAACCAAGTCTTTTCTGCTGGATCAGATATGTGCATATATTCAGCACCTATGGTTGAACAATAAACTTTCTTAAAAAAGGAAATAATTTCATTAATAGTTGCATATTCGCGATCCATATAACCATTTAAATATATTTTTTTATTATAATCTTCTTTTTTAAATCCATGGTCTGACGGATGTAGTTCATTAAGATATTTTCTTTCCATTATTCCTAATGGATCTAATTTAGCTATTAGGTGACCCCGAATTCTATAAGCTCTTATAAGTGCAATCGCTTTTATAGATTGCTCTTTTTGTTTTTCGTAATTATCAGATAAAACTAAATTACCATTTGACGGTTTTTCTTCATAAAAATCAGTATTCTTTTCATGTGATTTTGTTGGAATTTTTTTTCTTATTGGTGACCAACTAGGGCCTTTAATTTCATTTTGTATAGCTTTATGATCTTCTCCAAGATTATCAAAAAAAGATTTCCAACTTTGCGGTATATCATTAGGATTTTTTATATATTGTAAATACATCTCTTCTATAAAAGCACTATTATTACCCTGTAAGAAAGATGTTTTTTCGTATGGTGATTTTTCTTTATCTAACGTCATTTAAATTTAAATTTTATATTAGTTTAACACAAAATTTAAAAAATTATCTAGCAAGTTTGTTATATAGAGTTTTGCCAATTTCTGCAGGTGAATTAGCTATTGTTATGCCACATGATTTCATTTTTTCTATTTTATCTTCTGCACTTCCTTTGCCTTCAGATATAATTGCTCCAGCATGTCCCATTTTTCGACCGGGTGGGGCCGTTATACCTGCAATAAAACCTACTACTGGTTTTTTTATTTTTGATGATTTGATAAATTCTGATGCATCTTCTTCGGCACTGCCTCCGATTTCGCCTATCATTAATATTGAATTAGTTTTTGGATCTTTTAAAAAAAGATCAATACAATCTATAAAATTAGTGCCATTAACAGGATCGCCTCCAATACCAATACATGTAGATTGACCCAAACCGATTTCGCTTGTTTGGGCTACAGCCTCATAAGTTAAAGTGCCTGATCTAGAAACAATTCCTACTGAACCCTTTTTATGTATTTCACCAGGCATTATTCCAATTTTACATTCATCTGGCGTAATTACTCCGGGGCAATTTGGTCCAATGAGTCTTGATTTTGATTTTCTAAGTTTTTCTTTTACATGAATCATATCCAAGATTGGAATTCCTTCGGTAATACAAGTTATTAATGGAATTTCGGCTTCTAAAGCTTCAATGATTGCAGAAGCGGCATACTTTGCTGGAACATATATCATTGTTGCGTTTGCATGTGTTTTTTCTATTGCCTCTTTTACAGAATTGAATACTGGTTTTCCCAAATGTTTTTGGCCTCCTTTTTTTGGAGTAACACCTCCCACTAAGTTTGTTCCATATTTGATAGCTTGCTCAGAGTGAAAAGTTCCATGAGTTCCAGTAAAACCTTGGCAAATCACTTTGGTATTTTTGTTTACAAGTATAGACATAGTTTATTTCGTGATTTCAACAATCTTTTTTGCAGCATCTGATAAATTTTTAGCTGATATTATTTTTAAATTAGATTTTTTTAAAATTTCTTTCCCTTTTTCTACATTGGTTCCTGCCAATCTAACTACAACAGGTATTGATAAATTTATTTGTCTTGCAGCATCGACAACCCCCTGGGCCAAAACATCACATCTCATTATCCCGCCAAAAATGTTTATTAAAATTCCCTTAACATTTTTATCGGATAATATGATTTTAATTGCAGCAGAAACTTTTTCTTTAGATGCTCCACCTCCAACATCTAAAAAGTTTGCTGGCTCAGATCCATACAATTTAATAATATCCATTGTTGCCATTGCCAATCCTGCTCCATTTACCATACATCCAATCTTTCCATTAAGTTTTATGTAAGCCAAATCATATTTACGTGCTTCAATTTCAATAGGATCTTCCTCGTTAAGATCTCTTAAAGAAGCTATTTCAGGATGTTTGTATAAAGCATTGTCATCAAAACTAATTTTTGCATCTAAGCAGACGATTTTTTCATCTTTAGTCACAATTAATGGATTAATCTCAATTAAGCTTGCATCTGTTTCTATTAATACTTTATGAATAGATTTAATTAAGTTTGAAAGTTGTTTAATCAAATTTTCTGAAACTTTAAATGGATTGATAATTTCTTTTATTTCTTCATCTTTAAGAATTTTTGATGACTCTAATTTTACTTTAGTTATTTTGTTAGGATTTTTTTTTGCTACTTCTTCAATATTTACGCCACCTTCTGTACTTGAAATAAAAGTTATTTTTGAATTACTTCTATCGACTAAACAAGATAAATAAAATTCTTTTAATATATCAGCTGGTTCTTCCAAATATAATCTTTGTACTTTTTTTCCTTTGGGACCAGTCTGTGGGGTTATTAAAATTTTTCCTAAAAGATCTTTGGCATAACCTTTTAACTCATCAATGTTATTTGCAATTTTTATTCCTCCTGCCTTTCCTCTTCCCCCAGCATGAATTTGGGCCTTTACAATAATTTTTTTAGATTTTAATAATTGTATTTTTTGATCCACCTCATCTAAAGAGTATACTACCACTCCATGAGGAACATTCGCGCCAAATTTTTTTAGTATTTCTTTAGCCTGATGCTCGTGGATGTTCATTAATTTATTTTAAAGAGGGATCTATATTTTTTGCAGCATTAAATAGTTCATTTACTGCTTCAATTGATTTATTAAAATATTTTTTTTCCTCATTATCTAGTTTTAATTCTACAATTTTTTCAACACCTTTTTCACCAATAACAACTGGAACTCCAGCATAAAGATTTTTTACTCCATATTCTCCATTTAAAAAGGCAGCACAAGGTAAAACTTTTTTTTGATTTTTTAGATAAGATTCCGCCATTTCCACTCCAGATGAAGCGGGAGCATAAAAAGCCGACCCTTTTTCTAATAATTTAATAATCTCAGCACCACCTTTTCTTGTTCTATCAACGATATTCTCTAAGTTTTCGGTTGAAATTTTTTTTTGACTAATGAATTCTTTTAGAGGTTTTTTTCCTATAGTTGTTCTGTTTGGCATCGGAACCATAAAATCACCATGACCGCCTAAAACTAAAGTATCAATTTCTTTAATAGAAATATTTAGTTCCTTTGCTAAAAAATATTTAAATCTTGAAGTATCCAGTATACCAGCCATGCCAACAACTTTATTTGTTGGAAGATTAGAGTATTTTTGTAAAGCCATTACAATAACATCTAAAGGATTAGTAATGCATATAACAAAGGCGTTTGGTGAAGTTTTTTTGATTCCTAAACCAACTTCTTTTATTATTTTTAAGTTAGTTCCAAGCAAATCATCTCTAGACATGCCTGGTTTTCTAGGTACTCCAGCAGTAATAATTATTACATCAGAATTTTTTGTATCCTCATAACTATCAGTACCAGTTAAATCAACATCAAAACCTTCTACTCCTGATGATTGGGCTATATCCAAAGCCTTTCCTTTTGCAATCCCTGCTGAAATATCAAACAAAACTACATCTGCTAATTCTTTAATAGCAATTAAATGTGCAAGCGTCCCGCCTATTTGACCCGCTCCTATTAATGATATTTTTTTTCTCATATTTATTTCATCGTAGGCATGACAAATTCAGGATCTGATCTTAGTCCTGTTGGCCATTTTGAAGTTATAGTTTTTAATTTTGTGTAAAATCTTATTCCTTCAGGTCCATGCATATGTTGATCACCAAATAGTGATCTTTTCCAACCACCAAAAGAATGATAAGCAACAGGAACCGGGATTGGTATATTGATACCTACCATCCCAATTTTTATTTTACTTGCGAATGTACGTCCTACGTCTCCGTCTCTAGTATAAATACTTGTTCCATTACCAAATTCATGATCATTAATTAAATTGATAGCAGATTCAAAATCTTTTACTCTAACTACAGAAAGCACTGGTCCAAAAATCTCTTCTTTATAAATTTTCATATTTTTTTCTACATGATCAAAAAGGCACCCACCTAAATAAAAACCTTTTTCATAACCTTGAAGTTTTATATTTCTACCATCCACAACTAATTTTGCACCTTCTTTAATTCCTAAATCTACATAGCCTTTCACTTTTTCTAAATGTTCTTTCGTTACTAGTGGTCCCATATCAGAATTTTTATCCATACCAGGACCTACTTTAAGAGACATAACTTTTTTAGAAATTTTGCTTACTAAATCATTTCCTATATTTCCAACTGCTACTGCTACAGATTGAGCCATGCATCTCTCTCCTGCTGAACCATAAGCAGCTCCCATTAATCCGTTTACTGCCTGATCTAAATCACAATCTGGCATAATTACACAATGATTTTTAGCGCCACCTAAAGCTTGAACTCGTTTCTCATTTTTAGCTGCATTTTCATATATATATTTTGCTATAGGAGTGGAACCAACAAAACTTATGGCTACAATGTCTTTATTTAATAGCAATGCGTCCACAGCTTCTTTATCTCCATTAATAACATTAAAAACACCATCCGGAAGCCCAGCTTCTTTAAATAATTCTGCAAGTCTAATAGAACAAGAAGGATCTTTTTCTGAAGGTTTTAAGATAAATGTGTTGCCACATGCTATTGATATTGGAAACATCCACATTGGCACCATGGCTGGAAAGTTAAATGGAGTTATTCCTGCGCAAACTCCTAATGGTTGCCTTATTGACCAACTATCTACATCGGTCCCTACATTTTCAGTGAATTCTCCTTTAAGTAAGTGTGGTATTCCACACGCAAATTCGACTACTTCCAGTCCTCTTGTTAAAGAGCCTTTTGCATCCTCGTAAACCTTGCCATGTTCGGAAACTATAAGTTTAGTAAGTTCATCAAAATTTTTTTCTATTAATTCTTTAAATTTAAACACTACTCTTGCCCTTTGCGCAGGCGGTGTTCTTGACCATTTTAAAAAGGCACTTTTAGCTTTAGAAACTGTAAAATCTAGATCTTCCTTAGAAGCTAAGTTTACTTCAGAGGTCTGTTCTCCTGTTGCTGGGTTATATACTTTGCCAGTTCTTTTTGAATTACCGACATATATCTTTCCGTCTACAAAATGTTTAATCATTTTCATAGGTTTTACTGATTAAATAAGCTTTTAACTTGTTGCAAGTACTTTTTTCATTAAAGATAATATAGTTATATAGATTCATGAAAAATATAATTATATATACAACAAATGATAAGATTATTTCATTAAATTTAGTGAATCACATAATTTCAAGTCACAATTTCAAATCTTATAAAGTTGACATAATGTTAAACAAGCCAAGTTTCATAAGAAAGTTAAAAATGGCTCTGGTTGTTTTGTTTTTTGGTTCGATTACTGATGTTATAAGATCTTATAAAAAAACTATATCAATTAAAGAAGTATTAAAAAATAATCCTAATTGCAGTTTAGTCACTGAAGTAAATAAAAAATATGACTTTGGATTAAGTGTCTATAGTACAAAAAAAATAGAGTTAGAAAATTTTAAAATTTATAATTTTCACTTGGGAAGTTTAATAAATCAAAGAGGTTCGTTTATTTTTTTTTATAAATTTATTAATAGCTGGGATGAGGTGTTTCTTACTTTTCATGAAATTACTGAAAAGTTCGATGTTGGCAAAATAATTAACGAAAGAAAAATAAAATTTACAGATAATTGCAAAGCCACTGATATAATTTATGTTTATCTTAAAAATTTAGACTTTTTAACTGAAAGTATAGATTTAATTGATAAAAAAACTGGGACAATATACGAGAACTATGAAAAGCTTAATCTAGTCCCTTCCTTTAAAAAACTAATCAAAGAAATTTTAGAATATTTTTTTAATAAAAAAAAAAATTAGCTTGAAACAAGCATTTTCTTTATAGATGCTATAGCTTTTGCTGGATTCAAACCTTTGGGGCAGGAACTTGTACAATTCATAATGGTATGACATCTATATAATTTTAATTTATCTGCCACCATTTTTAATCTTTCTTTTTTTTCTTCATCTCTACTGTCAGAAATCCATCGATAAGCTTGCAACAATACAGCTGGTCCCAAGTATTTATCTCCATTCCACCAATAACTTGGGCATGAAGTTGAACAACAGGCACACATGATGCACTCATATAAACCATCTAGCTTGTCTCTATTTTCTTTTGATTGATTAATTTCACTTGTTTGAGATTTTAATTCTGTAGTTTTTAGCCATGGTTCTATTGACTCGTATTGTTTATATAATGTACTCAAGTCCGCTACCAAATCTTTAATTACTTTTAAGTGGGGTAGGGGAAAAATGCGTAATTCGCCCTTTATTTCTTTATGAGATTTCATGCAGGATAATGTATTTACACCGTCAACATTCATCGCGCATGAACCACATACACCATGAGCACAAGATTTTCTAAATGCTAACGAAGAATCTAAATCACTTTTTATTTTATTAAGAATATCTAAAACTTTATTTCCACAAGTATTTAAATCAACTTCAAAAGTATCCTCTCTGGGATTTTCATTTTTTTCAGGATCCCATCGATAAACATGAACCACCTTTATATTTGATGATCCTGTTTCATCCTTAAAATAATTTCCTTTTAAAATCTTAGAATTTTTTGGAAGATTAAATTGTACCATTAATAAATTCTTTCTTTGGGTGGAAAGGTTTGAACATCATTTGTTAGTGTTGATAAATTAACCTTACGGTAATTAATTTTAACTTTATTTCCATCGTGCCAACTTAAAGTGTGTTTCATAAAATTTTTATCATCTCTTGATGGAAAATCTTCTCTAGCATGGGCCCCTCTGCTTTCTTTTCTATGATAAGCAGATTCCATCGTTGTAATTGCTTGACGAATAAGGTTATCAAACTCCAAGGTTTCCATCAAATCTGTATTAAAAACTAAAGATTTGTCTTTAACAGACACTGATTCCAGTCCATCAAAAGGTTTTTTAATTTCATTAACGCCTTCTCTAAGAGTTTTATCAGTTCTAAATACTGCACATTTTTCTTGCATTGTTTTTTGCATAGACAATCTTAGTTCTGAAGTTTTATTTGATCCGTTGCCATTTCTTAATCTGTCAAATCTATCGAGACACTTGTCTGTTTCATCACTTGAGATCTCTTCATGTGGTGAATTTGGTTTTACTAATTCGCTAGCCCTCTCAGCTGCAGCTTTTCCAAAAACTACTAGATCAATTAAAGAATTTGAACCTAACCTGTTCGCTCCATGCACTGAAACGCAAGCTGCCTCTCCTATTGCCATTAGTCCTGGTACAGTTTTATCACTTCCGTTTGATGTAATGACTTCAGCTTTATAATTGGTTGGTATGCCTCCCATATTATAATGGACTGTTGGGACAACAGGAATTGGGTCTTTTGTTACATCTCTGTGCACAAAAGTTTCTACTGATTCAGATATACCTGGTAAACGACTCTCTATAATTTTTGGATCTATGTGATCAATATGTAAATGTATATGATCTTTGTTTTCTCCTATGCCTCTTCCTTGATTGATTTCTATTGCCATTGATCTGCTGACTACATCTCTGGATGCAAGATCTTTTGCTTTAGGAGCATATTTTTCCATAAAACGTTCACCTTTTGAATTCACTAAAAATCCCCCTTCACCTCTAACAGCCTCAGAAATTAAACATCCGATACCGTAAAGGCCTGTCGGATGAAACTGTACAAACTCCATATCTTGCAACGGCAAGCCAGCTCTTAAGCTCATCCCATTACCGTCACCTGTACAAGTATGGGCCGCTGTTGCTGAATAATAAATTTTTCCATAACCACCTGTTGCTATAATTGTAATATGTGATCTAAATCTATGAATAGTTCCATCATTTAAATTCCAAGCAATAACTCCTTTGCACTCGCCATTTTTCATTAATAAATCTAAAGCGAAATACTCAATAAAAAATTCAGTTTTATGTTTTAGGGCCTGTCCATACAAAGTATGCAGTATCGCATGCCCCGTTCTATCTGCTGCAGCGCAAGTTCTTTGCACCGGCTCATTACCATAATTTTTTGTCATTCCACCGAATGCTCTTTGGTATATTTTCCCATCTTTATTTCTGCTAAAGGGCACACCATATCTCTCCAATTCTATAACGGCTTTTGGTGCTTCTTTGCATAAATATTCAATGCAATCTTGATCTCCAAGCCAATCTGATCCTTTAACTGTATCATACATGTGCCAACGCCAATCATCTTCTCCAGCATTACCTAAGGCTGCTGATATTCCGCCCTGTGCTGCAGCTGTATGACTTCTTGTTGGGAATACTTTTGAAATACAGGCAGTTTTTAAGCCAGACTCACTTAATCCAACTGCGGCGCGCAAGCCACTGCCCCCAGCTCCCACAACCAGAACATCATACTCATGATCAACTATTTTATATGCACTCATTAAATTTTAAATATAAACAAAATAAAAATTATTAAAGGTAAAATTATACTCGATATTAAGGCTAAAATATTTGCGACATCTTTGATTTTTTTATTATGAATATAGTCTTCAAATATTTCATTTAAGCTGATTTTGGCGTGAAAAAACGCAGTAAAAAATAAGAAAATTGTTAAAATTTCAAATAAAGGATTTTGAAAAAAAGTAATGGCATCCGAATAATTTTCAGTCGAAAGTGAAATTAATGAAAAATATAACCATACATATACCGGAGCAATAATTATAGCACTTACGCGGTGAAGGATCCATTTTCTTGTAGCATTCATCTAAATAAAACCTCTTGCAAAAAGCCAAAATACAATTGTAAGTACTAAAGAGAGAAAAATCACAATTACTCCTGAAATGTTAGCAGTTTTAATTTCAAAACCATATCCAAAATCCCAAAATAAATGTCTTATACCGCTCAATATGTGAAAGCTCATAGACCACGAAAAACTAATCAAAATAAACTTTCCAAAAAAACTATTAAATATTAATAAAAATGACTCATAATTATTTTCTCCTGAACTTAAAAATATTAACCAAAAAAATATTAAAATTAGTGCTAAAAGATTTATGACTCCAGAAATCCTGTGTGTGATTGATAACAATGATGAAATTTGCCACCTGTAAATTTGAAGATGAGGTGATAATGGATTTTGATTCACTTTCATTTTTTAAATATATTTTTTAATTAAAGTATTTGCAATTTGCACTGCATTTAAAGCAGCTCCTTTAAGTAAATTATCAGATACTACCCACATATTTATAGAATTTTTTTGTGTGTGGTCATCTCTTATCCTTGAAATGTATGTAAAAAAGTCACCGCTAGATTCGACTGGGGTAATATAACCGCCATCTTTTGCCTCATCTAAAACTTTACATCCAGGGGCTTTTTCCAAACATCTTCTAATTTTTTCAGAATCAATTTCTGAATTAAATTCGATATTTACTGACTCAGAATGTCCAACAAACACTGGAACCCTTACGCATGTTGCGCTTAAAGATATATTGGGATCTAATATTTTTTTTGTTTCAACGGTCATTTTCCATTCTTCTTTTGTATAACGATCCTCCATAAATGTATCAATATGTGGAATGACATTAAAAGCTATTTGTTTTGTAAAGTTTTTTGAAATTACTTTTTCTTTGTTTAAAACTTTTTTACTTTGTTCTTCTAATTCTTGCATTTGAGCATTACCTGCACCCGATACAGATTGATAGGTACTGACAATACATCTTTTAATTTTATACTGATCGTGCAAAGGTTTTAAGGCTAAAACTAATTGAATAGTAGAACAATTAGCATTTGCGATAATATTTTTATTTTTATAATTTTTTAAAGTTTCTGCATTAACTTCCGGAACGACTAAAGGAACATCTTTGTCCATCCTAAAATGTTTTGAATTATCTATAACAATTGTTTTTTTTGCCGCAACAGGTGCCCATTTTTCTGCTATTTCGCTTCCAGCAGAAAAAAAAGCTATTTTAACTTTAGAAAAATCAAAATCATTAAGTCCAACGACTGAGTATATTTTGCCTTTAAAAGTTATTTTTTTTCCAACACTTTTATCTGAGGCAATAAGATATAATTCACTAAATTTAAAATTCAGCTTTTCTATAACTTCTAAAAGTTTTCTGCCGACATTTCCTGTCGCCCCAACGATTGCTATATTCATATAAGTTAAGTATTACTACACAATTGGCAGATCGCAAATCGATCCTTTGCTCTTTTTACCATTAATTTCTAATTCAAAAGGAGTTTTTTTATCCCAATATTCTTTATTTATCATCGCAATGCCAACCACTTTTTTAAGGTGGGGGGAATAAACAGCCGACCTTAAATGTCCTACTACACTTTTGCCGTTCTGGAGAGGTTTTTCCTCTGTCATTTCAATTTTATCTAAATCTATTTTAACGCCCATAAGTTTTCTGTTGATTCCCTTTTTTGCGATTTGGATTAGGGCATTTTTTCCCAAATAATTTATATTGGAATCAACGTCTATATATTTATCAAAACCACACTCATACGGATTATCACAACTATCAAAGTCATTACCTGATGATAAAAGCGCACTTTCAATTCTTTCGATTTGATTGGGACAACCTGGTTTAACTTGAAATTCCTTCCCAGCTAAAAATAATTCGTCATATAGATTTTGTCCTGCCTCTCTATTTTCAACATAAATTTCATAGCCGCCTTGTTTAGACCAGCCTGATCTAGCAATTAAAAATTTATTTCCTTTAAAATTATAATAATCGAATCCAAAAAATTTAAGCTCGTTAATTTTTTTGCCAAAAACTTTTTCCATCAGTTTAAATGACTTGGGTCCTTGAACAGCCAGTATATTTACATCAGGCTCGCTTACTTCAACTTGTAAAGATAAGCCGCTGGCAATTCCTTTTGCGTAAAGACCAATATCTGAATCAGCTAATGAGAGCCACCACTTATTATCACTAAGTTTAAGTGCAACAGGATCATTTAGCATGCCACCTTCCTCATCTATGGTAGGAATATAATAACATCTTCCAACTTTCGCTTTTGAAAGATTTCTACAAGTCATTAGTTGTACTAATTTTTCTGCATCTTTTCCTGTTATTTGAACTTGTCTTTCAGCTGCCACATCCCAAACTTGAACGTGCTCTTTTAAATGAAAATACTCTTTTTCAATATTTCCAAATGAGGCAGGTAAAAGCATATGGTTATAAATCGTATAAGCAGTAAGACCTTGGTTTTCAATTCTAGAAGTATATGGAGTACTTCTTAACCTTCTAGATTTTGCTATATAAAACTTTTTCATAGTAATTATTTGTGATTTTTTTCAATAAATTTTTTAACAATCTCTCTCATTTCAAAAGCTTTTTCAAATATAATCATGTGACCACATTCTTTTAATACTTCTAACTGAGAATTTTTAATTGTCTCTGCCATTTTTTTTCCTTTATCTAATGGAACCATTTTGTCTTTATCTCCTAATATGCAAAGTGTAGGACAATTTATATCAGCCGCAGCCTTCAGGCCGTTTTTGTAATCATTACATGCTCTAAGATCGACTGCTAAACCTTCCTGGACTTGCCTTGGAGAATTAATAATTTTTTGCACTGGATTTCCTCCAATAAATTTTTTTACACCTTCATAGCCCCATTTCATCATAAGTTCGACTGATTTCATGTCGCCTCCATCTGCATAATCAATTAAGGCTGGGTTAACAGGTAATTCATATGATCCTCCGACAAGGACTAAATTTTTAATTAATTTTGGAAAACGTGATGCAAATTCAAGCCCAACAAGACAACCTTGGGAATGGCCAATAAATGAAATTTCACTAACATTCAATTTTTCCATTAATTTTTTTATCCACTCTGATATACCCTCAATAGATTTTACTGCAGGTCCTTCAGAATTTCCGTGTCCAGGTAAGTCAACAGACAAAACGCTATAACCTTTTGTTGCAAGAAATGTTTCGTGCAAAGACCAAACGATATGTGTAAGTCCGGATCCATGCATAAGTAAAATTACTGGTTTTTTATTGTCAAAATCTAATCCACCAGTAGATGCAAACACATCTTTTTGGTCTACTTCAAAATTCAGTTGGTCTCCTTAGCTTTCTTTCTTAATTCAAATTTTTGAATTTTACCCGTTGATGTTTTTGGTAGTTCACAAAATTCTATTTTTTTAGGAACTTTAAAACTAGCTAAAGTTTCCTTACAAAAATTAATTAGTTCTTTTTCTGTAACAGGTTTGTCTTTAACAGACTCAATAAATGCACAAGGAACTTCCCCCCATTTTTCATCTGGTTTCGCTACGACTGCAGCTATAGATACGGAAGGATGTTTTGCTAATGTATTTTCTATTTCTATTGAAGATATATTCTCACCACCAGAAATAATTATATCTTTAGACCTATCTTGAATTTTCACATAACCATCGGGATGCATAACAGCTAGATCTCCAGTATGAAACCATCCTCCTTTCATTGCTTTGTCGGTAGCATCTTTATCTTTGAAGTAACCTTTCATAACCACATTTCCCCTGATCATTATTTCCCCGATTGTTTTGCCATCCTTTGGAACTTCCTTCATAGTCTCGGGGTCCATAATTGTTACACCTTCTGTATTAGGATACCTTACTCCTTGTCTGGCTTTAATTTCATTTTGTTTTTCCTCATCTAGTTCATCCCATGCTTCGTTCCACGCACATTGTGTTACATGACCATACGTCTCTGTAAGCCCATATACATGCATGACTTCAAAACCAAGGCTTTTCATCTTTTTAAAAATAATACTTGGTGGTGGAGCTCCAGCAGTTAATACATAAACTTTTTGTTTTAATTTTTTACGGTGACTTTCGGGAGCCCCTGTAATCATATTAAGTACGATTGGTGCTCCGCCAAAATGCGTTACGTTATGTTTATCAATTAACTCAAAAATCTTTTTAATATCAATGTTTCTTAAACAAATTGTTCTTCCATTTAACATAGGAACAGTCCAGGGATAGCACCATCCATTGCAATGAAACATTGGCACGATAGTTAAAAAGTTTAATCGGTTTGGCATATTCCAAGCTGCCGCAGAACCTGTTGACATTAAATATGATCCTCGATGATGATACACCACACCCTTTGGATTTCCTGTCGTACCCGATGTATAGCTTAATGAGATAGCTTGCCATTCATTATCTGGCATTTTCCATTGATAATTTTCGTCACCGGTACTTAAAAATTGTTCATACTCTAAGTCGCCAATCTTTTCTAATTTTGATTGATTCGCAAGTTTATCATTTATATCTATAACAATAATTTTTCTTTTTATTGTGCTTAATGCTTTTTTAACTTCTCCATGAAGCTGTCTATCTACAACTAGAACTTTGGCTTCACTGTGATCCAAAATGTAGGCGATGGTTTTAGCATCTAGTCTAATATTAATTGTATTTAATACTGCGCCAGTCATTGGAACAGAATAATGAGCCTCAAAAATTTCTGGAGTATTAAAAGCTAAAAATGAAACTGTATCTCCCTTGCTTATACCAATTTTCTCTAATGCACTCGCAAATTTAATGCATCTTTTATACACCTCGATCCATGTATATTTTCTATCTTCATAAATTATTGCTTCATAATTTGGATAAATATCTTTAGCTCTTTCAAGGAAAGATAAGGGTGTTAATGGAACAAAATTCGCATTATTTTTATCAAGATTTTTTTCGTAATGGCTCATAATAAATTAACTTATTTTAGATTCTTTTATAATTTCTGCAATTACTTCTTCTTTTTTATGTCCCATCAAGTGAATCCCACTAACTCCTTTAATTTCGCGAAAAATCTGAATTAATTCAAGACAAATTTTTTTACTTTCTTCCTTTTGATCTTTTGCTTGCTCTAATCTTTTAACAATTTCATCAGGAACATCTACACCAAACAAGTTATCATTCATCCATTTTGCACTTTTTGCTGAAGCAAAAGGCCCTAAACCAATTAAAAATGATGTTTTTTCCAAAATTCCTGCATCTTCTAATACTTTCATGTATTCCTCTAATTTTTTTGCTTCAAAAACATATTGGGTTTGGAAAAAATCAATTCCATTTTTAATTTTTGCCGAAATTTTTTCTATATCTGGTTTTCCTTTTGAAGGAACTTCGGCTCCGCCAATAAACAATTTAGGAGCAGGTTCAATAGCTCTTCCTGATGGAAATTTTTTATCTTTTCTCATCATATTAGCTGTTGCAACTAATGTTGCGCTGTCAATATCTTTAGCTGGTTTTGTTTCTGGTTGATCGCCTGTTTTCGGATCATCTCCAGATAGACATAGAATATTATGAACACCTAATGCTGAAGCTCCTACTAAATCACCTTGGATTGCTAAGCGATTACGGTCACGAACTGTTAATTGTAATATTGGGTCAATATCATCTTGAACTAAAATAATTGCAGCAGTAAGTGCTGACATATGTACTTTAGCACCTGGACTATCAGTAACATTAACGGCATCGGCTATGTTTTTTAGAGGTTTTACTTTTTTTAACAAAGTTTCTTTATTTGCCGCATCAGGAGGTGTCGTTTCTGCAGTAAAGACAAATTTGCCATCGTGCAACTTCTTTTGAAGTAAGCTGTTAAATTCCATTTTAGTTAAATTTAAAATCCATTATATAATTACTTCCTGAAATTGCAGATTTATAATGGGAATTTATTCTAGGTAAAACTCTTTTAAAGAAAAAATTCGCAGTTTCGATTTTATCTTCAAAAAACTTTTTATTGTTATTCAATTCTTGATAGCTAACATCTAAAACTTTTAGCCAAGAATAAGCAAGTGCAATTAAGCCTAAAACCTTTAAATAGTCGTTACAAGCTGCACTTACATCATCTTTGGAATTTGTCATTTTTTCTTTAATCCAACTTGTAAAATTTATAGTTATTTTTAAATATTCATCCAATTCTTCAGCTAACGGCTTTATTTTTTCTTGATTTTTATTTTTTTTAATTTCTTCTTCAATTAAATTTAAATAACGTCCAATAATATCTTTATCTTTGGTAACAAGTTTTCTAAAAACTAGATCAATAGCTTGAACTGAGTTTGTTCCTTCATAAATTGGAGTGATCCTATTATCTCTGTAAAGCTGTTCTATACCTTGATCTTTTGTATAACCATAACCGCCAAAGATTTGCATAGCTTCACTGGTAATCTCCATTCCCATATCACTAAATAAGGATTTAACAACTGGAGTCATTAATGAAACAAAGTCTAGAGCTTCTTCTTTAATTTTATTATCTTCATGGTGTAAGCTAACTTCAGTTTGTTGAGCCAACCAAAAACTTAAAGCTCTTTCACCTTCTATAATTGATTTCATATTTAATAATGTTCTTCTGATGTCAGCATGGTCGATAATTAGGTCTGCTCCATTTTTTGTTTTACTATTATTTGATTTTCCCTGCTTTCTTTCTTTTGAATAGTTTAGCGCATTCTGATAAGCAATTTCTGATAATCCTAATCCTTGTAAACCAACAACGATTCTTTCTAAATTCATCATAGTGAACATTGAACTCAGTCCTTTGTTTTTGGGTCCAATCATATATCCGACCGCTTCATCAAAATTTAAAACACATGTAGCAGATCCCCTAATTCCCATTTTACTTTCGATTGAGTTAGTTGAAATACCATTTCTAGGTCCTAGGGACCCGTCCTCTTTTACCTGAACTTTTGGTACCAGAAATAAACTAATTCCTTTTGTACCTAGGGGTGCGTCAGGAGTTCTGGCAAGTACTAAATGTATAATGTTTTCTGTAAGATCTTGATCGCCAGAAGTTATAAATATTTTTTGACCAGTTAATTTAAAGGTGCCATCTTTTTGTTCGATAGCTTTAGTTTTTAATAATCCTAAATCAGTGCCACAAACTGGTTCTGTAAGGCACATTGTTCCACTCCAAGTACCTTTTACCATGTTAGGTAAAAATTTTTTCTTTATGGAATCGCTTCCATGGCGAAGTATACAATTATAAGCACCAATACTAAGTTCACTGTAAAGTTTAAAAGAAAGACTAGCGGCAGATAACATTTCATCAAAAAATGAGCTAATAGTTTTTGGCATTCCTTGACCGCCGTATTCTGGATCGCAAGATAAGGAAACCCACCCATCATCAATAAATTTTTTGTAAGCTTCTTTGTATCCTGGTGGTGTTCTAACTACACCATTTTCTAATTTTGCCGGCGTTTCATCTCCAGCTTTTGCCAAGGGAAGTATTAAATTCTCAGTTAATTTTGCAGCTTGCTCTAATATATCTTTTGCAAGTTCAGGATTAACTTCTTTATATTTTTCAAGTGAGTTGTAATGAGAATTATCTCTTAATTTTTCAAAGAGAAACATCATATCATCTACTGGTGCTCTATAAGTTGCCATTAATTCACCAAAGGTTTTCCTGTTGAAAGTGTATGTTTTATTCTAGCTTGAGTTTTTTCCATTTCAATAAGCTTAACAAAAGCATCTAACTCTAAGGCATACATATCGTCTTCTGATAATTCTTTATTAATATTAGTGTTTCCTCCGCTTAGTACAAAAGCTAATTTTTTTCCGACTTCCATTCCATGCTCCAAAATTTTCTTCTCTTGAAAAAGTTTTTCAAGAGTTTGATGCATCTTACCTCTTACTTGATCTCCTGATAAGTTAAAAGTTGGCTGTTGCGGCGGTTTATACCCTACTTTTTTTTCATTTATCAAATCTTGAGAAACTGAAAGTAATTTATTTCTATTCATGATACTTTTGTCTTTTTCTAATAAAAACTTGTATGGTTTAGCTTCTATTGGTGAGCTAGCTGTTTTGCCATAACCAATAATATCAAATACTTTTTGTGGGGCAAAGTCAGGATCTTTTTTAGCTTCTTGGGTTTGCGTCCATCTATAAAGCATGTTTGTAGTCCCACCACCAGCAGGTATTAATCCTACAATTGTTTCAACTAGGCCTGTAACAATATTGGTATGAGCAACCACATAGTCACTTTGGACTAAAACCTCAAAGCCACCACCCAAAGCCAATCCGGATGGAGCAGAAATAACCAAATTATTAGAATATTTCAATTGCTTACAGGTCATTTGGAAATGATAAATAAATTTTTCAATTGCTTTCCAATTTTTCTCTTTAGCAAATTCCATGACATAATTTAGATTAACTCCTGCTGAGAACTGCATTCCTTCATTTATAATAATTAAATTTTTATCAGATGCTTTTTTTAAAGCATCCATTGATTTGTAATCTAATGTATTGGCCTTTGTATTAAATTCTACAATTTTATAATCTTTATATTGGTATGTGATAGCTGAGGCATTATCTTTATCAATTTTTGCTAACTGCTTAACTTTTCCTAAAGTTTCTAAATTTGTATAATTTTGTCTTTTGCCATAAAAAGATTCTGTTTTTTTATTATAAAGATTTTTAATAAATTCATTTGCTTTTAGTTTGTTGTCTTTTTCTACAAAAAATTTCACTCCCAGTTCCTCAAGCATTTCGAATGGACCTTTTGTCCAATTAAAACCCAGTCTCATAGCTTCATCAATGTTATTATAATCTTTAGTTACATTTGGGATAAGAGATGATGCGTAAAGAATAATTTTTGAAACTACAGACCATGCATATTTTCCATATTTATCATTTCTTAAAACAAGTTCTTTTAGATCAATTTTTTCGTCCAGATTTAGATCAATTTTTTTAGATGGGGAATACTCTCTAGTTATTAAATTAATTGCTTCTAAAATTTTCTTTCCATCTTTTTTATTCATCCTGTAAAAACCACCTTTTCCTTTTCTTCCGGTGTAACCTGTTTCAATTAAATTTTTAACAAGTGGGATCTCTTGAGCAACTTCATGAAAAACATCAGAGCTTGGTAATTCTTTTAAAAAACTTTTTAAAACATCAGCCATTAAATCTATGCCAATCAAATCATACAAACCAAACACTCCAGTTTTAGGAATACCCATAGGTCTTCCAAAAACAGCATCGGCTTCTTCTATACTTAAATTCATTTTGATGGCTTCTGTCATAGCTACTTGCATAGCATAAACTCCAACTCTATTACCTAAAAAACCTGGAGTATCTTTACAAATAATTACACCTTTGCCCAAGCTATCTTCGCAAAAATTTTTTAAAAAATTTATTTTATTTAAGTCATTTGAAGTTTCACTAACAATTTCTAACAATCCCATATATCTTACGGGATTAAAAAAATGAGTAATACAAAAATCTTTTTTATCTTTTTCAGACATTTTTTCAGATAAAACTTTTAAAGGAATGGTTGATGTATTCGATGAAATTATCGAGTCAGGCTTTCTTGCTTTTGAAATTTTTTCATAAAGATTATGTTTTATATCTATACGTTCAACAACAGCTTCTACTATCCAATCAGCTTTTCCCACTAAGTCAAAATTATCTTCTATATTACCAACTTTAATATTATCAATTTTACTTTTATCAATTAGTAAAGGAGGACGAGATTCAAATATTTTTTTTTTTGCCTTTTCTGATATTTCGGTTTTTAGATCTAATAATATAACTGGTATGTCGGCATTACATAATTGGGCAGCAATACCACTTCCCATAGTTCCTGAGCCAATGACAACTACATTTTTTATATTCATTGGAGCAGATACTATTTAAGTTTTGAAATAATTGCATCCCCCATTTGAGATGTGGACACTTCTTTTTTGCCTTTAGACAAAATATCTTTAGTTCTTAAACCGTCATCAAGAACTTTTTGCACAGCCTGATCTAGATTATCCGCTTCTTTCTCTAAATCTAAAGAATATCTAAGAGCCATAGAAAAGCTTAAGATAGTTGCGATTGGATTTGATATCCCTTTGCCAGCTATATCTGGCGCTGAACCGTGTACAGGTTCGTACATAGATCTCGTTTTACCATTCTTATCTTTTACACCTAGGGATGCTGATGGTAAAAGTCCAAGGGACCCGGTCAACATAGCTGATTCATCTGAAAGAATATCTCCAAAAAGATTATCTGTTACAATCACATCAAATTGCTTTGGGTTTTTTAAAAGTTGCATGGCACAATTGTCTGCAAGCATATGCTCTAATTCAATATCAGGAAATTCATTATCTTTAACTGACTGAACCTCTTCCCTCCAAAGTAATCCTGCTTCCATAACGTTTGATTTTTCACATGAAGTAACTTTTTTATTTCTTTTTTTGGCCAATTCAAAAGCAACTCTAGCCACCCTTTTTATTTCACTGCTTGTGTATATATGCGTGTTAATTCCTTTTCGCTCACCATTTTCAATTGGTTTAATCCCTCTTGGTTCGCCAAAATAAATTCCACCCGTGAGCTCTCGCACAATCATAATGTCTAGACCTGATACAATTTCAGGCTTTAAGCTAGATGCATCAACCAATTGTTTAAAGCAAATTGCCGGCCTTAGATTAGCAAAAAGTTTTAATTCTTTTCTTAGTTTCAAAAGAGCACGTTCTGGTCTTTTAGAAAATTCTAAATTATCCCATTTGGGTCCACCTACAGCACCTAAGATTACAGCATCTGCCTCTAGTGCCTTATAAAAAACTTCATCAGTTATTGGATTTTTATGTTTATCAAATGAAGCTCCGCCGATTAAATCCTCCTCACATTGGAAATTTAAAGATTTTTTAGAATTTAACCATTCTATTATTTTTTTAACTTCCTGAACAACTTCGGGGCCAACACCATCACCTGGTAATAATAAAATTTTTTTCATTTTTTGTTTTTTCATTTTAATATAACCATGGCTTGCTTGATTTTATTTTTTTTTCATATGCAGATATGCTCTCTACTTTTTCTAAAGAAAGATCAATATCATCAAAACCTTTCAATAAGCAGTCTTTTTTAAAATTATCTACTTCAAAATCAATTTTGCCCTGACTACAAATTATCTTTTGTTCGTTAAGATTTATTTCAATCATTTCTTGTTGATCTGCAGATTTTGCCAACATTTGAATTTTTTCCTCATCTAAAATTATTGGCAACATACCATTTTTGAAACAATTATTATAAAATATATCAGCGAAACTTGAGCTTATTACACATTTAATTCCAAAATCTAGTAACGCCCATGGAGCATGTTCTCTCGAAGAACCACATCCAAAATTTTTTCCAGCAATTAAAATTTTCGACTTATCATAAGGTTTTTTGTTTAAAATAAAATTTTGAATTTTGTTTCCATCATCATTATATCTCATTTCAAAAAATAAATTCTTTCCAAGTCCAGTCCTCTTTATAGTTTTTAAAAATTGTTTAGGAATTATCATATCAGTGTCTACATTTATCATAGGTAGATATGCTGGTATGCTTGATAATTTTTCAAATTTTTCCATTATATTTTAAAATTTTCTAACATCTGCTAAAAAGCCTTTTATAGCTGCCGCTGCAGCCATAGCAGGACTAACTAGATGAGTTCTTCCTCCACGACCTTGACGTCCTTCAAAATTTCTGTTTGAAGTGGATGCACACCTTTCTTTTGGATTTAATTTGTCAGCATTCATTGCTAAACACATTGAGCACCCTGGTTCTCTCCATTCAAAACCAGAATTTATAAATATTTTATCAATTCCCTCTTGTTCGGCTTGCTTTTTGACTAAACCTGATCCCGGAACAACCATAGCATTTATATGTTTAGCTATCGTTTTATTTTTCAAAATTTTAGCTGCATCTCTTAAATCTTCAATACGTCCATTAGTACAACTTCCAATAAAAATTCTATCTACTTTTATGTCGGTGATTTTTGTATTTGGTTTAAGTCCCATATATTCAAGAGAACGTATCATTGAGAGTTTTTTTTCGTTATTTTTTTCTTTTTGTGGGTCTGGAACATAGCCCTCAATAGAAATAGTGTCTTGAGGTGATGTTCCCCATGTTACCATTGGACTAATTTCATTGCCCTCAATTAAAACCTCATTATCAAATTTAGATCCTGCGTCTGATTTAAGATTAGACCAATATTCAATGGCTTTATCCCAATTGGAACCCTTGGGTGATTTTGGTTTATTTTTTAAATAATTAAAAGTTTTTTCATCAGGAGCAATTAAGCCCGCACGAGCACCAGCCTCAATAGTCATATTACATACGGTCATTCTTTGTTCAACACTAAGGTCCTCTATTATTTTGCCAGCATATTCTATAACTGAACCAGTTCCTCCTGCTGTTCCTATTTTACCAATAATTTGTAAAATTACATCTTTAGCAGTTACACCAACTGGTAAACTTCCATTAACTTTTATGCGTAAATTTTTTGATTTTTTTTGAATTAATGTTTGTGTTGCTAATACATGTTCAACTTCTGAGGTTCCAATGCCAAAAGCTAAAGCTCCAAATGCGCCATGAGTTGCTGTATGACTGTCTCCACAAACAATTACCGATCCTGGTTGTGTAAAACCTTGTTCAGGTCCAATGATATGTACTATTCCTTGTCGACTGTCATCCATATCAAAAATTTCAATATTAAATTCGTCACAATTTTTTCTTAAAGTTTCGACCTGTATTCTTGATTCTTCATCATTAATACCTTTTGAACGATCGGTTGTAGGAACATTATGATCTGCAACGGCTAAAGTAAAATTTGGACATCTAACTTTTCTGTTTGATATTCTTAATCCTTCAAAGGCTTGTGGGCTAGTTACTTCATGGATTAAATGTCTATCAACATATAAAAGTGTAGTGCCATCATTTTGTTGATGCACAACATGTTCATCCCATATTTTATCGTAAAGTGTTTTGGACATTTAGAAAAAAATTATTTTTTCTTTTCAAGATCTTTATTTTGAAGTGTTTTTTTTACTTCCTTTTTTTTTGTTTCAATTTTCTTTGTTTCAATCTTCTCTTCAGAAGTTTCTTTTAACTCTTTCTCAACTTTTTCTTCTTCTAAATCAGTTTTAACATCAATCTCAATTCCCATTTTTCTTTTAATCTTTTCAGCAATTCTTGCAGATTTGCCAGTTCTATCTCTTAAATAATATAGTTTAGCTCTTTTAACGCTACCAGATCTAATAACTTTGATTGAACTAATTATTGGGCTATATAAAGCAAAGGTTCTTTCAACCCCCTCGCCGAAAGAAATTTTTCTAACCGTAAATGACGAATTCACACTTCTACTTTTTTTAGCAATACAAAGCCCTTCAAAATATTGAATTCTCTCTCTTTTTCCTTCAACAATTCTTACTCCTACCCTAACAATATCTCCTGCAAAAAAAACTGGTATTTTTTTTGATGTTTGCATTTTTTCAAAATTCTCTTTGTTTATATCTTCAATATTTGTCATCTGCATATTATCTATTTTATTTTTTTTTATATTTTTTCCACAAATCAGGTCTTTGGCGTCGTGTTATAACCCTGGATTGGGATAAACGCCAGTCTTTAATTTTCGCATGGTCTCCCGAAAGTAGCACAGGAGGCACGTTTTTTTTCTCCCATTTTTGAGGTTTTGTGTAATGAGGATATTCAAGTAAACCATTTTCAAAACTTTCTTCTTCTAAAGATCTCTTATTTCCAAGAACTCCCGGTACTAATCGAAGTATTGAGTCCATTAAAACAAGTGAAGCTGTTTCTCCTCCTGAAAGTATATAATCACCAATACTTACTTCTTCAATATTTCTTGTTTCTAATACTCTTTGGTCAATTCCTTCAAAATGACCGCAGATAAAATTGATTATTTTTTTTTTTGAGAGACTTTTGGCCATTCTTTGATCGAACATTTTGCCTTTGCTAGAAAGATAAATTGTTTTTTCTTTTTTTCCCAAAACATATTTATCTAGAGATTTTGCAATGACATCTGGTTTTAAAACCATTCCACTACCTCCTCCAAAAGGCTTATCATCAACTGTCTTATGTTTGTCTGAAGCTTGTTCTCTAATATTAATTACTTTTAAAGACCAGATTTTTTTCTTTAATGCTTTTTTAAATATTCCTATACCAAGTGGTCCAGGAAATATTTCTGGATATAATGTAAAAACTCTCACTTTTAGCATTTATTTTTTTTCCGGAGCTGCTTCCTTTTTAGCCTCTGGTTTTTTTTCCTCAGGTTTAGCCGGAGCTGCTTCCTTTTTTGGTTCTTCTTTTTTGTTTCTTTCTTTCTTAGGTATTGCTTTTGTAGGGTTATTACCTTTTGCAGGCATTGGCATTAAATTAAGTTCACCAAGTATTCTAGAAACTCTAGTTGTAGGCTTAGCACCCTTGCTTATCCAATGTTTTACTCTTTCTTCTTCAACGGAAATTCTTTCTTTTTTATTTTTAGGCAATAAAGGATTAAAATATCCTATTCTTTCGATAAATCTTCCGTCTCTTGGAAATCTACTGTCTGCTACTACTATTTTATATATTGGCCTCTTTTTTACTCCTCCCATTGATAATCTAATCTTTAACATTTTTCCTCCATTTATTGTTTGAATTGATTAAAAAGTTCTTCTGGAATTCCAGCATTATTTGTTTGTTTAAAATCTTTTTTAGACATTTTTTTCATCATATCTGACATTAATTTAAACTGTTTTAAAAGTTTATTTATATTTGCAATGTCATTACCTGATCCTTTGGCAATCCTTTTTTTTCTAGATCCATTAATAATTTTTGGATTTTGTCTTTCATTTTTCGTCATTGACAAAATTATAGATTCATTTTTTTTTATAACACTCTCGTCTACGCCAGCATTATCCATTTGATTTTTTATTTTGGATACTCCAGGTAGCAAAGATAGTACTCCCTCCATACCGCCCATTTTTTTCATTTGTCTAAGTTGGCTTAAGTAATCTTCTAGTGAAAATTGTCCTTTTTTTAAATTTTCCTCTGCTTGCTTTATATTATCTTGGCTAAGATCTTGTGAGGCCTTTTCTACAAGAGAGACTATATCTCCCATACCTAAGATTCTGTTTGCAATCCTATCTGGATGAAAGATTTCTAAATTGTCTATTTTTTCACCAACTCCAATAAATTTAATTGGTATTTCTGTGGTATACTTCATGCTTACTGCTGCGCCACCTCTTCCATCACCATCAACTCGAGTTAAAATTATTGCTGATAAGTTAACTGTTTTTTTAAATTCAGATGCTATGTCTACAGCAACTTGTCCTGTTAAAGAATCTGCTACTAAAATAGTTTCAGAAGGATTTATGGTTGATTTTAATTCTTTTATTTCTTGCATCATACCTAGATCTATTTGATTTCTTCCTGCTGTATCAAAAATTACTACATCTATTCCATTGAGCGACGCGGAATTTATCGCTCTTCTTGCTATATCGACTGGAAGTTGACCTTCAATGATTGGCAAAGTATTTATTTTATTAGTATCACCTAAAACTTTTAATTGTTCCTGTGCAGCTGGTCTATAAACATCTAAACTCACCATTAAAACTTTCTTTTTATTTTGTTTTTCTAAAAATTTTGCCAACTTTGCTGCAGTTGTAGTTTTTCCTGAACCCTGAAGTCCTACTAACATAAAACATACGGGAGGAACTTTATTTAAATTTAAGTCACTTTTTGTAGATCCAAGTATTTTTACTAATTCATCATAAACAATTTTTACAATCATCTGACCAGGAGATGTAGATCTAATTATTTCTTGTCCTATTGCCTTAGGTCTAATATTTTCTATTAATTTTTTAGCTACAGGCAAAGCAACATCAGCTTCTAGCAGCGCAACTCTGATATTTTTTAATCCATCATCTACCTGTTTCTCTGAAAGAGAAGGAGCTTTTTTTAAATTTCCAAAAACTTGCTCGAGTTTATTTGTTAAATTTTCAAACATATTTTTATTTTAAAGCTTCCAACAAAAATTGCACTAGTGGGCGAACCCTCGCTGACTAGTGTCGATCCCTTTGCTTACAAAGGCACCGCAAAACCGTATTTTTGCGGAAACTCCAGCAAAATATATTAGGACTTCAAAAAGTCAATAAATAAGTTAAAAGTTTAAATATGACTGAATTTAATGCAATAAAAATGGATGGTTTGGGCAATGATTTTATAATATTTGACAGAAGAAAAGAGCTTATATCTCTAAATCAAGATCAAATTATTAAAATATCAGACAGAAAAAATGTTGGATGTGACCAAGTAATTTTTATTAATGATGACAAAAAAAGTGATGCTTTTTTAGAATTTTATAATTCTGATGGAGGTGAGATTGATGCGTGTGGTAATGGTAGTAGATGTGTTGCTTACCTATTAATGAAAGAAAATAAAAACAAAAAAATATCCTTAAGAACAAAAGCTGGAATTTTAGACGCTGAATTAAATAGTGAAAATTTAGTTACTATTAATATGGGTCAGCCCGTTTTTGATTGGGAAAAAATTCCTCTAATAAAAGAGATGAATAATAAAAATTTAAAAATCAAAATTATTAATGATGATCAAAAAGAAATTATAGGTGGTTTTTCATTAAGTATTGGAAATCCACATTTAATATTTTTTGTGGAAGATTTAGCCAAATTTAATATAGAAAACATTGGCCCTAAACTAGAAAATCATACTTTTTTTCCTGAAAAATGTAATGTCACGTTAGCGTATGTTCAAAATAGAAAACATTTAAAAGTAAAAGTTTGGGAAAGAGGTGCGGGGTTAACAAAAGCTTGCGGTACTGCCGCATGTGCCACTGGAGTTGCAGGTGCTATTCAAAATTTCAATGAGAGAAATGTAAATGTAGAATTTCAAAATGGAATACTAAATATTGATTGGAAGGAAAATAATTACATTCATATGACTGGAAAAGTTTCTGAAATTAAAAAAATAATTGTTAGAACATAATGGTAAATATTTTCAATAAATTTAGGTTAGGTTTAGCTAAAAGTTCTAAGAATTTTTCGACAGGATTAAGTGATTTAATTTTTAAAAAGAAAATAGATGAAAATACTCTAAACGAATTAGAAGAGTTTTTGATTCAGTCAGATGTTGGGGTGGAGGCTGCAAAAGAATTAAAAGAAAAATTTTCAGATGTAAAAATAGATCCTAAAAAAAATGATCAAAAACAAATATTTAAAATTTTTGCTGACTATGCTTACGAAATACTTAAACCACTCGAAAAAAATTTTGAGAACATAAAAAAAGGTAAACCAAGTGTTATTTTAGTTGCTGGAGTTAATGGCGTAGGCAAAACAACTACAATTGGAAAATTAGGAAAAATTTTAGGACAAGATGGTAAAAAAATAGTTTTTGCAGCAGCAGATACTTTTAGAGCTGCCGCAGTTAGTCAGTTGGAAGTTTGGGCTAAAAGAATTAACGCAAGTATTATTAAATCTGAAATTGGATCTGATCCTGCGTCTGTTGCTTACAAATCTTTAGATTATGCAATAAAAAATAATTTTGACTACTTAATAGTTGATACCGCAGGAAGATTACAAAATAAAAAAAATTTAATGGAAGAATTTAAAAAAATAACAAAAGTATTAAAAAAAATCGACCCCGAAGCACCACAAGAAACTTTTTTAATTTTAGATGCAACTACTGGTCAAAGTGCAATTAATCAAGTGGAAGAATTTAAAAAAATAACAAAAATAACCGGAATTATAATGACAAAGTTAGATGGAACTGCAAAAGGTGGTATTTTACTTGCGATAGGTAAGAAGTTTGAAACTCCTATTTTGGCTTTAGGAATGGGCGAAAAAGAAGATGATTTGCATAAATTTAACTCTAGATACTTTTCTGACGCATTAATGCAAAAATAGATGAAAAAAATATTTAACTTTGCTCTTTACGACTTTGCGAATTCTGCCTTTACAACAATAATAATTACTTTTATTTTTTCAACTTACTTTGCAAAAGAAATAGCTCCAAATCCAGTTTTGGGTCAATCTTATTGGGGATGGACTATTGGAGTTACGGGTTTTTTAGTGGCAATTGTTGGTCCAGTTTTTGGATCAATTGCAGATAAAAAAAATAAAATTATATTTTTTATCAGACTTTTTTCATTTCTATGTATATTTTTTACTGCACTTCTATGGTTTTCAAAACCTTCACAATCTTACATTATTTACACATTATTAATTGTAGGAATTGCAAACTTTTTTTATGAGCTGGGTTTAATTTTTTATAACTCTCTTTTAAAAGATATTTCTACAAATAGAAATTTAGGAAAAATATCTGGTTTTGGATTTGCCTTTGGCTATATAGGTGGAATAATAATATTAATACTCAGTATTAAGATATTTATAGATAACGAAAACTTACCTTTCGGATTGTCAACTTTAGATTCTCAAAATATTAGGGCTATAGCCCTGCTGGTGAGTATATGGTTTTTATTTTTTTCTTCTCCATTTTTATTTTTTGCCATTAAGGAAAGTAAAAAGAAAATAAAAAAAAATATTTCTTCATATATCACAGATATTAAAGAATTAATCTGGGAAAAAAAATTAAGCGTATTAGCAAAATTTTTAATTGCACGAATGCTGTATGCGGATGGACTAAATGCAATTATTGTTATGGGCGGAATATTTGCTGTTGGAGTTTTTAATTTGGAGATAAAAGATCTGTTAAAACTTTCAGTCATGATGAATATAACAGCTTTCATTGGAGCATTTGTTGGTGGAATAGCCAATGACAAATACGGATCAAAAATAGTAATTTCAATTTCACTCTTGGGTTTAATTTTTTCTTCGATCGCTATTTTATTTACTTATTCTTCTTCCGTATTTTTTTTTCTTGCTGCTATTAATGGTCTATTTATTGGTCCGATACAATCTGCAAGCCGCGTGGTAATTTCATCCTCCATAAATAAAAAAAACCAGGGCAAAGGTTTTGGTTTATTTGCAACTTCAGGTAAATTAACATCTTTCTTGGGTCCCTTGCTTGTAAGTACAGTAACATTTTTAACAAACAGTCAAAGATTGGGTTTTGCTTCAGCCATCATTTTATTGCTATCTGGTTTAATTATTTTATTAAATATAAAAAAAATTAGTTAATAAGATTTTCTGAGATTAAAGGTTTATAATATGAACATTTATATGTATCTTTTAAATTATTATAACCACAATCTTTTAATAAAGTAGAAATATACAGCTTATAATCATTATCAATTGGTAGTTTTTCTAATTCGTTATTTTTAAGATTAAATTTAAAATTAGACCTAATTGATTTTATTCCACTAATCATTATTAGAGTTTCGTTATCACCTAACAAATAATATGCATAATCCTCTGGAAAGACTGGTAAATTATAGTTCGAACCTAATTCTTTAACTTTTTTTGGAAACCAATCATAAGTAATTAAAGGATTAATCTTGCCTGTTTCATTATCTAAAATATATAAGTCTTGAGGGTAGTCTCTAATGTAATTAATTTCTTCACCTTTTGCCAAAATTGCCTTCTCTCTAGTTTTAAAATACAAAGTAAATTTGTCATCGTGCGATAACATTGCTCCAATATTAAAAACTTCTTCAAAATCCTCTTTTACTGGGTAAATTTCGTTAGAATTTCCCTCTATGTTAAAAAATAAAAAAAAGAATAAGAAATACAATAGTTTTTTCATGTCAAAAGACTAATTTTAAACTGTGTAATTTGATTGTTAAAATTGTGACTTAATTTAAACTTTTTATAAAATTATTTAACTCTGACAAAAGTTTTTCATCGTATTCGACCATATGATCGCCATATTCTTGCGTGTAGAAGAATTTAGGATCATTTGATAGTTCATAAATTTTTCTACCCATTTCGTACGGAACTATTTTATCAACTTTCCCGTGTATGATTAAAATTGGAAAAAATATTTTACTAACTTTCTTATAACTTTCGAATTTATCTTTTAATAAAAAACTCACTGGAGCAAAAGGATAATATTTTTTTCCCATATTGATCATAGATGTAAATGGAGATTCTAATATAATTCCAGCATATTTTTTGTTCTGTCCAATTTCAATTGCAACAGCAGTGCCTAAAGACTCACCGTATAGAATTATATTTTCTTCTAGAACTCCTTCATTTTTAAGCCACCTTACTGCGCTTTCGGCATCTTCATATAAACCTTTTTCATAAGGTTTACCTTGATTTCCACTAAAACCTCTCCAAGCTACTATTAAATAATTTACATTTAAATTTTTAAAACTATTAAGTTTATATGTTCTGTTTTCTAAAGAACCTGCGTTTCCGTGAAAAAACAATATAGTTTTTTTTGTTTTTAAATTTTTTTTGTAAAACCATGCAACTAATTTTAGTTGATCTTTTGTTGTAATTTCTACCTTTTGAATCTCATCAGGTTTTTTTAAATCATTATCCTTAAGATAATTATTAACAGATGGGTGGTATAAGAGATTTCTTTGAAAAATAAAAATAACAAAAAGAAAAAAAATATAAATTAGTACTAAAGCAATTAAAGTGTTTATTAAATAATTCACACTAATATTCTGTCACATTTTATTTTTTTATAGATCTATAAGAGTCAACAATAAGAAGATATGAACAAATTAAAATTATTACCCAAAAAGGAAGGCCTCTCCAAAAGCCTGCTAATCCAGTGCTAATGCTCCATGCCAGTCCTGTTACAAATACCGCAAAAAGTGTTACACCAATTATAATTGTTATTTTTTCACTAAGTTTCATTTATTGCTCTTGCTCATTAACCAACTTGCGTTTCTGAATAATCTTTCATCATCAAAGTGTGATGATACCAACTGTACTCCTACTGGAAGACCATTCTTTCCTTGAAGTAATGGTAAACTAATAGCCGGCATACCACAATAAGTCCAAATTGTGCAGAATATTGGATTGCCTGTAAATTCTAAGCCTTTGGGAGCTTCACCAGTTGCAGAAGGTGTTATAATTGCATCATAGTCATAAAAAAATTGTTTAAAGTAGGCATTTGCAGCATCAATTTTTGATAATGCGTCATTATATTCTACCGAAGTATATTTCATACCTCTTTCAATAGCCTCGATTATCTTTTTACTTAATTTATTTTTAAATGCTTTATACTCTTTAGAAAAAGAAGCGGCCATATCAGACTCCATTATTATTTTGTGCCACTCTGTTATATTTTTAAAACCATCTGGAAGTTCAATTTCATCTACCTTGCCATTTAATTTATTTTTAATTTCATCTTTTATTTCATCGAAACCTTCTTTTGAATCATCTTCTAATAAGTTCATGAAAGGTAATTTTATATATGCAAAAACTGGTTCCATTGGCGGTTTTTGTTGAGAAGCTAACAATAATTTTGGTTTTGGATTTAAAGAAGTATCAGGATCTTGTTTATCATGGCCAATAATTTGCTCACTAATTAAAGCAGCATCCTCAACAGAATTAGAAAAAACTCCTACTTGATCTAATTTTCTAGATACTTGTAATACTAAATGTCTAGAAATTAATCCTCGTGTAGGTTTATATCCTACTACACCACAATAAGATGCGGGCCTAATTATCGAACCATTAGTTTGACTTCCAACAGCAAGTGGAACCATATGTGAAGCCACTGCTGCAGCTGAACCACTTGATGAACCTCCTGGAGTCCTACTAAGATCGTGTGGATTTTTAGTTTTACCAGGTGAATAATATGCAAGTTCACATGTTACAGTCTTGCCCATAATAACTGCTCCAGCCTGTTTTAATTTTGAAACAACTGTACAATCATTTAAACATGGATTTTCTTTATGAATCTCTGTGCCATCAGCTGTTGGCATGTCTACTGTATCAAAAATATCTTTGATGCCAACTGGAACACCATGAAGATCACCGTGATTTCCTGATTGATGTAGCAAGTCTAACTTTTTTGCTTGCTCTATTGCGAGCTCTTCATCGAAAAATTCCCAAGCTTCTACATCTTTTTCTTTTTTTTTTATTTCTTTTATATAACTTTTTACAAGTTCCTCTGATGAGATTTCTCCCCTTTTTATAGATTTAACCATTTCTACTACTGATGTTTTAAGCGATGACATTAATTTTATTTAGCAACTCCAAAAAAGTAATCTGGTAAATATAATGCTATCTGTGGAAAATTATACATAAGAACCATCGTAAAAATTACTATAACCAAATAAGGCATAATACTTTTAAATATCTCTATTAATTCAATTTGATCACCCACTACTCCTTTTAAATAATAGGCTGCCATTGCCATTGGTGGAGTTAAAAAAGAAGTTTGAAGATTTAATGCAACCAGCATAGCAAAAAAGTATGGGTTCACACCAAATGTATCAAGCATAGGTAAAAAAATTGGAACAAAAATAATTAATATTTCTGTCCATTCTAAAGGCCATCCAAGTAAAAAAATTATTAATTGCACTAAAACAAGAAACTGCCAAGGTTCTAAGTTCATGGCAAGAATCCAATGTTCAATTATTGCATGACCACCTAGATATGAAAAAACTGAAGCAAAAGTCCAAGAACCAACAAACAGCCAACAAACCATAGCCGTTGTTTTGGCTGTTAAAAAAATTGATTGTTTCAATGTTTTCCAATTAAGTGATTTATAGCAAAAAGCTAAAAACAATCCTCCAAATGCACCAATTGCAGCAGCTTCTGCTGGAGTTGCTAATCCAAGTAAAATTGAGCCAAGTACTGTTAAAATTAATAATGCTAAAGGAACAAAAGAAGTTAATAGTTGAAATAAAATAACTCTTGATGGTGGAACTTCTTCTTCTATAGGTTTTGGTGCAAGACTTGGATTAAAAAATGCACGGGTAACAACATAAATCATATAAAAACCAGCTAATAAAAAACCAGGAAAAATTGCTGCTGCATAAAGTCTTAGCGGAGATAATTCTGCTATAGCCGCATAAACAATAAGCATAATGCTTGGAGGAATTAATATTCCTAAAGTTCCTCCCGCACAAATTACTCCTGATGCAAAACCTCTATGATAACCTGCTTTAACCATGGCTGGAAAAGCTAGTAGTCCCATTAATGTAACAACTGCTCCAATTATTCCGCTAGCGGTAGCGAATATTGCACAGGTAGCAAGCGCTGCTACAGCCATTGATCCTGGAAGATGACGTGTAGCTAGTTGTAAACTAAAAAACAATCTATTAACAATGTTTGCTCGTTCAACGACATATCCCATAAATAAAAATAGAGGTATGGCAACCAAAACATCATTTTCCATTACGGAATAAGTATTTTGATTAAGTAAATAAAAAATTTGATTATTAAATAAATTATCTGCTTGGAAGTAAGCGTAATAACCAAAACCCACGCCCATAGCAATAAGTGTAAAGGCTATAGGAAAACCTAGTAAAACTAGAAAGATAAACATTGAAAGCATTAAGATAGCTACTTGTGGATCAGTCATTTAATTATCCTTTCCCAATGCTTTTTTTCTTCTTAATTCTTCTTGTTTTTGCTTCATTAAATCTTCTTCAGTTTCTCTGACATCTTCATGTCTTTGCATCCATTTTCCATGTCTAATACAAAGAATGCATCTCATAGATTCTGAAATCCCTTGTAGAATTAACAATCCTCCAGCAAGAGGAATCAGAGATTTAAAAAAGTAAATTTGAATTCTAGCAGGACTATTCCAACTAACTTCTTTATATCTCCAAGAGTCAGCCGCTATTTCATAACCAAACCAAACTAAAGCCAGCATCCCAGGAAAAAAGAAAAATATGTAGAGTAATAAATCAATCCATGCCTGTGCTTTAACAGGAAATAATCTATATAAAACATCTCCTCTTACATGAGCATCTTGTGCCAGCGCATATGCCCCTGCCATTAAAAATAAACCACCATACATTTGCACCATCATATCGAATGCCCAAACGGTAGGAGCGTTTAAAACATATCGAACAAAAACTTCGTATGTTACTGAAAGAGTCAAAACTAAGATGCACCAACCAAAAGCTCTACCTATCCAGATACTTAAACTTTCAAAAAAATATATAAATTTTTCCATTTGATTTAGCTTAATTGAAAAGGGCGACTTTTGAAAGCCGCCCTTAAAAAATTATTAATTTGATTACTTAAATTGCTTTTGTAGGTTCACCAAAGTGGTGTTTATAAGCCATTCCGTAATCTGGTTGATTAAGCAATAGATACGCCATAACTTTTTTAGCATATACTTTCTGAGACTCTACAACTTTTTTAAAGAAAGGATCTTTCTTAGAAAATTTTGCAGTAATTACATCCCATGCTTTCAACTGATCAGCCATAACACTATCTGGCGTTCTGTAAACGTTAACACCAAGCTTGTTTTTTAGCTTAACAAGGTCATCAGCGTATCTTAACGTATTGTGCCAGAAAAAGTTAGAGTTTTCAGCTTCAGAAGCATACTCGAGAATTTTTTGTAATTCAGGAGCTAGACCATCAAATTTTTTCTTATTATATGTGATCTCGAAGGCTTCTTGTGATTGGTGAAAACTTGCTAAGTGATAATGTTTTGATACATCTTGCATACCAAAGTCACTGTCAGAAGTTGGATTGTTAAACTCAGCAGCATCAATTAATCCACTTTTCATCGCAGGTTGAATTTCCCCACCTGGTAATTGAACCACTGACATTCCCATTTCTCCAAGAACGTCTGCAGCTAATCCCACAGTACGATATTTCAAACCTTTCATTTGAGAAGATTTTTTGATTTGCTCTTTAAACCAACCTAGCGGTTGAGCTGGCATCGCACTGTTGAAGAAGCTAACAATGTTTAGTCCTAAACTACCCATTAGCTCATAAAATAATGCTCTACCTCCACCGTAGTGGATCCAACCTAACATCTCATTTGCGCTCCAGCCCCAACAAGGACCTGTTCCGAAAAGAGAAGCAGCGGCAGATTTACTATACCAATATGCTGGAACATAATGAGCTCCATCTAGAACTCCTCTGTGAACAGCATCTTGCATTTGACTTGTTTTCACTACAGAATTTACTGGTAAAAGATCGATTTTCAATTTACCACCGGACATTTCGTTAACTCTTTTAACGTAAGCGTTCGCATTCTCTAGGAAAATTCCTCCACCCCAAGCAGCTTGTACTTTTAAAGTAGTTGCAGCCTTGGCAATAGAAGGCATAGCCAACGTAGCGGCAGCAACAGCACCTGTTGCAGCAGCGGCTTTAAAGAATTTACGTCTAGAAGGAGTTTTAATTCCTTTTAACGTTTTGTCTTCTTTTGACATATTTCCCCCTTAAGTTAATTAACTTAATAGAATTTAACCACATAAGTATTTGAGAGTCTTTCTAAATATAAAAAAAGATTCAATTTCTAATTGAATCTAATTAACTGAATTTTTACATTTTTGGGTACTAAAAAACTCTTCGATATTATCTATAGCTAGATCAGCCATGTCTGTTCTTGTTTTTTCTGTTGAACTTCCCAAATGTGGTAAAATAAACACCTCGGGATGATTTAAATAACCAGAATGAATGTCAGGTTCACCTTTATAAACATCTAATCCTACCCCATAAATTTTTTTATCTTTAAGAGCTTGAAGTATTGCATCATCGTCTATCATATCTCCGCGAGCACTATTGGTGATCATAGCTCCTTTAGGAAAATACTTTAAAGTTTCAGAGTTAATAATGTTTTTCGTTTCATCTGTTGCGGGACAGTTAATAGAAAGAATATCTGAAACTGAAAATAAACTTTTAACATTTGGATGATAAATTGCTCCCAATTCTAGATCAGAATTTAACTTTTTTCTATTATGATAATGAATTTCCATTCCAAAGGCTCTAGCTCTTTTCGCAACAGCTCTACCAATTCTCCCCATGCCCAAAATTCCTAATCTAGAGTCAGATAATTGCCTACCTATTAAAAAATCAGCTGACCATTTCCAATTTTTTTCTCTTGCTCTTTTTATGCCTTGAGTTGCTCTTCTAGCTGTCGCAAGTATCAATAACATAGCTATTTCAGCTGTTGCATCAGTTAGCACATCTGGTGTATTAGTTACCATAATATTTTTTTCCTTAGCGGCATTAACATCAATGTTTCCAAAGCCCACCGCAAAATTTGATATGATTTTTACTTTTCCTGGAAGTTTTTTTATTACTTCGGCATCTATTTTATCTACTATCGAAGATAATATTCCATCACAATCTTCACTTAATTCAATTAATTTCTTACTTGAATAAACTTCATCATTTAAGTTTAGGTGGGCATTCCATAATTTTAATATTCTTTCTTCGTTCGACTTTAATAGTTTTCTGGTAACTAAAATTTTCTTTTTCATATTCTTTCTAAAACTTTAGGTTTAGGACCACCAGTATACCAATCTAATATTTCTACAGTATGTAAAATTGGTATTGAAGTTGCAGAAGAAATTTGAGAAATACATCCTATATTACCTGTAGAAATTATTTCAGGATTAATTTTTTGAATATTTTCAATTTTATTTTTTAGTAATTGATTGGCAATTTCACTTTGAAGCAAGTTATATGTGCCTGCAGATCCACAACATAAATGTCCTTCTGGGATATTAATTACATCATTTCCGGTTTTTTTAATTAAGTTTATAGGATCATCATGTACTTTTTGTCCATGTTGCATAGAACAAGCAGAATGATATGCAATTTTAAATTTTTTAAATTTATTTTTATTGTTAAAATTAAGTTTTATATTTTCACTTAAATATTCAGTTATATCTTTTGATAATTGTGAAATTTTTTTTGCTTTTTTTCTATAATTTGTATCATCTCTAAATATAAAGCCATAATCCTTAAGTGTAGTTCCACATCCTGAAGTGTTGGAAATTATTGCATCCAAACCATTGTTTAAATATTCGTTATACCAAACATCTATATTTTGTTTAAAGTTTTTTAAAGACTCTGTCTCTTTACCTAAATGATGCTCTAAAGAACCACAGCAGTTAATGCTTTCTGGAACAACAACTTCAACGCCATGTCTATTTAAAAGTCTAATAGTTGATTCATTAATTTGAGGAGATAAAACCTTTTGAACACATCCAGTTAAAAGTGCAACTCTAGCAACTATTTTTTTTCCTTTGGGTGAATAAATTTTTTTTAATGGCATTGTTTTTTTTGGAAACCTACTAGGCAAAACATTTAAAATATTTTTAAGTTTTTTGGGTAAAAAGATTCTGAATGGTTTAATTATTTGCCCGAGCACACCAAGAAATTTAAATAACTTATGGTCTGTTAGTATTTTTGATAAAATATTTCGTACTATTCTCTGAGATATTGGCCTGGTATATGTTTTTTCAATATGTTTTCTACCATGGTCAATGAGATGCATATAGTTTACTCCAGATGGACATGTTGTCATGCAACCGTAACAAGATAAACACTGATCAATATGTTTTGTTATTTTTGCATCTGCTGGTTTATTGTTTTCTAACATATCTTTGATTAAATAAATTCTTCCTCTTGGTCCGTCTAATTCATGATTAAGAATTTTGTAAGAAGGACAAGTTGCATTACAAAAGCCACAATGAACACAAGCTCTAAATATTTTTTCACTTGATTTATTATCTTTGTCTTTTAGCTGATCTTCTGTAAAATTTGTTTGCATTTAAATACCTATATACATTTTTCCTGGGTTTATAATCCTTTTAGGATCAAAGCTTTTTTTAATTTTTTCATAAATCTTAAATTTAATTACTTCGCTTGTAAAAACATCTTCGGTAGACCTCAAAGAACTAGTTGATTTAATTAAAGTCAAATAACCACTAGCATTGTATACCTTTTTTCTGATTTCTTTTAAAATATCTTTATTCAAATTATCTGTTTCGACCCAAATTAGTGATCCTGCCCAGTCTATATAGTATTTGGTTGCATGAATTTTTAATCTACGTATAAGATTTGTACATTCTGCGGGGGGAATTACAATTCTTAATACACTATTTTTAGTATTATTAAAAATTTCTAAATTTTTTACTTTATCCCAAAATAAATCTGATTGATATTGCCCTAAAACTGAAATTTTTTTATTAGTTAAAGATAGGTTATCAACTATTTTTTCAACGCTTCTTCCTCTAGACTTTGTTGAACCCTCTAATCTTAGAGCTGTTATTGAACCATCTTGTTTTAAATCGTTTAATTTAAAAATATTTATGGCATTTTCAGGAAAGAAAACTGCCCCTGAAATTTCATTAGAATAATTTATTGCGGAAGATAGTATTTCTGTCCCATTTTCTAGGGGTAAATCATGAATTACTAAGGTTTCATTACTCTCAGCTAAAGGAAGAACCTTTAATGTTATTTCCGTTAAAACAACTAAGGTGCCATATGCGCCAGTAACTAATTTGCTTAAATCGTAACCTGTTACATTTTTTACAACATTACCTCCTGATTTAATAATTTCTCCTTTTCCATTTACTCCTTTAAAACCTAATATATGGTCTCGAGCACTTCCCGACATAAATCTACGTGGACCAGAAAGGTTAGTAGAAATTGCACCTCCGGCAGTTCCTTGTTCGCTTGATCCTATAAATAAATGACCAAAATCAATTGGATCAAATGCTAAAAATTGTTTATTTTTTTTTAGTTCTTCTTCGATAATTCTTAATGGGGTTCCTGCCTTAACTTTTATATAAAGTTCTTCAGGTTTATAATCAATAATTCCATTAAGATTTGAGAGACTAATAGTGGTAGATGCCTGAAGAGGTTTACCTATATTTTTTTTAGAACCAGATCCAATTATTTCAATAGGTGAATTTGACTGATAATTTTTTTTTATAAGTTTTGCTACTTCTTTTGTATCTGATGGTAACCTGATACTAGAATCTTGGGATACTTGAGAATTTTGATTTACTTCCATGAGCATGAATCCTTCCTTCTTCAGCACATTTTCTTAAAATTGGGTAAACTTTTCCTGGATTTAATAATGAGCTAGGATCCAAAGCAAGCTTAATTTTTAATTGTTGTTGTATATCATTATTATTAAACATTTCACACATCAACTCTCTTTTTTCAATTCCTACACCGTGCTCACCTGTAAGAACCCCTCCAACTTTAACGCAATACTTTAAAATATCAGCTCCAAATTTTTCCGTTTTTTCTAAAGATTTTGGATCATTAGAATCAAACATAATTAATGGATGTAAGTTTCCATCTCCAGCATGAAATGCATTTGCAACTTTAAGATCATAAACTTTAGAAAGTCTTTGTATTTCTTTTAAAACTTCTGACAATTTTCCTCTGGGTATAGTTCCATCCATACAATAATAATCTGGCGCCATAGCTCCACAAGCCGGAAAAGCTGCCTTACGCCCAGCCCAGAATTTTAATCTTTCTTTTTCATTTTTACTTATTTTTATACTCGTGCAGTTATTATGTTTTGCTATATTTTTTATTCGGTCGATTGATTCTTCTACTTCATTAGGATCGCCATCAACTTCAACAATTAGCATTGACTCTGCATTTTTTGGGTATCCGGCCTTAGCAAAATTTTCTGTAGCATGGATCAGTGCTTTGTCCATCATTTCCATACCTGCAGGAATTATTCCTTTAGCTATTATTTCAGAAACACAATTACCTCCGTCCTCTATAGTGGGAAAACCAATCAAAGTTGCCTTTACTGTTTCCGGTTTTTTTAATATTTTAACTATAGCTTTTGTAACGACTCCTAAAAGTCCCTCGGAACCTGTAAAAAGACCCATAATATCATATCCTTCTGAGTCAAAAGTTTTTCCACCTAAATTGCATACAGTTCCATCCATTAAAACAACTTCTAGACCTAAAAGATTATTGGTTGTTGTGCCATACTTTAAAGAATGAACTCCTCCAGAGTTTTCGGCAACGTTTCCTCCTATCGAACATGCAATTTGACTAGAAGGATCGGGAGCATAATAAAAGTTTTTATGCTGAACAGCTTCTGTTATGGATAAATTTGTAACGCCTGGTTGAGCAACAACACACCTATTTTGAAAATCTATTTCTAAAATTTTGTTAAATTTACTAAGCACAACTAGTACAGCATCTTCTAGTGGTAAGGCACCTCCAGATAAACCAGTGCCAGCTCCTCTTGGTACCACCTTAATTCTTTTTTTATTACAATAAGATAAAATTTTACTAACTTCACCAGTGGTTTCAGGAAGCACAACTATCATTGGTTTTTGTTTATAAGCACTTAAAGCATCGGTCTCAAAAGGTTTAACCTCTGCATCGTCAAAAAGAACATTATCTTTTTTAACTATTTTTATAAAATCTTGTACAATCTCTTTTTTGTTTAAGATCATTTTTTTGTTGATTTTTGGCATTTTTAAATTTGTCATTATTATATAGTACTAAGATAACCTATTAACGTCAAAAATTCTTAATAGTTTATTTTAACATTTTTTTGATTTTTTCGATTGCTTTCGAAATATTTTCTCTAGAAGTAGCAAAATTCATTCTTACATAATTTGACGCATGTTTACCGAAAGCAGTACCAGGTATCATCGCTACACCTGCCTCTTCTAATGATTTTTCAGTAAATTTTTCTCCATCCATTCCTGTACCTTGAATATTAGGGAATACAAAAAAAGAACCGCCTGGTAGAGCACATTTCACACCCTTTAGGGTGTTTAATCCTTCTACAATGAGTTGCCTCCTTAAATTAAATTCTTTCATCATTTCATTTAAATGCTGTTCAGGACCATTAAGTGCTGCAATAGCACCATATTGAGCTGGCGTATTTACACATGAATGACTGTTTACACAAAATTTGAATACATGTTCAACTAAATTTTCAGGCCATACCCCCCAACCTAAACGCCAGCCTGTCATGGCATAAGTTTTACTCCATCCGTTTAATACAATAAGTCTGTCATATAGATATGGATAGTTTAATAAAGTAGGAATTTCTTTATTTCCAAAAATAAGACGGTCATAAACTTCATCGCTTAAAATTACAACATTTGGAAATTTTTTTAATCCAATAGCTAATTTATCTATTATTTTTTTTTCTGTAAATCCACCTGTTGGGTTATGAGGATTATTTAAAATTAACAAACGAGTTTTTTCATTAATTAGTGATAAAATTTTATCTGGATTTATTGAGAAGTTATCATTTTCTATCATATTGTAAGAAACTGGCTTAGCACCTGTAAAATTGATCATAGACTCATAAATAGGAAAACCTGGATCAGGATAAATAATTTCTGCACCTGCTTCACCAAAAAAAGAAATTGCATAGTGCATTGTTGGCTTACCTCCGGGCATTATAATTATTCTTTCCGGGTCGACATGAGCTTTATATAAACTTTTAATTTTTTTACTTACAGCCTGTCTGCACTCAATAATACCATTTGGTAAAGTATAACCATGATGGCCATCTGTTAAAGCTTTAATAGCGGCATCAACAGCATGTTTTGGAGATTTAAAATCTGACTGTCCTAAACTTAAATCTATAATTTCTTTACCCTGACTAGAAAGTTTCTTTGTTTTTGCAAAAATATTATAAACTGCTTCCGTTCCTAATTTATTTACATTTTTAGCGATTTTCATTATAGATTTATCGGAATCTAATTTTCGATTTATTAAGCTCTTTAACTGATTTACAGCCCATAAGTATCATGTCACGCCTAATCTCTGATTTCATATTTTCTAAAATCATTTCTATTCCTTTTTGTCCTCCTGCACTTAAAGCATACAAATAAGCTTTGCCAAAGCTACAAGCTTTGGCTCCTAAAGCTAGAGCTTTTAATACGTGTGTACCTCTTCTGATACCCCCGTCTAAAATAATTTCAATTTTATCTCCTACTGCATCAGCAATTTCTGCAAGTTGATCGAAAGGTGATCTTGATCCATCGAGTTGTCTACCTCCATGATTTGAAATCATTATAGCACTTGCACCAATATCAATAGATCTCTTGGCATCCTCAACGGACATAACACCTTTAAGAGCAAATGGGCCTCCCCATTTTTTTATACAATACTCAGCATCATTCCAATTCATTGATGGGTCGAATTGTTCATTAATATAATCCATAACAGATTTATCTATACTAGATCCCTTGTCTGTCATGTGAATGATATTTGCTAATTTAAATTTTTCTCTTAATAAATAATTAAGACTCCATTGTGGATGAGATGCAAAACTTAATAAACTTCCTAGAGTTAGTCTGGGTGGAGTTGAAAAGCCAGTTCTATGATCTCTCTCTCTGTTTCCTGCAACAACAGTATCTACTGTAAGACAAAGTCCATCAAATCCAGATCTCTTACATCTTTCGATTAAATTATCGGTTAAACCTTTATCCTTATGAATATAAAGTTGAAACAATTTTGGACAGCTAGTTAAATTGCCTATTTCTTCAATACTAGTTGTTGACATTGTTGACATGCTGAACATTGTGCCCATTTTTTCTGCTGCCTTTGCCGCTGCAGCCTCTCCCGTGTGATGGTATAATCTGTGCATTGCCGTGGGCGCTAAAAAAAGTGGAAAATCAATTTTTTTTCCAAATACGGTAGTACTTAAATCAACTTTACTTACATCAGCTAGGACATTGGGTATTAAATCACAACTATTAAATGCCTCTGTATTTCTTTTGAGCGTTACTTCATCATCTGAACCTCCATCTATGTAATGAAATATAGGAGAAGGTAATTTTTTTTTTGCTAATTTTTTAAAATCTTCAACGTTATTACAATCTTTTAGATTCATTAATTTTTTATATAAATGTTTTTACTTAAATTAAAATCTTTTAAGAAAATTAAACATATAGCTATTTGCGCCAGGGTTCTTATCTCCTAAACTTGCATTAGATATATGGTTATAAGAAATACCAAAATTAGAATCTTCAGAAAGGTCTAAGGATAATTGAACCTCACTTTTAAATTCTAAAGGATAACCTAAATCTTTGCCATCCCCTTCATGGTAATATCCCGGGGTAAAACTAGGAGTAAATTTTAATTTTCCCAAGTCATATTCAGCTTGAACACCAGTATATAAAAACAAAGAATTGCTTTCTGTTATCATTGTACCAGTTACTGGTGATATCTTTCCGAGAAAAGAATCTCTAAAAAGATTTTCATTTTGATGTTGTATACCTATTAATGCAGCTCTCTTGCCATCATCACTAAAATCAAACATACCAGTATAAATACTTAAGTTTGGATCATGTTTAATTCCATCATCTTTTTTTTTACCATCGTGAGTATGGAAACTAGAAATATCGTGGGCACTAGCTTGAAATGATAAAAATGCTAGTAATAACAAAACAAGTCCACTGATAAGTTTAATTCTCATTAACGAAAACATATAGTTATTATCGTTTAAAATAAATAAAAATTTACTGCTATTTTTTTAAGATACGAAGCTATTAATGCTTAATCAAGAACTAAAAAGAGGGAGATGAAATGTATATGCAGTCCTTGATTAAGCAAATAAAAGATACTTAGCCAATGGGGCCTTCGTTTGGGTAAATTTTGTTAAAAGTTTGTTTAAAATGGAATTTAGTTAGATTGTTTAAAATAACTCGACCCTTTTTTTCCTTGAAATATTTCATTAAGCAAAGGATGTGTTATCGGCTCATCAGAATCATCGATTAGCAAATTTTGTTCTGAAACATATGCCTCATAAGTAATTTCATTGTTTTCAGCTAGCAAATGATAAAAAGGTTGATTTTTTTTTGGCCTTACGTCTTTTGGTATGGACTGATACCACTCTTCTGAATTATTAAATTCAAAATCAACATCATAAATAATTCCTCTAAAATCAAAATGTTTGTGTTTAACAACTTCACCAATTGAAAATTTTGCTATTTTCGTGCTCATAGGAGAGTAAAGAATAGTATCATTTTAAAAAAAATCAATAAAAAATTTTATTTTATTGTAACATAATGTTAACATTAATAAATTTTTCATGAAAAAATCTTTGCTTAAATTTATTACAGATTTTGGGCCATTATTAATATTTTTTATAGTTTATTATAAAAATGAAAATGATCTTTCCATCGCTATTCCACCTTTTATAATCGCAACCTTAATTTCTTTAGCTGTAATATATATAATTGAAAAAAAAATACCGATGGTACCTTTGATGGGTGGAATTTTAATCACCTTATTTGGAGGATTAACTTTATATTTCAATAACCCCGTATTCATGTATATGAAACCAACAATTATTAATTTATTATTTGCTGGTATTTTAATTTTTGGAAAATTTATCTCTAAAAAGCCATTTTTAAAAATTTTTTTCCAAAATGCAATTGACCTGGAAGATGAAGGTTGGGCAAAATTAAATATTCGGTGGATATTTTTTTTTATTTTTATAGCTATTTTAAATGAGGCAGTTTGGAGAACTCAAACAGAAGTTTTTTGGGTTAATTTTAAGGTTTGGGGTTTGCTACCTATAACTTTTTTATTTACGTTAAGTCAAATTCCTTTATTAAATAAATACAGGATTAATGCAGAATGAAACACCTCAGACTGATAGTAAATAATGCACAAAACAAAAAAATAAAATTTTTTGATAAGAAAGAATTAAAAAAAATATTAGATTTATATGCCCAAATGGTATCCAGTGGTTTATGGAAAGATTATAGTCTGAACGTATCTAATAATGAAATAAGCTTTAACATTTACAAAAGGGCATCTGAGTTTCCTATTTATAAAATATCTAAAAATCTAAAATCTAAAAATAATTACGAAAAATATTTTATACAGGACAGAAATGGTAAACTTATTAATAAATCCGACAATTTAAATAGTTTAATTAAAAACTTAAAATGGCAATACTTTAAAAATGTTAAGCAAGTTTAGCGTCTTTGGCCAAATAATCTAAGCAACATAATAAACAGATTTATAAAATCAAGGTAGAGAGTTAGTGCTCCCATTACAGCTTTTTTACCCATAGTTTCACTATTGTCGCTTGATAAATACATGTTTTTAATTTTTTGCGTATCATAAGCTGTCAGTCCTACAAAAATAAGTACGCCTAAGATTGAAATTACAAAATACATCATAGATGATTTCATAAAAATATTTACTACAGATGCAATTATAATTCCTATTAAACCCATAAATAAAAAAGATCCAAGTTTTGTGAGGTCTCTCTTAGTCGTATAACCATAAATGCTCATTGCACCGAAAGTTGCAGAAGTTATAAAAAATACCCTAGCCACACTAACTCCAGTATAAACTAATAATATCCATGATAATGATAGTCCCATCAATGCAGCAAAAATCCAAAAAACGGTTTGCGCTTTTGCGGAGCTCATTTTATGAATTCCAAAACTCATATAAAAAACAATGCCAAGAGGAGCTAACATCACTAACCATTTAAACCCTGAAAAAAATAATGCATTTCCAAAACTTGTAAATCCAGTAATTGCACCACTTGGATCTGTAACAACAGAAATTTTAAATGATAAAAGAGAAATTATTCCAGTTAATAATACTCCTGTACCCATATAATTATATACTTTAAGCATGTAAGCTCTTAAACCAGCATCTATTTCGTGTGTTTGAGCAGTTGCTTTGGACTGAACATTTTGTCTATTAAATTCCATATAAAATATATATTGTTATTTTAAGACTTTTTCAAGGTATTCAAATAGTTTAATAAATCTTTAAAATATAGTTAAAATAATTGAATGAATTTTAAAAAATTAGGAAACACTGACTTAAAAATAAGCTCCCTTTGCCTAGGAACTATGACTTGGGGAGAGCAAAACACTGAAAAAGAAGCTTTTGAACAAATGAATTTTTCTTTGGAAAAAGGAATTAATTTTATTGATACAGCTGAAATATATCCTTCCCCATGTTTTGAAAAAACATATGGAGCAACTGAAGAAATAATCGGAAATTGGTTAAAGGAAAAAAAAAATAGAGATAAAATTGTTTTGGCTTCAAAAATTGCAGGCCCAGGCTTATCTTGGATTCGTGGTGGGGGTAAACAATATTCTGAAAAAAATATTAAAATTGCAATAGAAAGTAGTTTAAAAAGATTAAAAACTAATTACTTGGATATTTTTCAATTACACTGGCCTGAAAGAAAAACTAATTTTTTTGGTAAACTCGGATTTGAACACCAGCCTGATGCAAAAGTAGAAAATTGGAATAAATTTGATTTAATATTAAAAGTATTAAAAAAATTTATTGACGAAGGCAAAATCAGATATATAGGTTTATCAAATGAAACCTCATGGGGACTATCAAAATTCCTGGAAGAATCCAAATTACAAAAACTTCCTAAGGTCGTCTCTGTTCAAAATCCATATAATTTTTTAAATAGAACTTATGAAGTTGGACTTGCTGAAATTTCAATTAGGGAAAAAGTTGGTTTACTTGCATACTCTCCTTTGGCCGGGGGATATCTTTCTGGTAAGTATAGAAATAACAAATTTCCTGAAAAATCGAGAATGAAACTTTTCGCAAAATACTATCCAAGATACAGAAAAGTAAATTCTGCAGAAGCAATTGAAGATTATTGGAAAATTTCTAAGGAATTTAATCTTGATTTTGCCCAAATGGCTATAAAATTCTGTGAAATTCAAAATTTTGTGAATTCGGTAATTATTGGTGCCACAACAATGGAACAGTTGAAAATAAATGTAGAAAGTGTAAATGTTAAATTACCAAACGAAATTTTAAAAAAAATTAATGAAGTACAATTAAAATATCCTAATCCATGCCCTTAAAAATTTTTATTATTTTTTTATTTTGCTTATTTTGTAATAATTTAAATGCTGAAGAAAATTTAAAAAATGTAGGTAAATTTAAAGATTGGGAAACTTACGTTTTAATGCAAAATGAGAATAAAATTTGTTTCGCCCAATCAAAACCAATTGTAAGAGCCCCAAAAAAACTCAAAAGAGATCCATCAAGACTGTTTGTAAGTTTTAGGCCAAAAGAAAATATTAAAAATGAAATTAGCGTTACTAACGGATATGATTTTAAAATTAAAAGTCCAGTTACAGCTAAATCAGGAAAAAGAATTTATGATTTATTCTCTCAAGGAAGATTTGCTTGGGTAGTTGATGGTGAAGAAGAAATAAAACTAATCAAAACTATGAAAAAAGCTTCAAGGTTAATGATAGTGGGCAATACTGATAAAGGAAGTCAAACCACAGATCATTATTCAATGATGGGATTTACAAAAGCTTATAATTTAGCCAAAAAAAGCTGCGGTTAGTTAAATTAAATTTAATGAAAAAAAAAAGAAAGATAGTACTCGCCTACTCTGGTGGTCTAGATACATCTATAATTTTAAAGTGGCTGCAGGAAAACTATAATTCTGAAGTAATAGCCTATACTGCTGATATAGGACAAAAAATTAATAAAAAAAAAATTTTAAAAAATGCACGAGCACTTGGAGTTAAAAATATTATTATAGAAAATTTAAAAAATACCTTTGTTAAAGAATATGTTTACCCAATGATCAGAGGGCATGCTTTATATGAAGGTGTTTATTTATTGGGTACATCAATAGCAAGACCTCTAATTGCTAAAAGACAAATTGCTATCGCTAAAAAATATAAAGCATATGCCGTATCACATGGCTCAACAGGTAAAGGTAATGATCAAGTAAGATTTGAACTTGGATACCATTATTTTGGACATAAAATAAAAATAATTGCACCATGGAGAATTTGGAAATTAAAGTCTAGAACTGATTTAATTAAATATGCAAAAAAAAATAAAATTCCTATTCCTAAAGATAAAAAAGGTGCACCTCCTTTTTCAGTTGATGACAATTTATTCCACACTTCTACAGAGGGTAAAATTTTAGAAAATCCAAAGAATAGGGTCCCAGAATTTATTTTTCAAAGGACAATTTCACCTGAAAAGGCACCAAATAAACCATCCTTTATTAGTATAGAATTTAAAAAAGGAGATCCTCAAAGCATAAATGGTAAAAAATTATCTCCAGCAGATCTTTTAGAAAAGTTAAATATAATTGCTGGTAAAAATGGAGTTGGTAGAGTTGATCTTGTTGAAAATAGATTTATTGGAATAAAATCAAGAGGTATTTATGAAACTCCTGGAGGAACACTATTAATGATCGCCCACAGAGCAATTGAGTCAGTAACTCTAGATAAAGAAACTATGCATAAAAAAGATAATATTATGCCAATTTATGCAGAACTAATTTATAATGGATATTGGTATTCAAAAAAAAGATTTAAACTTCAAAAAATTGTTGATCAAAAAAGAAATAAAGTAAATGGATCTGTAAAGCTTAAATTATACAAGGGAAATGTTACTATTATTTCAAGAATAACAAAAAGCAATGCCTACTCCATGAAAAAAGTTTCTTTTGAAGAAAACAAAACTTTTAACAAATTAAATGTAGAAAGATTTATTAATTTTCATAAAAAAAAATTAAAATAATTAAAGAATTGATATAAAAAATCTTTAATTCTTATATGTATTTTTATTAATAAATTTTTCTGCTTCTGATAATATTAATTTTTTTCTCTCTGTCTTCATTTTATCAAAAACTCTAACCATCATTGAAAGTCTTGGATTCTTTAAAAAAAATTTTCTGTTTCTATTAATAAATCTCCAGTACAAACCATCCATCGTATTACACCAATCTCCTTTTTTAAAATCCATCATTTTCATAAAATAACTTGATCCACAAATATAAGGTTTTGTAGCAAATATACCTCCATCGCTAAATAATCCCATGCCATAAACGTTAGGCACCATCACCCAGTCTGAGGAGTCTACAAACATTTCCATGAACCATTTATAAACAATTTTTGGTTTTAACTCGCATAAGTTCATTATGTTTGACAAAATCATTAACCTCTCAATATGGTGACACCATCCGTATGTAAGCGCATTCTTTATTGCATAATCTAAAGGGGGCAAACCTGTTGTTGCCTTATACCATCCATCTTTCATTTTTCTATTTTGCTTGAAAAAATTTCTACTCTCCATTTCATTGCTATATTTCTGGTAAATACCTCTCATAAATTCACGCCATCCGATTACTTGTCTTAAATAACCTTCTAAAGAATTTAGTCGAATTTTATTGTTTTTATGAAAATCTAAAGTTTTACTAATTATAAAATCTGGAGTTATTAATCCAAGATTAATATAAGGGCTTAATGCACTATGAAATAAAATATTATTATATTGACTGACTGCATCTTCATAGTCTCCAAAAAGGTTGGATTTTTCTTTTATAAAAAAATTTAAAAGTTTCACGACGTCATGATGTTCTGTAGCAAACCAAAAATTTTTTGTATCTCCAAGATGCTCTTTAAAAAAAATTTCAATAATAGGTTTCAAACTTTTTGTATGCTTAGTCTCAATAATTTTAGGAAATTTTGGTATTTTTATTTTTTTAGGAAGTTTTTTTCTGTTATCTTCATCAAAACTCCATTTACCTCCCTCGGGATTACCATCCTTTTTCATCAGGATATTAAGTTTCATTCTTGAACTCTTATAAAAAGTAGCCATAAAAGGTCTTTTATTTTTTGATAAATAATTATTAAATTCTTCTCTAGAATTGATAAACATTGGAGATTTAATCACATTCCATTTTATTTTGTTTTTTTTTAAGAAATTTTTAACTTTATTTTCAAAAAATTTATCTTCTATTTCAAAACTTGTGACTTCTATTATTTTTTTTATATTAATTATTTTTTGAAGTTTTTCTAAGTAATCTTTCTTAAAATCTTTAGAGTCGATCTTCGAATACTCAATTTTAAAATTTTTTTTTTTTAAGTTATCTGCATATGATCTCATAGATGATAAGAATAGTAAGATTTTTAATTTATGATGCTTTTCATAAGTACATAATTCATAATCCTCTGCCATATAAATAGTATGATCATTTTTATAGCTTTCTAAATTTTCTGTAGGAAATAGTTGATTTCCCAATATGAAAAATAACTTCATTAGGTAATAATAAATTATTTGATTATTAAATTAATTGGATCTTTTGAAGCACTCTATAGTATTTTTAAGAAGACATGCTATTGTCATTGGGCCTACGCCTCCAGGCACAGGCGTTATGGCTTTTGCAACTTTTGATACTTCGTCAAATGCAACATCTCCAACTATTCCTTTATCAGTTTTATTTATTCCAACATCAATTACTATTGCATCCTTTTTAATCCAATCACCTTTTACAAGCCCTGGCATTCCAACTGCTGCAACTAATATATCAGCTTGTAGACACTCATTTTTTAAATTTTTAGTTTTTGAATGCGTGATAGTTACAGTACAATTTTCTTTAAGAAGTAATTGGGTCATGGGTTTACCATTTAAATTTGACCTGCCAATTATAACAGCTTTTTTTCCACTTAAATTTTTTTCTATTTTTTTTAGCAACAAGTAACATCCTAATGGAGTACATGGAATTGAACTATTATATCCTGAAGAAAGGTTGCCAACATTCATCGGATGAAAACCATCAACATCTTTTCTTGGTGAAATAGTTTCGATTACTTTTTGTTTATCTATGTGTTTTGGTAGTGGTAACTGAACTAAAATTCCTGAAACACTTTCATCATTATTGAGCTCTTTAATTTTTTCTAAAACAGTTTTTTCTTCAACTGTGTCTGGATATCTAATAACCTCTGATTTTAATCCTATTTCATTTGCAGATTTTTCTTTATTTTTTACATAAATTTTACTTGGCGCATCCTCTCCAATTAAAATTACTGTTAAACCAGGAATTTTATTATATTGGGTTTTTAATCCCTTTACTTCCTTTTTTAGTTCTTCTCTAAGTTCAGCGGCTACTTTTTTTCCATCTATTAAAATCATAAAGTTTTAGTTAAATATTATGGGTGCTATGTAAAGTTTCATACACATTTCTATAAACCAAATCAACAAAAGTAATATGATTGGAGATATATCAAACGATCCTAGATTGGGTAAAAATCTTCTTATTTTATTCAAAAAAGGATTGGTCAATCTAAAGGTTAAGTCCAAAATAGAATAAACAAACCTATTATGAGTATTTAATACATTAAATGCTATTAACCAACTTAAAATTACATTTGCAATTACTACATAAGAATATATTTTTAGAATTTGAAGAGCCAAGTAAAAAATTGCAATCATTTTTTTTCAACATAAATTGACTGGCTAGGAAATGCGAATGAGGCTCCATTTTTTTCCACAATTTGTTTTATTTGAATTGCAAGCCTTTCTTTAACAGCTAGCCATTCATCCCAGTCATCCGTTGTCGTAAAACATCTTATATACATATCTATTGAACTATCAGAAAATTTATCAACTCTTACAGCATGACCTAATCCAGGTTTAAAATCTTCATGAGAAGTTATATATTTTTCAATTTCATCTCTAATTGTTTTAAGTTGTTCAACAGTAGTGTTATATTGAAGAGTAATAACCCAACTTATTATCCAATTTGTAGTTGCACTAATATTTACAACTGCATTCTCAGCAAATTGAAAGTTAGGTATAATTGCAAGTGATTTATCAAATTTTCTAACCACTGTAGATCTAAATCCAATTCGTTCGACTATACCTTCAATAATATTTTCAACAATAATCCAGTCTCCAACTTTAAATCTTTTTTCCACTAGAACTAAAATTCCTGATATTAAATTTTTAAATAAATCTTGTGCACCCAGTGCAACTGCAACACCAAACAAGCCTAATCCTGCAATAATTGGTCCTATTTTAATACCCCATAATTCTAATACAGCTGCAGCACCTAATATAAAAATAAGAATTTTTAAAGCTTTAACTATCCAACCAATTAATTCCTTTGTTAAAACTTTTTCTAATCCTCCTAACAGATAGGTA
>CABZZR010000006.1 GCA_902530215.1 uncultured Pelagibacteraceae bacterium
AATGAGAAAATAATTTATAAAAACATTAAACATAAAATTGATAATTTAAATAATGAAGAAAATATTTTAAATATTATAGAAAATATAAAGAATGTTTATATTTCTGATTACTGGAAATCTCTTAATACCATAGATTTTACATCACCGCTATCTGTTAGTATTCATTTAAATAATATCTCATTAAAAGAATTAAAAAAATTTGAAAATATTTTGTCTGAAATTGACATTATAAATTATTATATTGTCCAGGAGTTTAGTTTAAATAAAGTAGTAATTAAAATAAATTATTTTTCTACTCCCGATCGTTTAAAAGGAAAACTTTTAGAGAAAAATTATTTATTAAATAATGATACAGGTTTATGGAAAGTCAAAAAATTATGAATGATCAACTAATATTTGATTTTCCAACTTCAAAAATTTATCTTAAAGAAGATTTTTATGTTACAGAAAGTAATTCAGAAGTATTTAACTATTTAGATAGTTGGCCAAAATGGAGTAAAAACATAATAAATATTTTCGGTCCACATGGATCAGGAAAAAGCCATTTAGCCTCAATATTTAATAAAAAAGTATCATCATTAATGCTGGATTGTAACAAGCTGACAAATAATATATTTATAGAATTGAAATCAAAGCAAGCATTAATTATAGAAAACTTAAGAAAGGATGTATCTGAAGATTTGCTATATTCTATTTTCAATACAGTAAATCAAGAAAATAAATATTTAGTTATTACATCTCTCAATTCTATTAATTCTTATGATTTCAATTTACCTGACTTAAATTCAAGAATTAAATCAATGCTAGGATTTGAAATAAAGTTACCAGATGATAATTTGATATTTGTAATATTGTTAAAATCTTTTTCAGACAGACAAATAAAAGTAGAAAAAAAAATTATTGAATATATTATTAAAAGAATAGACAGATCCTATGAAAGTATTTCGAAATTTGTTTCACTACTAGATAAAAATTCACTAGCCAAGGGCAAATCATTTAATTATAAAATTATTGATGAAACTTTAAAAAAAGTAAAAGGAAGAAAAAAAAGTGAATAAATATAGAAGTCATAAATGCAACGAGCTGTCATTAAAGGAGGAAGGAAAAGTAATAAAAATTTCTGGATGGATTCACAGAAAAAGAGATCACGGAAATTTACTTTTTATCGACTTAAGAGACCATTATGGGATAACTCAGTGCGTAATTGAAAATGATAATAAACATTTTAAAGAGTTAGAAAAAATAAAAAATGAATCTGTAATTTTAGTTGAAGGAAAAGTTGTTAAAAGATCAGAAGAAACTATTAACAAAGAATTACCAACGGGCGGAATTGAAGTTAATATAAATTTATTTAAAGTTTTATCTGAAGCTAATGAATTACCAATGCCAGTTTTTGGAGAGCAAGACTATCCAGAAGATATAAGATTAAAATATAGGTTTTTGGATTTAAGAAGAAAAAAAATGCATAGCAATATAAATTTACGCTCAGAAATTATTTTATCAATTAGAAACAAAATGCAAAAGTCCGGATTTACAGAATTTCAGACTCCAATATTAACTGCTTCAAGCCCAGAAGGTGCAAGAGATTTTCTTGTTCCTAGCAGACTGCATCCTGGAAAATTTTATGCTCTGCCACAAGCTCCTCAACAATTTAAACAAATGATCATGATAGCTGGTTTTGACAAATATTTTCAAATAGCGCCATGTTTTAGAGATGAAGATGGAAGAGCAGATAGAAGCCCTGGTGAACATTACCAATTGGATATTGAAATGGCGTTTGTAGAACAGGAAGACATTTTTAAAACTTTGGAACCAATTTTTTATGAATTATTTACAGAGTTTGGTAAAAATAAAACTGTATCTAAAGTTCCTTTTCCAAGAATAAAATTTAAAGATGCTATGTCAAAATATGGAACGGATAAACCAGATTTACGAAATCCAATTGAAATAAAAGACGTTACTCATATTATGAAAATGGAAGATGTTAAATTAGATATCTTTAAAAAATTAATTAATAAAGGGGCTTTAGTTAAAGCAATACCAGCGCCAAATACTTCTAAAAAAACAAGAAGTTTTTTTGACAATCTAAATACTTGGGCAAAAGATGAAGGTGCGAGTGGGTTAGCTTATATGAGCTTTGAAAAAAAAGAAGGTAAAATTGTTGGTACTGGTCCAATAGCTAAATTTTTTTCTGAAAATTCCCTAAATAAAATTATATCAGAATGCAGTTTATCTGAAAAAGATTCAGTTTTTTTTTCATGTGACAAGAAGAATAGTGTGGAAAAAATTGCTGGTTTGGCGAGGCAAAAAATAGCAATAGAACTAAATTTAATTGACCAGGATAAATTTAATTTTTGTTGGATTACTGATTTTCCAATGTATCAATATGATGAAGTAGAAAAAAAAATAGATTTTAGTCATAATCCTTTCTCAATGCCTCAAATTGATATTGAAAGTTTTGATAAAGCTGATCCTTTGTCTATTCTGGCTTATCAATACGATTTAGTTTGTAATGGAACAGAGCTTTCATCTGGAGCTATTAGAAACCATTTACCCACAATGATGTATAAAGTTTTTTCAAAAGTAGGTTATTCGAAAAATGATGTTAATAAAAAATTTGCAGGAATGATCAAAGCACTTTCATATGGAGCGCCTCCTCATGGAGGTATAGCACCTGGCATAGATAGAATAGTAATGCTGCTAGCTGGTGAGATAAATATAAGAGAAGTTACTCTTTTTCCTCTTAACCAGAATGCAGAGGATTTGCTTATGGATGCTCCTTCGGAGGTTTCAAATAAACAATTATCAGAATTAAGTATTAAACTAGATAAAAAAAATAAATAACTACTTATCGTTTGACTTTAAGCTTATTTTTACATCACTCAAATCAATAAGCTTACTTTTGTAATTACTTCTAATAAACCCCTTGCTAGTTATGTCTTTTACTAATCTTAAAAACTGGCTATCTTCTCCACTTTCTATATTATTATTTTTTAAATTTTTATTAATCGATGGTGTGTGAGCTAAATCCTCTCTATCTAAATATGAAATAGCCAGTTCTCTGAATATATAATCTAAAATTGAAGTTGCGCTTAATATTCTATCATTTCCTACAATTTTACCAGATGGCTCAAATTTAGTTCCAATGAAAGCATCTACAAATTCTTCCAGAGGAACTCCATATTGTAATCCTAAAGATACAGCTATGGCAAAATTATTCATTAGAGCTTTAACCAATTCACCTTCTTTATGTGTATCAATAAATATTTCACCTATTTTTCCATCATCATATTCACCAGTGTGTAAATAAATTTTATGATTTCCAATAGATGTTTTTTGAATATAACCTTTTCTTCTGTCAGGCATTTTTACTCTACCCTTATATTTTCTATCGATATTCTGTAATGATGTTTTGTCTAATACCTCTTCTTTATTTTTTTCATTTAAAACATTTTCTTCAATAGCAGTGGAGATTTTACTAAATTTTTTATCTTTAATAATAGGATCTGGTAAACCATCTTTATTTAAAGTTTTGGTTTTTCTATTATTGAGTTTTATATCGATAATCTCAACATCACCATCTTTTCTTTGATCTAATTTTGTAAATTCATTCTCATTAATATCGTTTAATTTATGTGATATTTTAAACGTGCAAGTATAATAAGTTTCAACTATGTATTTTGACATTTTTTTAATAAATTAATATTTTATATTCCATAGATTTATATTTAATGTGGTAGATAATCATACTATGATATATACAATTAAAGACTTAAGTCTAATAATTAATTTACAATTTTTAATTGTGTTAATTAATTTTTAAAGCAGAAATTTATGGTTGACCTTTTAAAAAATATTTTCACATGGTGGAATCAAAAAACTTTTGGAACGATGATTTATACTTTTCTATTTGGAAAATTCGTAGGCAAAGATGAATTTGACAACAAATATTATGAAAATTTAAAATTAAAAAAAAGATGGGTAATTTATAAAAGTGAAATTGATGCCTCAAAAATTCCAGTTAGCTGGTATTTGTGGATGCATAATAGCGACCAATCACCACCAAAGGTTAATTTTAAAAAATATCCTTGGGAAAAGGAACATGTTGAAAATTTGACAGGCACTAGTAAAGCCTATAAGCCAAAAGGTTCGTTGAGTCGCAAAGAGATAAGGGTTAACAAAAAATACGAATCATGGAAAAATTAAAGAGTTTATTAAAATTTATAGTGTTAATTTTGTTTTTTTTTCAATCAGTTCAATCAGAAGAAAAGTTTTCCTTAGAAGATTTGCCAGCTACATTTGAGGAAGAACAAACAACAAAAGTTCCCAGTGAAAATAAAGAATTATTAGATATAGATAAAAATAAAAAAAAAATTAATGAAGATGGAAAAGTTTATGTAAATTTAAAGGCACTAGATAAAATTACAGCTAAAACTTCATCAATTAGAGTTCCAGTAGGTGAAACTGTAATTTTTGGTAAATTAAAAATAAAAACTTTAAAATGTGCTACTTCTTCAAATGAATCTAGCAAAGATGTTACAGCATATTTACAAGTAGAAGATGTGTCAAAAAAAGATGATAAACAAGTTTTCATCTTTAATGGATGGACTTTTGCATCAAGCCCTACTTTGAATTCTATTGACCACCCAATTTATGATTTGTGGCTTTTAAGTTGTGAGAACGTCTAGTAAAAATTTTCCTTACTAAACCAATTAACATCATAATCTAAATTAATAAATTTTTTGTGATTTAGTATTTTTTTATGTAAATCAATAGTAGTAGTTATTCCCTCTATAACAAACTCATTTAAAGATCTTTGTAATCTTTGTATTGCTTCATCCCTGTCTCTACCCTGACAAATAAGTTTACATATTAAACTGTCATAATAAGGTGTTATTTTACAACCTTGGAATATTGCTCCATCTATTCTCGTTCTAAAACCAGATGGTTGATGGCATACTTTTATTGTGCCAGGACTAGGTTGAAAGTTTTTACTTGGATCTTCAGCATTTATTCTGCATTCTATGACGTGTCCTCTAAAATTAATGTCTGATTGCTTTAAAGCAGTATAACCTTTTGCTGCGATCTTTATCTGTTCTTTCACTATATCAATACCAACAATAACTTCGGAAACAGGGTGTTCTACTTGTATTCTAGTATTCATTTCTAAAAAGTAAAATTTTTCGTTGTCATAAATGAATTCTACAGTACCAGCTCCTTCATAACCAATTTGACTAACCATATTTACAGTTTTATTAAGCAAATCATTTCTAACTTTTTCATTAAGAACAGGACTTGGAGATTCTTCAATAAGTTTTTGATGTCTTCTTTGGACCGTGCAGTCTCTTTCTCCTAAATGTATAGTTTTATTTTTATCTGATAAAATTTGGACTTCAATATGTCTTGGTTTTTCAAAATATTTTTCTATATATACATCTTCTATTCCAAAATATTTTTTTGCTTCTAATTTTGCTGTTGCAAGAGATTCCTCTAAGTCATTTTCATTTTTAACTATTTTCATGCCTTTTCCACCGCCACCTGCAGCTGCTTTAATTAAAACAGGAAAACCTATATTTTTACAAACTTTTTTAGCTTCTATTAGAGAGTTTATATTTTCTTCAGAACCTTCAATTACAGGTAAACCAAATTTTTTTGCTGTTTTTTTTGCTTCAATTTTATTTCCCATTTTTTTAATTATTTCAGCACTAGGACCAATAAATTTTATATTATGTTTAGTGACAATATCTGCAAAATGATAATTTTCTGACAAAAAACCATAGCCAGGATGTATAGCATCAGCATCAGTAATATCTGCCGCTGACATAATAGCTGCTATATTTAAATAACTATTTTGAGGTTTATGTGATCCTATGCAAATACTTTCCTCTGCTAGTCTTACATGCATTGCGTCGGAATCGACATCTGAATGAACAGCTACTGTTGGAATATTTAATTCTTTACAAGCTCTAATTATTCTAACTGCTATTTCACCTCTATTTGCTATCAGTATTTTTTTAAACATTAATTTAGCAAAACCAGTGCTTGTCCAAATTCAACGGCCTGACCATCTTCAACTAAAATTTTTTTCACAATACCGTCTTTTGATGAGGGAACATGATTCATAGTTTTCATAGCCTCTACTATCATTATAGTTTGTCCTTTTTGAATTTTTTGTCCCACTTCAACGAATTTCTTTCCCCCTGGTTCTGGTGCTAAATAAGCCGTACCAACAATTGGCGAAGTTACTTTAAACCCTTCTTCAATTACTTCTTTTTTTTCTGAAATTTCGGTTTTAATAATTTGATTATCAGAATTTTTTAAACTTCTGGAAACTTTAATTTTTAGATCCTTATTGCCATACTCTAGTTCTGAGAGATTAAATTCTTTCAAGTAGCTTGTTAGTTCTTTAATTAATTTTTTATCAATTTTCATTTTTTAAAATTTTTATCATCGCATCTATTGCCATTAAATATCCATCAGTTCCAAACCCACAAATAATACCTTTGGCGGCTTTACTTATCAACGATTTATGCCTAAAATCTTCTCTGGCATAAATATTAGATATATGCAGCTCAATTGTTGGAATTTTTACAGCTATCAATGCATCTAGTATTGATACTGATGTATGCGTGTATCCTGCCGCATTAATAATAATGCCCTGAAAACTCTTTTTTGAACTTTGAATAGTATTAACTATCTCTCCTTCAACGTTTGACTGGACAAAATCTAAGTTAATTCCTTTTTTTTTAGCGTAATCAATACATTTTTTTCTAACACCATCTAATGTGTCAGTGCCATAGTGAGTTTTTTCTCTTTCTCCGAGTAAGTTTAAATTTGGACCATTAATTATTATAATATTTTTTGACATTAGTTTAAGATTAGATATTTTAAAATTAATAACTTAATTATGGCAAAAATACAATTAAATGGTGGCGAATATACTATTAAAAGTGAAAAAAATTTAGAGGATTTTTTGAAGGAATTAGAAATTACCCCAAACAAAGTGGCAATAGAGTTAAATGGAGAAATTGCACAAAGAAAAATGTTTAAAAATATAAAAATCAAAGAGGGAGATAAAATAGAACTAGTTCAATTTATAGGTGGTGGATAAATTATGTATGACAATTTAATATTAAAGGAAAAATCTTACAAATCTCGTTTAATAGTTGGAACTGGAAAATATAAAAATTTTGAACAAACCTCAAACGCGGTTAAAGCGTCCGGAGCTGATATTGTTACAGTTGCAGTAAGAAGAGTTAATATACTTGATAAAGATAAACCGGTATTAATGGACTACCTAGATCCAAATGAAATAACATATTTGCCAAATACAGCAGGATGCTTTACCGCAGATGAAGCACTAAGAACACTTCGGTTAGCAAGAGAAATGGGTAATTGGAAGCTGGTAAAACTAGAAGTGTTAGGAGATAAAAAAACATTATACCCGAACATGATCGAAACTATAAAGTGCACTAATATTTTAGTAAAGGAAGGCTTTGACGTTATGGTTTATTGCTCTGATGATCCAATATTATCTAAACAACTCGAAGATTTAGGCGCTACTGCAATTATGCCATTAGCTGCACCCATCGGCTCAGGATTAGGTATACAAAATAAGACAAATATAAAATTAATTATTGAACAATCAAAAGTTCCAGTAATCGTTGATGCAGGTGTAGGCACTGCTTCAGACGCTACAATTGCTATGGAACTGGGTTGTGACGGTGTTCTGATCAACACAGCTATCGCTGAAGCAAAAGACCCTATATTAATGGCATCAGCTATGAAGCATGCTGTTATAGCAGGTAGAGAGGCTTTTAAAGCAGGAAGAATGCCAAAGAAAAATTATGGCGATCCCTCTTCTCCAAAAAAAGATTTTTAAACTATTTCTGCCTCCGAGGGGGTAAATTTTTTAACTCTTTTCTTGGAAAATTTATTTCTAAATTTGTTTGAATTTTTTTTTCCTTTTTTAAAGAAATTAAAATTTTTATAAGGCTTGGTTAATTTGTTATTATTTTTATTTTCCAAGTATTCAACTTTTTTAACTATTTTTTTATTTTTATTTAAAAATTCGATTGAATATTCTGGTATTATCATATTTCCAATAGGACTGAAATTAACGTTAATTTTTAACTTTTTTTTCATAAACGCAGTATGTTCTGAATAATTTTCTTTTATATTATTTACAACTTTTTCAGGTAATTTTATGTTTACTATTTTTGACTTATTTTCAACAGCTTTTTCTTCCAAAAGTTTGAGTATTCTATTTGAAAATGAATCTAAAGATAAAACCATATTCCAAATTATTGAACTTTCCCTTAATCTTTGTCTAGACATTTCAAGTAAACCAAAATTACTTATTCTTCCAATTTGAATTCTAGCTCTATCATTTTTAAGTCTTTCTTTAAGTTTTCTTTCTACAGTTCTTCTATTGTGAAAGTTAAGCATATCAATAAAATCTATAATTATTAGTCCCGCTAAATCTCTAATTTTTATCTGTCTAGCTATTTCATCAACTGCCTCTAAATTAGTATTTAATGCAGTTCTTTCTACATTAACTTCTTTTGTAGATTTACCAGAATTAATATCTATCGCTATTAGTGCTTCTGTTGGGTTAATAACAATGTATCCACCAGATTTTAATTTAACTGTTGGTTCAAACATTATATTTAATTTTTCTTCTATACCAACGCTGTGAAATAAAGGTATTTTTCCTCTATATTTTTTTATGAATTTTGTATTTTGAGGCATAAAAATTTTCATTAAATTTTTAGCCTCTTGATATCCATCATTTCCATCAATAAAAATATTTTTCGTTTCATTATCGTAAATATCTCTAAGAGCTCTTTTAATTAGATTTCCTTCTTCATAAATCAATGATGGCGCGATAGAGCTGATAGCTTTATTTTTAACTTCATCCCATAATTTTAAAGTGTATTTAACATCACTATCAATTTCATTTCTTGTCTTGTTTGATCCTGCAGTTCTTACAATTAAACCCATTGAATTAGGTATATTAATTGTATTTAGAATTTCTCTTATTTTTTTTCTACTTTCCCTATCAAATATTTTTTTTGATATTCCGCCACCTTTTGGAGTATTAGGCATTAGAACTGTATATTTTCCTGCTAAGGAAATAAATGTAGTAAGAGCCGCACCTTTTTGACCCCTTTCATCTTTTAAAACTTGAACAAGCATTATTTGTCCAGGTTTGATTACTTCTTGTATTTTATATCTTTTTACACCAAATTTTTTCTTAAAAAATTCAAATTTTTTCTGATTATTATCATTTGATATTTCTTGAACATTGTTAATCTCTGTATTAATAGGATTATTTTCTATAGGATTTTGTTCATTATCATTTTTTTTTAAATTTTCCTCATTACTTTCTAAATTTGTACTTTCTTCCTTGAGTTCTTCACGAATTGCTTCTTCTTTTTTTTTTATATTTTCTTTATCATCATGTGGTATTTGAAAATAATCAGACTGAATATCGTTAAAAGCTAAAAAACCATGTCTTTCTTTTCCATAGTTTACAAACGCAGCTTGTAAAGAAGGTTCTATTCTACTAACTTTGCCTAAGTAAATATTGTTTTTTACGTGAAGCTTATTTTTGTTTTCGTATTCGTATTCTTCAATATGATTTTCTGATTTAAGTACAACGCGAATTTCATTCGGATGCGTAGCATCAATATATAAATTTTTCTCCATTTGATTGTAATTCCTTTGTGATACATAATTTTTTTTTCTATAAATTTTACCTATTTATCTTATAGCTCATTATTAGGCATATTTCTATTTAAGTTAATTAAATATTTGCTTATTGCCATATCATAGCCAAAATTAAGTTATTTTCTATTCAAATGTCGAATTTGACAATAAAATTTTTTAAATTTTTTTTATTGACGTTTTTATGCGGAATTATATCAATTTTTTTAATCATATTTTCTATTTTGTGGTATTTTTCCAATGACCTTCCGGATTATAAAAGTTTAGCTAAATACAAGCCACCAATCTCAAGTAGAGTTTATTCAAGTGAAGGTGATTTAATTGCAGAATACGCATTACAAAAAAGACTGTTTATTTCATACGATTCTATACCTAAAGTTGTAATCAATTCTTTTTTGTCAGCCGAGGATCAAAACTTTTTTGATCATCCCGGAATTGATGCAAGAGGAATATTAAGAGCAGTTATAACTAATTTAAAAAATTTATTTAAAGAAAAGAGACTTGAAGGCGCATCTACAATTACCCAACAAGTAGCGAAAAACTTTCTACTTACCAGCGAGGTTTCCTTTCAACGTAAAATTAAAGAGGCAATATTGGCATTTCGTATTGAAAGAGCATTCACCAAACAAAGGATTATGGAATTATATTTAAACCAAATATACTTAGGACAAGGAACTTATGGAATTGCTGCGGCAAGTCTAGAATATTTTGACAAATCAATCGCAGATTTAAATTATGAAGAGGCTGCTTTATTAGCTGCATTGCCCAAAGCGCCGAGCAAATATGATCCTTACAAATCAATAAGTAAAGCTAAAAAAAGAAGAGACTTAATAATAAAAAATATCTACAAAAATGGCTATGTATCAGAAAAACAATACAAAGATTTAATTAATAAAAAAATAATATTAAAACGTAGAAAAATAAATCTACTTGAGGAAGCAAATTTTTATTCTGAAGAAGTTAGAAGAAATATTAATGAAATTTATGGGTATGATGATTTATACAAAGGAGGATTGTCAATTATGACACCTTTAAATTCAATATATCAAAAAAATGCAATAATATCTTTAAGAGAAGGACTAGAGTCATACGATAAAAGACATGGATGGCGTGGATCTATTAATAATCTTAATAATAAAAAAAATTGGAGAAAAATATCAAAAAAATATCTGCTTGATAAAGATTTAAATTGGAAGTTATCTATTGTAAAAAATGTGACTCACTTCTATTTAGAGGTAGAAACTTACGATAAAAAAAATTTAAAAGTATTTTTAGTTGATAATAGCTGGATAAGAACCGAATCTTTTGAAAAAAAATTTAAAACTGGAGATTTAATCTATTTAAAATTTACTAATAAAAAAAAGTGGGTAATTAAACAACTGCCTAAAATTAATGGTGCTTTAGTTGCTATGGATCCTTATACTGGCAGAGTTTTGGCTTTAGTTGGTGGTTTCAGTTATGGTTTAAGCGAATTTAATAGAGCTACCCAGGCTAAACGCCAACCAGGTTCAGCATTTAAACCATTTGTTTATGTAACAGCCTTAGAAAATGGATACAATCCCTCAACCTTAATTCTTGATGCTCCATTTATTATGGAACAAGGAGAAGGAAAAAAATTATGGAAACCGCAAAATTATGGAAAAAAATTTTATGGGCCATCAACAATTAGAAAAGGTCTTGAAAAATCAAGAAATTTAATGACTGTAAGAATCGCACAAGATTTAGGTTTATCTAAAATAATATCAACATCAAAAGAATTAGGTATTTATGAAAACGTACCTGAAAATTTATCTTTTTCTCTAGGATCTATTGAAACTACTTTGTTAAAACTTACAAATGCATATTGTACTTTTGTAAATGGCGGGGAGAAAGTTAAACCGATTTTAATTGATAGAGTTCAGGATAGACGAGGAAAAACTTTATTTAATGCAGATAAAAGAAAATGTATCGGTTGTAACGAAATATCACACACAAGTAATAGAATACCAACAATTGAAAGCAACTTTAATAAGGTTATATCAGCAGAATCTGCTTATCAAATGGTATCAATGCTAGAAGGAGTGGTAAAAAGAGGAACTGGTAGAAAATTGAAGTCATTAAACTTGCCTTTAGCTGGAAAAACTGGAACAACTAATAAGAATATGGATGCGTGGTTTATTGGTTTTACATCAAATATTGTTATAGGAGTTTATGTAGGCTTTGATGAGCCTGCCAGTTTAGGAAAATATGAAACAGGAGCTAAAGCAGCTTTGCCAATTTTTAAAAATTTTGTCCAAAAAACATTAAGCAAGTCAGATACATTGCCTTTCAAGGTTCCAAAAGGAGTAACATTAATTATGGTAGATTCTGAAAATGGAAAAGTACCAAATTTATCCACAAAAAATATTATTTATGAAGCTTTTAAAAAAGAAGATTCACATAATTTTTTAAAATTTTCTTTTAATAAAAATGATTCTAATTTAAAGTCATCAAATGAAACAACAAAACTTTATTTTTATTAGTATATGGAAAACCTAGAATTTAAAGATACGTTAAGCAAAATTAACAAAATAATTGAGAATATCAGGGGGTATCTTTGAAAAAATTAATTGCAATGATAGAATTAAAAATTTAGAGAATGAAATACTAAAAGAAAATTTTTGGAAAGATAAGCAAAAAGCTCAAAAAATTGTAAAAGAAAAAAATTATTTATCAAATATTTATAACGGATATTTGAATTCAAAAACGAAGTTTAATGATCTTAAAGATTATATTGGTATAGGTCAGAAAGAAAATGACCTCGAAATTTTGAAAGATTGCTCAAAAAATATTGCTTTTCTTAAAGTTGAAATTAAAAAAATTGAAATTGAATGTTTTCTTTCAGATGAAAATGATTTTTTAAATACATATTTAGAGATTCATGCAGGAGCTGGCGGTACAGAAAGCCAAGATTGGGCATCTATGTTAAGAAGAATGTATATGAAATGGGCAGAAAGTAAAAATTTTAAGAACATTATAATCAGCGAACACAAAGGTGAAGAAGCGGGAATTAAATCATGTATTATAAAAATATCAGGACCATATGCATTTGGCTGGCTCAAGTCAGAATCTGGTGTTCATAGGTTGGTAAGAATTTCTCCCTTTGACTCAGGTGCAAGAAGACACACAAGTTTTGCTAGTGTTTGGGTTTTTCCAGAAATCGACGATACTATTAATGTTGAAATTAAGGAAAAAGATTTACGCGTAGATACTTATCGGTCTAGTGGTGCTGGAGGTCAACACGTTAATACAACAGATAGTGCAGTACGAATTACACATCTTCCTACAAAAATTGTAGTGCAATGCCAAAATGAAAGATCTCAACATAAAAACAAAGAGACTTGTATGAATATGTTAAAAGCTAGAATTTATGAATATGAAAAAAAAATTAAAGAAAAAAAAATAAGTGAGGAAGAATTAAAAAAAACTGATATTGGTTGGGGCCATCAAATTAGATCTTATGTTTTGCAACCATATCAACTAGTAAAGGACTTGAGAAACAATTTAGAAAATACAAATCCTGATAGTGTTTTGAATGGAAACATTGACCAATTTTTAGAAGCTGCAGTATATGAATTAAAAAACAATAAAGATGACTAGATTTTTTATAAAATTTTTACTTATATTATTTACGATTATAGTCATAGTGGTCGGATATTTAAGTATTTTTGGACTAGAAACAAATAAATTTAATAACCTAATTCAAAGTAAAGCAAACAGTGTTAATCAACATGTAAAACTAAATTTTGATAGCAGTAAAATACACCTTAATTTAAAGGAATTTAATGTTCTATTTAAACTTAAAAATCCAAAAATTTTAGCAAAGGGAGATGAAATTGATCTAGACAAATTTGATATAATTGTATCACTCAAAATTTTATATAGTTCAGATTTTCCCCTTAAGAGAATAAACTTAGGTTTTAAAGAAAATAAAATTACTGATCTGGGTAAAGTTACAAATATTTTTCTGCCTAGGTTTATAAATAATCAAATTAATAAAATTCTTTCTACAGGTACAATAGAAGGAGAAATTGAATTACCTTTTGAAGCAGATGGAAAAATAAGTAAAAATTTGAATTTTAATGGAAAAATTAAAAAAACAAACCTAGATATTTTAAAAGATTTTCCAATTAAAGATTTGACTAGTGCCATCAAATATTCTGCAAAAGAAGGAAAGGAAATTAGTTTCAATATAGAAAAGGGCTCAATTTTAAATTTAACTTTAGATAAAAGTTTAATTAATATTAAAATTCAAAAAAATAAACAAGTTATAAAATCTAAAATATTAACTAATGGAAAAGCTAATTTTACAGAAATAAAAAAAGTTTCTTCCTTATTAGGTTTAAATTTAGAAAACATTAAAGATATTGAGTTTGATTCAAATTTAGAGACCGAAGTTGATTTATTGCTAAACAAAAATTTTAAGATAATTAATTCTAGTTTTAATACAAATGGAAAAATTTCTAGCCTAAAGTTAAGTCATAAAAAAATAAATGGATTAAATAATTTTTCAAAATCGTATAAATCTGAGATATTTTTAAAAGATACAAAAATAAATCTATCAAATCATGGAAAAAGTCTTGAATTATCAGGATTGCTTAAATTTGAAAATGATTACAAAGATTTTTTATTTAATTTAAAAAATGTAGATAAAAATATTTTAACATCAGGTAAAATAAATTTATCAGATTTATCACTTACAATTCCAAAATTAAATTATAATAAGAAAATAAAAAAAGAAGCCGAATTAAATTTTAATATTGTTCATAGTAGAAATAGCTATAACATTAAAAATCTTTTATATACTCAGAATAAAAATAGATTGGAAGTAAATAATATAAAATTAAATAATAATTTTGAAATTCAAAAGATTGTAAGTGCAAAAATTATAACATTCTTAGATGATGTTAAAAATAATGATTTTGTAATTAATAACAGTGAAAGTAAAAAAATAATTATTATTTCTGGCGATATTTTTGATGCAAACCCTTTGCTAAAAAGCTTGGATGAAAGTGGCGATAAAAAGACCTTCGGCAGTAGTTTCAATAGTAAATTAAAAGTTAATTTTAAAAAGGTTTTATCAGCTAAAAATGATGATTTATCCGATTTTTCTATGATTGCAGAGATTAATAAAGGATCTTATAAAAAAATGAGTTTAAAAGGTAATTTTTCCCGTAATGAGATTTTCGAAATGTCTTTAAGCACGATTGATCAAAATAATAAATCGTTACAAGTCATATCTGATAGAGCTAGTCCGTTTATAAAAAATTATAAATTTATTAAAGGTTTTGAGGGAGGTAAACTGATTTATGATTCAACAATCTCAAAAAAATTATCTAACTCAAATTTAACAATTTCAAATTTTAAAGTTTCAAAAGTTCCAGCCTTAGCTCAATTATTAACTTTGGCTGATTTAAGGGGTATTTCAGATACTTTAAGAGGCGAAGGTATTACTTTTGATACTTTTGAAATGAAATTTAATTCAGAAGGAAATTTAATAAATATAGAAGAAGCTTACGCCGCTGGACCGGCAGTTTCAATATTGCTAAATGGATATGTTGATAAGGGTAAATTAGTTAGTTTAAGAGGTACATTAGTTCCAGCTAGAACTCTAAACTCTATAATTAGTAAAATTCCAGGACTTGGAAAAATTCTTGTAGGTGAAAAAGTTGGAGAGGGAGTATTTGGTGTTAGTTTCAAGATGAAAGGCCCTCCTAAAAATATCAAAACTACAGTTAATCCTATAAAAACCTTAACACCGAGGTTTATTGTCCGAGCAGTTGAAAGAGCTAAAAAGAAAAAACAAGAACTCACTAAGTAATTTTTACAATTACATGCTGTTTTTTTCCATGTGAAACTTTTAAGTTATTTTCTTTATCAAAGTCAGATTTGGTAATTATTTTCATCTCATTATCGATTGTAATATTATTTATTTTTAAACCATTATTTTTTATCATTCGTCTTACTTCACTTTTAGAACTAGCTAATTTGGTTAAAAGGACTAAATCCAAAACATTTTTACCTTTAACCATAGAATTATCGGTGACTTTTATTATAGGCAAATTTTTTCCTATTGATTTATCGCCAAAAGTTTTTTGTGCTGTCAATTTAGCATCTTTTGATGCTTGTTTTCCATGCAACATTGATGTTGCTTCATCAGCCAGTAATATTTTCAATTCATTTATATTTTGATTATTTTCTAAATCATTTATTTTTTCTACGTCTATATCTGTAAAAAGTATTTAAATTATTACTTTCTAATTTCATTATAATTATTACTGAATTTTTTAAACTATATTTTTGAGCTAATTTACCTAAATCTATCTTTTCTATCTCAAGTTTTTTTTTAAATAAATCATTAAATTCATCTATTTCTTCGATTGGTAAAATATAAGTAATATTTTCAGAATCCAATTTATTTTCCATCCATTTAGTATAAAAAATATTATCGTTAAATATTAATATTTTTTTTCCATCATCAAGTATTGGAAATACTATTGTTGAGGTTTCTTTTGGTTCTGAAAAAATAATATTTTTTTTACCTAAAAAAATACTTAAGTTTTTCTTATTAAATACAACATTAAAAACTCCTTGATATTTATCTTTTGTAAAAGTTTCTTCAACTATCTCAAAAGATTGGATTAGAGGTTTTATTTCTGACAAGTTGATTCTTTGAATTTTTGAATAATCTTTCGTTTGTAGTATTTTTTTTAGTATTTTTTCAAATGATGATTGAAAAACTTTATCAATGACTTTTTCCCTGGAAAAATTGATATTAATTTTTTGTTCAAAAATTAAATTTTTGACAGAAAAACTATCTATCAGATCAGATGAGTAACTTTTTCCACATACGAGTAATAAAATAAAAGTTGCTGTATAAAAAATTTGTATATATTCTTTGATCTTACTTTTAATATTCAACATAAAAATCAACTTGTGAAGAAAAACTATCATACATATAAAAAAAGTGGTGTTAATATCGCATCTGCCGATAATTTAGTAAAATTTATATCAAAAATAACAAAAAAAAGTTCAATTAGTGGCACAAAATTGAAATCGTTTAAAAATATAGGAAGTTTTGGTTCAATATTTGACCTATCAAAAGCTAAAATAAAACAACCCATAATAGTTTCATCTACAGACGGAGTTGGTACAAAAATAGAATTAGCTCAATCACTAAACAATTTTAAATACATTGGAATAGATTTAGTGGCAATGTGTGTTAATGATCTAATTGTCCAGGGAGCAAAACCTTTATTTTTTCTCGATTATATTGCTACAGGTAAAATTGATCAAAAAAGAATTAAAATTATTTTAAAAAGTATAGTTAAAGGTTGCAAACTTTCAAACTGTTCACTTGTCGGGGGTGAAATTGCTGAAATGCCTGGTACTTATAATAAAAATAAAATTGATCTAGCAGGATTTTCTGTAGGAGCTGTAGAGAAAAAAAAATTACTTGTTCAATCAAAAATAAAGCTTGGAAATATATTATTAGCTGTTCCTTCATCTGGTGTACACTCAAATGGTTTTTCTTTAATAAGAAATATTTTAAAAAATAAAAAAATAAAACTTGGAAAAAATAAAAATCTTAAAAATGAACTTCTAAAACCTACAAAAATTTATACAAATGAAATTATAAAACTTCATAAAAAGAATTTAATAAACGGTTGTGCCCATATTACCGGTGGAGGACTTATTTCAAACTTAGAAAGAGTTTTGCCAAAAAATTTATCGTTAAAAATAAACTTAAATAAAATTAAAGTTTTGAAGATTTTTAAATGGTTAAAACTACAAAGTTTAAGTGAAAATGAAATGCTAAAAGTGTTTAATTGTGGAGTAGGTTTTTGTCTAATTGTTAAAAAAAATAATATTAAAAAAGTTCAAAAATTTTTTAGTAAAAAATACAAGCCATATCCAATTGGGATAGTAGTAAACAAACAAAAAAATATAAAATCTTATGGCAAAATACAATGGTGATAAAAAACGGTTATGTGTTTTAATTTCTGGAAAAGGCTCAAATCTTCTTTCAATTATAAAAAATACATATAAAAAAAATTATCCAGCGAAGGTAATGCTTATTGTGTCTAATAATCCCTATGCAAAAGGTATTTCTTACGGAAAAAAATATAAAATACCTTTTAAAATAATTAAAAATAAAAAAATTTTAACGTTTGAGAAGTTGTTAATTAAAGAAATTAAAAATAAAAAAATTGATCTTATTTGTCTTGCTGGTTTTATGAGAATACTTAGCAGATCTTTTACAAAAAAATTTAAAAATAAAATTTTGAATATACACCCATCTTTATTACCAAAATATAAAGGATTAAATACACATAAAAGAGCTTTGATTAATAATGAAAAGGAAGCTGGATGTACGGTTCATTATGTTTCTTCAAAATTAGATTCTGGTAAAATTATATCGCAAAGTAAAGTTAAGATTATTGGAAGTGAAACTGAAAAAACTTTAAGTCTAAAAGTATTGAAAAAAGAGCATATTTTGTACCCTAGGGCTATTAAAAAAGTTATACTTAGCTTTTATTAAAAAAGAAATTAATTTCTATTTTTGCATTTTCAGCACTGTCTGATCCATGTACAGAATTTTTTTCTATAGACTTTCCGTACAAATTTCTAATTGTTCCCTTTTCTGCTTTTTTTGGATCTGTTGAACCCATTATTTTTCTATTTTTTAAAACTGCGCCTTCTCCTTCCAGAATCATTACAATTATTGGTCCCGAAGATAAATAATTGCATAAGTCTTCATAAAATGGTTTTACCTCATGAGTTTTGTAAAATTCTGCTGCTTCTTCCTTTGTTAGCTTGATTTTCTTTTTTTCGGCTACTTTTAGACCAGTATTAATAAAACATTCTATAATTTTATTTTCTAAGTTTCTTTCTACAGCATCTGGTTTGATAATTGATAATGTTCTCTCGGTCATTTTTATTCGTAATTTTTCCTAACCAAATTATTTAATAATCTAATACCAAATCCTGTTGCTCCCCCAGGATTTAAATTTGCTGCTTTTTTAGAAAAAGCCATTCCTGCAATATCTAAGTGCGACCAGGGTGTTTTTTTTATAATAAATCTTTGTAAAAATTCTGCAGCAGTAATTGATCCAGCACCACCAGAATAATTTATATTTTGAACATCTGCGACAGGAGAATCCATTAACTTATTATAATTTTTGTGGAGAGGTAATCTCCAAACTTTTTCATTGACGTCATTCCCTGAATCATAAATTTGCTTAGACAAAACATCGTCATTTGAAAATAATCCAGCATATTCTTCTCCTAAACCTACAATTATTGCTCCTGTCAAAGTTGCCAAATCAATAATAAATTTCGGTGAATATTTTTTCTCCGTAAAAGTTAAAGCATCCGCTAAAACAAGTCTGCCTTCTGCATCTGTATTTAAAATTTCTATGGTTTTTCCAGAGTAAGATTTTACAATATCTCCTGGTCTTTGGGCATTTCCTCCTGGCATATTTTCAACCAATCCAACCACTCCGACAGCATTAACTTTTGCCTTTCTTAATGCTAATGTTTTCATCAATCCTACAACAACAGCTGATCCTGCCATGTCATATTTCATTTCTTCCATAAATCTTGCTGGCTTCAATGATATGCCTCCTGTATCAAAACAAACTCCTTTTCCAACAAAAGCCAATGGTGATTTTTTTGAAGACTTTTTTCCATTCCAACTAATAGTTACAAGAAATGATTGGTTTATACTTCCCTGACCTACTCCCAGTAAAGCATTCATACCCATAGACTTTAATTTTTTTTCATCATAAACATTTATTTTTAAACCTAATTTTTTAAGTTTTTTTATTTCTTCAACATATTTTTTTGGAGTCAAAACATTGGGTGGCTCAGAAACTAAATCTCTTGCAAAGAAAACACCAGCTTCTACTGCTTTGTAATAATTTATATTTTTTTTTAATTTTTCTATATGTTCACTAACGCATATTATGTTATCTGATTTTGGAATATTTTTTTTACCCGTTTTATATTTATAGAAAGAATAGCTTTTTAAATTAAAACCATGAATAAATTTTGAAATAAAATTTACTAACTGATTGTTATCTAGCTTTAGGCTATCTACGTAAATTTCTAATGTATTTATTTTATTTATTTTAATATTATTATAAAGATTACTGCCTAATTCTTCGGGATAGTTTTTTTCATTTTTTTTTGTTACTTTTACTAATAAACATTTACTAAGCTGATCAATATCAAAGCTTATAATTTCGCTATCCTGTTTATTCCTTTTTTTTTGTTTTAAGAAAAGTTGTATTTTTGATTTTACTGAATTTTGTATTTTATTTTTTGCGTCAGCAAAATTACCTTTTTCATCAACAAAAATTACTAAATTAGAGTTCTTTGAACTTAATTTTTTGCTAAAATTTAACATATTTTTCAATCTTAGTTTGAATTCTATTTGAAGTTGTTTTATTAAATGTAATAATTAATAACATATGAAAAACAAAATCAACAGCTATTTTTTATTAGAATACCTAAAATTGTTCTCCATTATCTTGTTTACATTGGCAAGCGTTGTATGGGTAGTACAATCTGTAAATTACTTAGATTTAGTTGTTGAAGATGGGCACGCTTTCAAAATTTATTTTGCTTATGCTTTTTTATCAATTCCAAAAAGTTTAACAAAACTAATTCCTTTTACTTTTTTTATTACACTAATATTAACAATTATAAAATTTGAAAGAGATAATGAACTTATTGTTTTTTGGACTTCGGGATTAAATAAAATGAATTTAGTAAATAATATATTTTTTATTTCTATTTTATTCACATTATTACAATGGTTAATGGCTACTACTATAGCACCTCAATCATTAAATTATTCAAGAAGTTTGTTAAAAAATTCTCAACTAACATTTTACGAAAGTTTGATTAAAGAAAAAAAATTTAATGATACAATTAAGGGTTTTACTATTTTTATAGAAAAAGAAGACTCAAATGGAAACTTTCAAAACGTTTTCATTAAAGATGACACAAAAGTAAAGTTTAAAAAAGTTTTTGATGAGTATGGAAATATAGATCTTGAAAAATCAGAAAAAATTAGACCAAACTCATCTACAATTTTTGCAAAATCAGGATATTTTGCAAATATAAGTAATACTCCTTATTTAGTTTTAATGAATGGAACTATTCAAAAAGAAAAAGAAGATGGCAATATATCGTCACTAAATTTTGATAAAACTCAAATTAACTTAGATCAATATGCAACAAAAACAATTACATACCCAAAAGTTCAGGAGTCAAATACAATTTTTTTGATTAAAAATTGTTACTTAAATTTAATCAGCATTAAAACAAATTATAATAAGACACAGTTGAAAGGATGCCCATATAAAGGAAAGGATGCAATAAATGAATTAAACAAAAGAATAGGAATGCCTTTATATATACCCCTACTATCTTTAATTTGTTGCTATTTACTATCTTCTAGAAGGGAAGAAAAAAATGACAATCTACAAAAATGGTTTTATTTTTTTATAGGATTTATAGTATTAATTTTTGCTGAAATAGTTGTAAGATATTCTGGTAAGGCATACTATTTAACTTTAACATATTATTTAGTTCCTTTGTCACTAGCATTTATTAATTACTTATTATTAGTTCGAAAATTTAAATTTGAAAATTTAAAGGTTTAAATAAAATATATGAATATTTTTTCAACACTAAATAGATACATAGGAAGAAAATTTCTTTATACTGTATTTGTAGTTTTTTTTGTATTTGTTTGTTTATCTGTAATATTAAATTTATTTGAAGAAGTAAATTTCTTTAAAGATCATAACGTAACGCCTGCGGTGCCACTCGTAATGACTTTTCTTAAAGTTCCGCTTTTACTATTAAGTTTATTTCCTTTTATTGTCTTAATATCATCTGTTTATTTATTTTTAAATTTAATCCAAACATATGAACTAATTTCAATAAAAACTTCTGGAATATCTAATATGAAAGTAATAGCCATACCTGCACTTTTGGCATTTGGAATTGGGCTGTTTATTATTTTTGGCTGCACTCCTCTTACTTCAAAAATAACTCAAAAATATTATGATGTTCGATCAAATTATTCGAATAATAACGATTATCTTGCTGCAATTACAGCAAATGGGATTTGGATAAGAGAAAATATTGATGAGAAATTTTTTAGTATAATAGAAGCTAAAAAAATTAAAAATAATCATTTAATCGATATATCAATATATAAATTTGACAAAGACTATAACCTTGAAAGTAAAATTAGAGCAGAAAGTGCAAATATTAATTCTAAAATATGGAAATTAAAAAACGTAAAAATCTTTTCAGAAACTGAAAATAAAAATTTTAGTGAATATAATAGTCTAGAATATAAAAGTACTTATAATGCTAAAGAACTTACTAAATTATATTCAAATCTAGATACTATTTCTTTTTGGAAATTAAAAAATTTAATAGAAGTCTATAGTGAGCGAGGATATTCTATAAAAGAAATAGAGAGTAAAATTCATAAGTCTTTAGCTTTCCCGTTTTATTTACTAAGTATGGTGCTTTTAGCAGCAGTATTTATTTTTAAAATAAATTTTAGATCAAAATATAGTGGTTATATTATCCTATCAATTATATCTTGTATCGCTATTTATTTTCTTAATGATTTTTCTAATGCGCTAGGAAAAACAGAAAAAATTCCTATAATATTTTCAATTTGGATGCCTACATTGATAATATATACTTTTAGCTTCGTAGGTCTCATAAGCATAAACGAGAAATAATTTTATGAATAAAAATTTATTAATAAAAACTGTATTTATCTTTTTTTTTGTTACACAAATAAGTTTGGCAGATGAATTTGATATAACTGCTAAAGAAATATTAATAGACAAAAATAACCAAACAATTACTGCAGAAGGTGATTTAGTTGTTTACGATGAAAATAAAAACAATATTACTGGTGATAAAGGTGTTTATTACAAAAAAGATAAATTATTAGAAGCAATAGGCTCTGTATTGCTTATAGATACTGAAAATAATCAAATTGAAACTGATAAAATTGTTTATACCCTTGAAGATAAAAAAATAGAGACCTTTGAGAATTCTAAACTTAAAACTAAAGATAATATTGAACTAACGTCAAATAGTTTAAATTATTTAGTTAATGACAAGGTGATCTATTCAAACGAACTTTCTTATTTAATAGACACAATGGGACATGAAATTACAATGAACTCCTTTTTGTATTCAATAAATAAAAAAATCTTTTCTTCTGAAGGTTACATTAAAGTGGTAGATACTTTAAAAAATGAATTTTTCTTTGATGAAGTCCATATAGATACATTAGGTAAAAAATTAGTTGGCTCAAATGTAAAAATTAAATTTAATAAAGAAAGCTTTGAACAAGCTACTTCAGAAAATGACCCAAGACTAGTCGCCAATACTGGTATAATTACAAAAGAAAAATCTATTTTTAACAAAGGTGTTTTTACATTATGTAAACAAAGGGGAGAAAAATGCCCTCCATGGTCATTTCAGGCTAAAAAAATAATTCACGATAAATTAAAAAAAACAATTTATTATAGGGGCGCAGTACTAAAAGTTTATGATTTCCCTGTTTTTTATTTTCCTAGATTCTTCCACCCAGATCCCACAGTTAAAAGGCAATCAGGATTTTTAAGCCCATCTTTTACTGACAGTTCGGCAACTGGTTTTGGTTTTAACATACCTTATTTTTGGGCAATTTCATTGGACAAAGACATGACTATAACTCCTAAATTTTATGTTAACGAGAATAGTTTAGCGTTAGTTGAATATAGACAGGCGACAGAAAATTCATCATTAGTTTTGGATACAAGTTTTACGCAAGGCTACAAAGATCCTGGCGGAGCTAAAAGTTCAGGTTCTAGAAATCATTTTTTTACTAAATTTGTTAGCGATTTAGATATTGACGGGTTTGACAAAAGCAAATTTGATTTAAAGCTTGAAAGAGTTTCAAATGATACATATTTTAAGGTTCACAAAATTGACACAAGCAAAAAGACCGGGCTAGTATCGCTTGGTGAAACTTCACTTTTAAACGAAATGAATTTAGATCTAGAAAAAAAAGATGCCTTTTTTAACTTAAAAGCACAGGTATTTGAAAATACAAAAATTAACGACAATTCAAGATATGAATATATTTTACCTAACTTTAAATTTGGAAATAAAATAATGTCTTCAGAGAAATTAGGTGAATTTGATTGGGAAACAAATGTTTATTATAAACAATATGATGGGGGAACTAAAGAAAGTTTATTTATTAATGATTTTGAGTATAATTCCGCATCAAAAATTAGTTCGGATGGAATAGTAACAGAATTAAACGCATTGGTAAAAAATACCAACTATGATACCGAAGATTCTAAAAAATTTAAAAATGAAGATACAAATCATGAAGTAAATGGTGCAATTGGTTTAACAAGCTCCTACCCTTTGCAAAAACTTGGTAAAAAATATTTTGAAACATTCATACCAAAAACAATGTTAAAAATTTCACCAGGTCATATGAGAAATTTATCGTCAGACCAATTGAGACTTAACAACCAAAATATCTTTTCATTAAATAAAGTGGGTTCTAATGATGTATTAGAAGCGGGTACAAGTGTAACTTATGGCTTTGATTATAAAAAAGAAATAAACGAGGCAAAAAATAGAGCGCTAAACTCTGTTGATTTTTCCCTTGGTCAAATTTTAAATCTAGCTGAAAATAATGAAAATATGCCTAACTCTTCATCACTTAACAAAGATATTTCAGATATTGTTGGGAGCTTAAATTTAGATTTCGCGGATTTAGGAGATATTAAATACGACTTTTTATATAGCAAAGACATAGGAGATACATATTACAATCTAATTACTTCGAATTTAAATTTAGGAAGATTTAGATTTAATTTAGACTATTTAGAAGAAAATGAGCATATCGGAAATGAAAATTACATAAATCAAGGAGTAGAAATAGAATTTGATAGATTTAATTCTTTATCATTCGATACAAGAAAAAATTTCAAAACAGATAGTACAGAATTTTACAATTTAACTTATGAATATCTTAATGATTGTTTGAGAGCTGCAGTGGAATTTAAAAGAGAATTTTATACCGACAAAGATATAGGCCAGGAAGATACGCTAAGATTTACTTTATCAATAATTCCATATACGAAGGTTGACTCTCCAAGTTTTACTGATTTTTAATGAAGCTTAATAAACTTTTAATTTATAATTTCATTTTAGTTTTTGCTTTTTTATTACAATTAGAAGCAAAGATAATAAATAAAATTTTATTAGATGTAGATGGGGAAATTATTACTAGTCAAGATTTAGAACAAGAAATTAGATTGATAACATATCTAAATAAAAATATTTTAAATGACGATATTGATGCCCTAAAACAAATTGCAGTTCAGTCATTAATCAAATCAAAAATTAAAAAAAGAGAGATTGAAAAATATAATTTTAATAGATTTAGTGAAAAAGATTTAAGTAATAAAATAGACGGGGTTAAAGCTAAATTAAACATGAATGATAGAGATTTTTTAATATTTTTAGATCAAAAAAAAATAAATTATGAGAATTTAATAGAAAAAATTATTACAGAATTAAAATGGAATGGATTAATCTTTGATATTTACAAAAATAGACTCAACATTAATAAAGAAGATATTGTTAAAGAAATAGAAAATTATAAAAAAAAAAATACATACAATGAATATTTGCTCTCTGAAATTTTAATTGAGAATAATGTTGGATCGATAAACGATGATATAAAAAACGTAATTAAAACTATAAACGAAATAGGTTTCGTGTCTGCTGCATTAAAGTTAAGTATTTCTGAGAGTAAAGAAAATGGAGGCAAGTTAGGATGGATATCTGAAAAACAAATGAATAAACAAATAAAAAGTCAAATTTTAGCTACTAAAAAAGGATCTATTACTAAACATATAATAACATCTGACGGTATCTTGGTATTAAAAGTAAATGATATTAGAAAGAAAAAAATTCAAACTGATTTAGAAAAAATAAAAAATGAAGTTGTGAGATTTAAAAAAAATGAACTTTTACAAAAATTTTCATCATCTCACTACCAAAAGCTAAAAAATAATACTTTAATAACGGTAATAAAATAAATGAAAAAACCTTTATTGATAATAGCTGGCGAACCAAATAGTATTTCTTCTGAAATAATTTGCAAATCTTGGGTCCTGAAAAAAAAATTTAAATTTACACCATTCATTGTACTGGGAAGTTCTGAAATTTTACAAAAACAAATTAAAGCACTAAATTATAAAATAAAATTATTTGAAGTTGATAATATATCAAAAACTTTTAAATATTTTAAAAAAGGTATACCAGTTTTAAATATCAACTATAAACAAAAAAAACCTTTTGAAAAAGTTTCGAAAAAATCGAGAAATTACTTATTTAAATGTTTTGATAAAGCAAACAATCTAGTTTTAAATAACAAAATTAATGGTTATATCAACTGCCCTGTCTCCAAAGATAAATTTTTTAATAGAAAATATAATGGTGTTACAGAATATCTGTCAAAAAAATTTAAATTAAAAAATAAAGAGTCAATGTTGATTTACAACGAAAATTTTTCTATATCTCCTATCACCACTCATATTGATATTAAAAAAGTAGCAAAAATAGTTACAAAAAAACTTATAATTAATAAAATTTATAATTTATCAAAAAATTATAAAAAAATGTTTAATAAAAAACCTAAAATTGCTGTGCTTTCACTTAATCCCCATGGTAACACAGAAATCACTAATTCTGAGGAGCATAAAACAATATCACCAGCTTTAAAAATTTTAAAAAAGAAAAAAATTAATATATTTGGACCTTATCCTGCTGACTCTTTTTTTGTGAAAAAAGTAAACTTTGATGTTGTTGTTGGAATGTATCATGATCAAGTATTAATTCCGATAAAAACACTTTTTGGTAATAATGCCATAAATATTACATTAGGCCTTCCATTTATAAGGATATCACCAGATCATGGTATTGCATCTGATATTGTTGGAAAAAGAATAGCAAACCCGATGAGCTTAATTGCATGCTTAAAATTTTTAACTAAAAAAAATGAAATTTAAAAAAAGTTTAGGTCAAAATTTACTTATTGATAAAAATATCATAAAAAAAATTGTTAAAATAGGTAACTTAAACCCAAAAAGCAATGTTTTAGAAATCGGTCCAGGGACAGGAAATTTGACTAGGGAAATTTTAAGTTACGGCCCAAAAAAATTGTGGACAATAGAAAAGGATTACCAAATGTATTTAAAATTAAAAGATGATAATAAAAAAAATAAGAGTTTTAAAATATTTAATGAAGATGCTTTAAAATTTGATGAAAAAAAATTATTAGCAAAAAATATGATTGTTTTTGGAAATTTACCATACAATATTTCTACTCAACTTTTAATAAAGTGGATTATGACACCAAAATGGTTGCCTTGGTATAGTTGTCTTGTACTTATGTTTCAAAAAGAAGTAGCAGATCGAATAATTGGAAAAATAAGCTCAAATGCATATGGAAGGCTATCTATAATGGCTAATTTTAGACTTAAAATAAAAAAAGAATTTGATGTTTCGAGAAATTGCTTTTTCCCAAAACCTAAGGTTAACTCTTCAATAATGACCTTTTATCCAATAACAAATATTGATTATAAGAACCTTAAAATTAAAAATCTTGAATACATTACTCGTAATTTTTTTTCTAACAGGCGCAAAATGATAAGAAAAAAGTACTATAAAATTTTTAAATCAGATGAAGTTAAAAATGCATTAAATTTAGATCTTAATTTACGACCAGAAAATTTAAATCCCGAAATCTATTACAAACTATCAAGTTTGCTATGATTGGCTGATTAATTGATTTACTTTGTCTTGAATTTCCTCATTCTTGTAATTGAATTTAGCATTATTTTTTTTTGCATTAATAATCTCTAAAATTGTTTGATAACATTTTTGTAGATCTTTATTTATGACAACAAAATCATATTCTTGCCAATGAGATAGCTCATTTTTAAAAGTTTTCATTCTCTCTGTCGCTATCTCTTTACCTTGTTGATCTCTATTTACTAATCTATCTTTCAACACTTTAATGCTTGGTGGCAAAATAAAGATGGTTATTAGTTTATTTGATTCTACTTGATTCTTTATTTGTCTTGTTCCTTGCCAGTCTATATCTAGCAAAACATTGTTTCCTTTAACTAAATGATTAGAAACTGTTTTTTTTAATGTTCCATAATTGTTGTTGAAAATTACAGAATGCTCATAAAACTCATTTTTTTTTATAAGCTCATTAAACTTTACTTTGTCTACAAAGTAATAATCTTTTCCCTCTACTTCATTTTCACGTGGTTTTCTTGTAGTGCACGATACTGATATAGCATAGTTATCATTTTGTGCAGCAATCATCTTGGTTAAGGTAGTTTTACCTGCACCAGAAGGCGATGATAGAATTATTATATAACGGATCCCATCATCGCTCATTTAATTTTTTTATAATTGAATTATTTTCAAAAATTATTTACCTGACTTACTTTCAATAAATTTGATTGCATCTCCAACAGTTAGAATTTTTTCTGCCTCACTATCAGAAATTTCGGAGCCAAATTCTTCCTCAAATGCCATTACTAATTCTACTGTATCTAGGCTGTCTGCGCCTAAATCATCTATAAAACTTGCCTCCTCAGTAACTTTGCCTTCTTCAATTCCTAAATGATCAGAAACTATTTTTTTAACTTTTTCTGCTATATCTGCCATATTTTATTTTGCTTATATTTGTTAAATGTTGTCTTGTTTTTCCTTAATAGTTAATTAGAAACTTTTGTCAAGACATATACATACCGCCATTAACATTAATTGTCTCTCCGGTAATATATGAAGCCGAATCAGAAGATAAAAAGGCTACACAATTTGACACATCCTCTCCAGTTCCAAGCTTTCCCATTGGAATTCTTGAAGTTAAATAAATTTTTACTTTCTCTGCTATGTTTAAAGTCATGTCAGAAACTATAAAACCAGGTGAAACACAATTAATAGTTATATTTTTTTTTGCATATTCAATAGCTAAGCTTTTTGACATACCTATAATTCCAGCTTTTGATGCAGAATAGTTTGATTGACCCAAATTGCCTGTGTGACCAACAACTGAGGTTATATTTACGATTCTTCCAAATTTGTTCTTAAGCATTTTTTTAATAGAGTTTTTTGATAGTAAAAATGTTGAGGTTAAATTTATATCAATAACTCTCTGCCATTCTTCATTTTTCATTCTTATAGATAAATTATCCATATTAACACCAGCGTTGTTAATAAGAATATCTAATCCTCCTAATTCTAAATAAACATTTTCTACAAATTCTTCGATTTTTGAATGGTCAGAAATATCAAATCTCTTGACTTTAACATTTGGATATTTTTTTTTTATTACATCTAATTTATCTACATTTGTACCAGTGGCCAAAACTTGACCTTCTAAATTAGAGAATTTTTTAACCAACTCATTGCCAATTCCTCCAGTAGCTCCGGTTACGAGTATTTTTTTGTTTTTGAAGTTAATCATTTATTTTGTAATTCTTCATATCGTCTATTGAATTAATATTTTTAATTTTTACTTTTCTACTTATTCTTTTTACCAAGCCAGATAGAACTTTACCAGGACCAATTTCAATAAATTCAGTAGTACCATTTTCAATCATATAATTTATACTTTCCCTCCATTTTACCATTGAAGTGATCTGTTCTACCAATAAATTTTTAATTCGTTCTGTGTTATTTTCAGGTTTAGCGGTAACATTTGAAATAACTAAAGGAGCAGGTTCTTTAAATTTTGAGCTTAGTATCTTTTCCTCCATATTGATTGATGCGTTTTGCATTAATGAACAATGAAAAGGTGCGCTCACTGGCAAAATTACAGAACGTATAGATTTCTTTTTTAAAATATTGTCTAATTCTTGAACTGCTTCCTTATCTCCACTCACAACGACTTGACCTGGACAATTATCATTTGCTATTTCACAAACACCCTTGAATGAAATTGAATTAATGTTTTCTTTCACTTCTTGTATATCCATTCCTAATATGGCTAACATTAATCCTTTGTTTACTGGCACAGCATTTTGCATTGATTTTCCTCTTTCGTGTAAAAGAAAAGCTGCTGCTTCTAAATCAAGAGAATTGGCACATACCAGAGCAGTATACTCACCCAATGAATGGCCAGCAAAAAATTTACCTGTATTTAAATTAATATTAAATTCTTTTTTTAGCACTGTATAAATCGTGTAACCAACTGTCATGATAGCTGGTTGGGTGTTTTTTGTTAAATTTAAATCAGAAATATTTCCTTTGAAAATAATATTTGATAGGGAATATCCCAAAATATCATCAACGGATTTAAAAATTTTTTTAGCTATTTCAAATTTATTATAAAGATCTTGGGCCATGCCCACTGTTTGTGACCCCTGTCCAGGAAATATTACAGAAAACATATATATTCTTAATAATATATTTTAGTCATATTTGAAAATAAATATTGAGTATATTTAGTTTAGATTGTATAAAAGCGCCACTTTTATGGCAGAAAGAAAATACTTAAATTTATATAATAAAAATAAATGAATAATTACGAACATACATTAATAGCTAAAATTGATCTTACACCTGACGCATTTGATAAACTAATAGAAAAATACTCAAATATTATTTCCGAGAATGACGGAAAAATAGTAAATTTAGAAAAATGGGGTGTAATGAGCTTTGCAAATAAAATAAAACAATACAAAAAAGGGAATTACCTTCATGTTAAGTTTGAAGGATCTGGCAAAATAATTGATAAATTAGAAAAGACTGAAAAAATAGATAATTCAGTTTTAAGATTTTTAACTGTAAAAGTTAAAAAATTTGATCTTGAAAATTTATACTTCAATGAAAAGAAGGAATAATAAATGAGAAAAAATATTAAAAAAAAGGGAAAGAAAAGAAATAAAACTACTTTAAATTTATTTCATAAACCTGGTCAAGGGCTATATAAAAAATGTCCTTTAAGTGGAAAAGAAGCTCCTATAATTGACTATAAAAATATTAAAGTATTAAAAAAATTCATTTCAGAGAATGGTAAAATTATTCCTTCTCGTGTTTCCTCTGTTTCATTTAAAAAACAAAAATTATTATCAAGAGCAATTAAAAGAGCTAGAATATTAGCTTTAATTTAATTTTATGGAAATTATTTTACTAGAAAATATAAAAAACTTAGGAAAAATTGGCGAAGTAGTAAAAGTGAAAAGAGGTTATGGAAGAAATTATTTATTAAAAAAAGGAAAAGCACTTAATGCTACTACAGAAAACTTAGAAATTGTCAAAAAAAAGAAAGATGATTTAAATAAAAAAAATATTGAATTAAAAAAACTAGCAAAAAATAAGTCTGAACAAATTAACAAAAAGAAATACACATTTACAAAAAGAACTCTTGAGAATGGAGAGCTATATGGAACAATTAAACCACGTGAAATTTCTAAAAAAATACATGAGTCTGATAAAATTGAAATACAGCCATCATTAATTGAGTTGCACAACGAGATAAATAAAGTTGGAACATTTAACGCAATAATAAATTTGCATCCAGAGATACAGGCAAAAATTCTTATTGAGGTTGTAAAGCAAGAAGATTAAAAAAAGTTGTAAACTTTTCCACATTTTTAGTTATATAAATTTTAATTGATAATTATATTTATAGATTGTTAATTATTAATACAAAAAAAATAATCTATGAAAAAACTTAGTCTAATATCTGATTATCAAAAAGACCTGCCTTTTAATTCTGAGGCAGAGCAAGCTGTAATTGGATCTATCCTTTTGACTAATGAAATTTATGATGATGTAAGCCTTATAATAAATTCAGATAATTTTTTCGATCCTTTGCATCAAAAAATTTTTACAGCTATAGAAAATTTAATTTCAAAAGGTCTATTAGCTAATCCAATAACTTTAAAAAATTATTTTGAAAATGATGAAGGTATTAAAGAAATAGGTGGTAGTGAATATTTAGTTCGCCTTACTAAATTTTCAACAACATCCAAACAAGCTACAGATTATGCAAAAATCGTTTATGAAATGCATTTAAGAAGACAGTTGATAAAAATTTCTGAAAATATTTTAGAAAATGCATCAAATCAAAGTTTAACTTCTTCGGGAGATCAAATTATAGAAACTGCAGAAAAAAGTTTATTTGATCTTGCTGAAAAGGGTCAGTTCAACAAATCTTTTATCAAATTTGATGATGCATTAAGACAAACAATTGATATGGCTACGAAAGCATACAAAAACGATGAAGGTATAGTTGGAATACCGACTGGTTTAGATGATCTGGACTCACGACTTGGTGGACTTCATAATCAAGATTTAATTATTATTGCAGGAAGACCATCAATGGGAAAAACTGCTTTAGCAACAAATATAGCTTTTTACGCAGCTAAAAATATTGAAAAAAAAGAAAGCAAATCAAGTGTGGCATTTTTTTCCTTAGAAATGTCTTCGGAACAACTTTCAACAAGAATTCTTTCTGAGCAATCAAAAATTACATCGAATGATATTCGAAGAGGTAAGATATCTGAGGAACAGTTTGATAGATTTATAGAAACTTCTAAAAATATTTTAGAATTACCATTATTTATTGATGAAACTCCTGCCATTACAATTTCAGCTTTGAGTAATCGTGCCAGAAGAATAAAAAGATTACATGGTTTAGATTTAATTGTTGTTGATTACATACAGTTAATGAGAACTGGAAACCTTAGAAATGATGGTAGAGTCCAGGAGATATCAGAAATCACTCAAGGATTAAAAGCCTTAGCAAAAGAACTGAACGTTCCTGTTCTAGCGCTGTCTCAGCTCTCAAGAGCTGTAGAACAAAGAGATGATAAAAAACCACAACTAGCTGATTTACGAGAATCGGGATCTATTGAACAAGATGCTGATGTTGTAATGTTTGTTTTTAGAGAAGAGTATTACCTAGAAAGAAGGGAACCTAAGCCAGGTACTATAGAGTATGCTGAATGGCAAACAAAAATGAACGAAATACTAGGTCTTGCTGAAATTTTGATCGGAAAACAACGTCATGGACCAACTGGTAATGTTAAAGTAGAATTTGAAAGTATATATACTAAATTTAAAAACTTACAAAAAAGTTAGTTATAAGTCTTTTATTTTTTCAAAAGGCGTGTATTTAATAAACCATACTGCTAAATTCCTATTTTATGTTTAAAAGATTATATAACAATACAATAATTGAAAAACCCAAGTTAACACTGCTGATTTTAATCTCTTTATTATTGGTATTTGGCTACTTTGCAAAAAACTTTCAATTAGATGCCTCGTCTGACACTCTTCTTCTAGAAAATGACCCTGATTTAAAATACCTGAGAGAAGTAAACGCTAAATACGGCTCAAAAGATTTTTTTGTATTAACTTATACTCCTTATAAAAAACTTTTATCAGAACAAACAATAGAGGATCTTTCAAATTTAAGGAATGACTTAAAAAAATTAAGTTGGGCAGATAATGTAATAACAATTTTAGATGTACCATTGCTAAAAAATAATGATGATCCTCTAGCAGATAGAATTAAAAATTTTAAAACTTTATCAAGCGAAAATGTAAATAAAGAAAGAGGCTTTGAAGAAATTATAAATAGCCCAATTTATAGAAATTTTGTAATCAGTAATGATGGAAAAACTACAGGTATACTAGTTTATATTAAAATTGATAAAAAACTTTCAAAACTTATAAAAACAAAAAATGATTATTTAGATAAAATAGACAAAAAACAATTAAGCAATGAAGAAAAAAGAGAGTATAAAAATTTTTTAAATATATATGATAATTATAGAAAATCTTATAATCAAAAAAATCATCAAAATGTGATTGAAATTAGAGAAATAATAAAAAGCTACCAAAGCACTGCAGAGATTCATTTGGGGGGAATTCCTATGATTGCTGATGATATGATGACTTATATAAAAAATGATATAGTAGTATTTGGAGCTGGAGTATTCCTTTTTATAATATGTACTCTATGGTTTGTTTTTAGAAGTTTAATTTGGGTCATTATACCTATTTTGAGCTGTTTCTTTTCAGTTTTTATTATGGTTGGTTTTTTAGGATTGGTGGGATGGAAAGTTACGGTCATTTCCTCAAACTTCATTGCACTTATGCTTATTTTAACAATGGCTATGAATATTCATATGAGTGTTAGATATTTACAATTTAGAAAAGAAAATCCGAATGTTTCAAACAATGAGTCTCTAGAATGGACTTCTCAAAGAATGTTTTGGCCAATACTTTATACGGTACTTACTACTATCTGTGCATTTTTATCTCTTATATTTAGTGAAATTAAACCAATTATGGATTTTGGTTGGATGATGACGGTAGGATTATTGATTTCTATGTTTGTAACTTTCACTTTATTGCCGTCAATTTTAAACATTCTAAGTAAAAAAAATTCAAATATAAGGGAAGAAAAGAAATCAAAAATTACTTTATTCCTAAGCAAAGTTGCTCAAAAAAATACTAAAACTATTTTTACTACAGTATTATTTGTTATAATTATAAGTATTGTCGGAATTACAAGATTAGAGGTTGAAAATAGTTTTATAAATTATTTCGATAAAAAAACTGAAATTTACAAGGGTATGAAGTTAATTGATGACAAGTTGGGGGGAACTACTCCTCTTGATGTAATAATTAAATTTCCAAATGTAAAAAAAGAAGAAAAAGCTGACGATGAATTTGACGATTGGGAAGAAGAGGAAAAGGATGATGCTAAATATTGGTTTACAAGAAATAAAATAGATAAAATTACTGAAATCCACGATTATTTGGATAATTTGGATGCTGTAGGTAAAGTTATATCTTTTGCTTCTATGATTAGAGTTGCCGAAGATTTAAATGATGGAAAAAAACTACAAGGTTTAGAAATGGGTGTTTTATATACTAAAATACCTGCTTCTATTAAAAAAGAAATAATTGACCCTTATATTTCTATTGAAAATAATGAAGCTCGAATTAGTTTAAGAGTTTTAGATTCTAAGAAGGATCTTAGAAGAAATGAATTAATTAAGAAAATTAATTATGATTTAGAAAATAAAATTGGCTTAAAACCAGAAGAATTTAAATTAGCTGGTGTTCTTATTTTATTTAATAATCTCCTACAAAGTCTTTTTAAATCTCAAATATTAACCTTGGGAGTAGTAATGGCTGGTATCACATTAATGTTTTTAATCTTATTTAGAAATATAACTTTATCCCTAATTGGTGTTGTTCCTAATTTTATGGCAGCATTTCTTATATTAGGTATTATTGGTTTATTGGGTATACCTTTGGATATGATGACAATAACAATTGCTGCAATTACAATAGGTATTGCTGTTGATAATAGTATTCACTATATTTATAGGTTTAAAGAAGAATTTAAAAAAATTAATAATTACAATAAAACCCTTGAAAAATGCCACAGCACAGTTGGTGTAGCAATTTTAAATACATCAATTACAATTGTATTTGGTTTTTCTATACTTGTTCTCTCAAACTTTATACCTACAATTTATTTCGGCGTTTTTACTGGCATCGCAATGCTATTGGCAATGGTATCAGTCCTAACACTTTTGCCAAAATTAATTTTAATAATAAAGCCTTTTGGAAATGTCTAACGCAATAGAATTTATTCAAGATAATGTTGCAGTTTTTGATTTAATTTTTCTTTTAATAACAATATATTATGTGGCAAAATGTGGTGCTAAGGGTTTCACATTAAGTCTGCTATCTTTTTCAAAGTGGTTAATTTCTCTTATTATAACTATTGTTTTGGTTCCTAAATTAAACCCTTGGGTATCAGAATATATCGAATCAAAGTTTGTAGCTGATATAGGTTTAGGAATTTTTATATTTATTGTTTCACTTTTTATAATAATAAATATAGGCAAAGCAATTAGTAGTGCAGTAACTTGGTCTGGCTTAGGAACTGTGGATAAAACATTTGGTTTAGTTTTTGGTGTTTTTAAATCATATGTTGTGTGTGTTTGTATTTTTACTTTACTGAATTGGTTTTATCCTTATCAAAAATGGGCTATAAACACTGAAGATGCTTACTCTTTTGAAATAGTATATAACGGAAGCAAGTTTTTAGTTAAGGAATTTCCAAATAGTGAAGATTATTATAAAGAATCAGAAGATTTAATAGAAAAAATTTAAATGGATAGACTAAAAGAAGAATGTGGGGTTTTTGGAATACATAACAATACGGACGCTTCCGCCTTTACAGCTTTAGGATTGCATGCACTTCAACACAGAGGTCAAGAATCTTGTGGCATAGTTTCTTTTGATGGAAGTAAATTTTATGCAGAAAGAAAACTAGGTCTAGTAGGCGACAATTTTACAAAAAAAGAGACATTTGAAAAATTACCAGGCAATAGTGCAATTGGTCATAACCGTTATTCTACTACAGGAGATAATGCTGTCAGAAATATTCAGCCATTTTTTGCAGACTTGCATACATGTAGCATGGGTATTGCTCATAATGGTAATTTAACAAATGCGATTTCTTTGAGAAAAAAAATGATTAAAGAAGGTTCAATTTTTCAAACAACTTCAGATACAGAAACTATAGTTCAACTAATTGCAAGATCAAAAAGAAATAAAATTGTTGAAAAAGTTATAGATGCATTATTTCAAATACAGGGTGGCTATGCTTTAACAATTTTAACTAATACTATGCTCATTGGAGCAAGAGATCCTGTGGGTATAAGACCATTAGTTATTGGTAAATTAAATAAATCTTACATACTTTCATCTGAGACTTGCGCTCTTGACATTATTGGAGCTAAATTTGTTAGAGAAGTTGAAAACGGTGAGATCGTAATAATATCAAATAATGGTCTGGAAAGTATTAAACCCTTTCAACAAAAAAAAGCTCGTCCATGTATTTTTGAATATATATATTTTTCAAGACCTGACAGTATAATTAATAATAAAAGTGTATATGAATATAGAAAACAACTTGGCTTTCAATTAGCTAAAGAATCATACATTGAAACTGATATAATTGTACCAGTACCCGACTCTGGAATTGCGGCAGCAATTGGTTATAGTGAAAATTGTAAAATAAAATACGAATTGGGTTTAATTAGAAATCATTATATTGGTAGAACTTTTATTGAGCCTTCTCAAAAGATAAGAAGATTGGGAGTAAGACTTAAACATAATCCAAATAAATCTTTAATAAAAAATAAATCTATAACTCTAATAGATGACTCTATTGTAAGAGGAACAACTTCTACAAAGATAGTAAAAATGATTTATGAAGCAGGAGCAAAAGAAATTCATTTAAGAATTGCCTGTCCTCCAATTAAATATCCTGATTTTTACGGAGTGGATACACCGAATAAAAAAGATTTATTAGCTGCTAATCATACAATTGAGGAAATAAGAAAAATAATCGATGTAAAAACTTTATCCTTTTTATCTGTTGATGGTCTTTACAAAGCCATGGGACATGAAAAAAGAAATTCTATATATCCTCAATTTACTGATCATTATTTTACAGGAGAATACCCTGTCAAACTTGTAGACCAATCAGATAATAATGATGACTATCAACTTTCTTTGCTAAGTAATATTTCTAATAAGAATTAGCTAATTTAATCCAATTAATTTTGACTTATTGGTAAGAACATATAAATTATCTCTTGAAATAATAAAATTGTTTATTGACTTGCCTAACTTGACAATTTTTTCTACTTTTCCATTTTGAGAAGAGCATATAAGAAGATAACCATTATCTGTAGAAACATATATTTTTGATGAAGCTAAAATAAAGTTATTAAACTTAACATCGTGATATTTTTTTTTTAAATTTTTATATAAGTTAACTGACCAATTAGCAATTCCACTATCTTTCTTAACATTAATTAAATATCCATTAGAAGTTAATAAAAGAATATGGTTTTTATTTACTATTGGCCTTATATTTGTTTTAAAATTTAATTTCCAAATTGGAGCACCATTTTTGATATCTATAGCGTACGTGCCTTCATACAGATTTGAAAAAAAAGCAGTATTCTCATAAATTACAATATCTGAAGTTTCAAAAAAATCCGTTTTATCTTCAGCTAAATTATTAATGGTGGGCATCGACCATAAAACACCTCCTCTAATGGGATCAACTTTATAAAGATCGCCTATTGAATTAATAAAAAAAATATTTCCACCATTTGATAAGGCTAAGGCTAATTTACTGTTTGAACTAATAAAAGACTTATCTGTAGATAAAATACCTTTAATTGATCCATCTTTTAAACTTACTGAAAATAATTTATTTTCCTTGCTGAGTATATAAATAGAATTATTTGCAATTTTTATAGAAGAATTAAATTTATCAGGAAAATTTTTTATCCAATTAACGTTTCCCGTATTTGAATTTATAGAATAAAGAAATCCAAGATTATCGGCTATGTATATATTTTTTTTAAAATAAGTATAAGAAAGTTCTTTGTGAATTTTTTTATTTATTTTTTTTTTAAGCTTTTTATAAATATTTCTTTTCCAAAATAAATTTCCTCCTTGATTGATTTTAAATATTGTTCCATTTCTATCAGATAAAAAAACTGCATCTTCAAATGAAATTATTGGAACTTTAGTAGTAATATATTTGAATTTATTTTTTCCTAGTTTATCTTTAAAAAAAATGTTTAAATTTCCGCTATAATTTACGTGTCCAATATTATTTTGATTATTCAAATTATAAGAGAACCATGAATTAATTGATGATGGTTTATCTAATAATATTTGTGCTTTATTTGATATTTCTTCTTCAAAAGTTTTAGTATTTGAAAGGAAATTTAATTTTCTGATTTTTCCTTTTTGTTCAGATCTAACCTCTTTGAAATTACCAGTCCATATACCAGTTTTTGTATCAAATGAACAAGATGTTAGGAAGAAACAGTAGAATAATAAAAATATTCTAATTAATTTTTCCATCTATTTTTTTCATTTTGTTTTTAGCCAAGACTTTATAAAAATTATTTTTTTTAGTACTTGAAATTATTGTTAAATATGTATCTTTAGCTTTTATAAAATTTTCTCTAGAAACAAAAAAGTCCCCTAATAGTAATAAAGTTTGAGATTTTAACAAAGACTCTGTGTTCATAATAGGTTTTAAAGTTTCTATCATTTCATTTTCAGAAAAATATTCAAACATAGTAAGAGCTTTTTTGTAAATTAAAATATTTTTCATTTCGTCATCAAATTTATTTTTATTTATTAATTGATCGTAATACTTGAGTATTTCCTGATCATCAGTAATTAACTTTTCTTCTATAAGAAAAAATAATGCTAGTGATGAATATGTTGGTTCATTGCTGTTAATTATTTTTTTTAATTTCAATATTGCTTGTTCTTTGTTATTTGTTTTTACTTGCAATGTAGCTTCTATATATTTTTCTGCAAGTTTAGATCTTTTGGTTTCTAAATAATATTTGTAAAAAATAAATACAAAAAAAGCTATAAGGCAAATAGATATTAAAACTAATATTTTTTTTTTATTTTTATTATAATAACTAAAAATTTTTTCTCTATTTAAATCACTATTTATATTTGCTAATTCTTCGTCCACAATAATTTCCTTTCAAAGGTTAATAAGTATATTTCGAATTTGGAAACATTTTTTTTTTCACTTCGTAGCAATACTTTTTAACACTTTTGTCTATTTGTTTAGAAATATTTGTATATTTTTTAACAAACTTAGCTTTAAAATTACTCATGCCAAGTATGTCGTCAATTACTAATACCTGTCCATCACAGTTTACTGATGATCCTATTCCTATAGTTGGCACTGATACCATAGTTGATATTTGAAGTGCTAGATTTTTGTTTATACACTCTAAAACTATTGCAAAAACCCCTGACCTCTCCAATGCTAATGCATCGAAAATTAAGTTTCTTTTTTCTTTTTCGTTATTACCATAAACATGAAATCCTGACTTAATATGTTGAGGCAAAAGACCTATATGTCCCAAAACAGGGATACCTTTCTTGATGAGGTGTTTGATTATATTTGCTATCTTTAAACCACCTTCTAGCTTCACAGCATCACATCCGGTTAACATAATTTTTTTAGCATTTTGAAATGCAGTTTTCTTATTTAGATAACTTCCAAAAGGCATGTCGACCACTACAAGACTTTTTTTGGATTGTTTAACTACACTTTTAGCATGCATAATCATTGTATCTATATTAATTTGCTTCGTGCTTGCCATTCCATAATGTGCTGTGGCTACAGAGTCGCCTACAAGAATTATATCACAATGCTTGTCTACAATTTTTGCAACATTACCAGTATAAGAAGTCAGACAAGCTAATTGTTCTTGACCTTTCATTTGAATAATTTTTTTTATTTTAGAATTATTTTTCATGTTTGGGTAGAATTTTTAATTTGTTTCAACAGTAGTTGCTTGTTTTAGTTTTTTTTTAATTTCTTTTTTTTTATAACACAAATTTTTACATATTTTATCAAAATTAGTTAATAAATTTTCAACTTTAGAAAAATCAGAGTTTTTTAACTTAAGCTCAATCATCATTACTGTTCCTTCTTCATTTTTTGGATCAAGAAGCAATACTGTACTTAAGTTTTTTTCTTCTTCAATTTCTTTTTCGATTAAATTATAAATTTTTGCTAAGTAAAGATAGGATTTGGCTTTCTTAGGATTAAATACAATATCTTTTTCGAAAAAAAATTTCGATTTATCATAATTTTTTTCGTTAAAAAGTCTTTCACCTTTATTAAAATATTCCTCACTAGAATTTGCATTAGGCAAGATTGTGAATATCAAAAATAAAACAATAATAAAAAAAGTTTTCATATTTAAGAAATATTAGTAAATCATGATTTTAAATAATTTAAATTATAACGGATTTTTAAGATCCTTACAAATAATATAAACTTCTTTGGACTCTGATTTGCTTGATTTCGGTTTAAAAATTTTTATTTCCTTGAAAATTTCTTTTGCATTTATTTTAATTTCATCAAATATAGAGCCCATAAATAATTTAGAGACCAAAATTCCTTTATCATTTAATATATTTTGAGAGAAGATTATTGATTCAAGGCATAATTCTCCAGTGTTAATAACATCTAAATTTTTGTTACCAGTTGTGTTATGTGCCATGTCAGATAAAAGTAGGTCAACCTTTGAATTAAAAAAATTCAGTATATTTTTTTTAACTAATTTATTATTAAAATCACCTATTAATAAAGATGCATCTTTTATTTTATTAAATGGTTTTATGTCTACAGATAATAAATTTGATTTTGGAAACTTTTTTTTAATTACTTGAGACCAACTTCCGGGAGAAGCACCCAAATCTAAAATATTTTTTTTATTTTGAAATATTTTAAATTTTTTATCAATTTCAATAAGTTTGTATGCAGCTCTAGATCTATAACCTTCTAGTTTAGAACTTTTAAAATAATATTCATTTTTATTTTGCTTTACCCAGTTTTTTGATTCTTTATTCAATTTAATCTTTTATATACCTTAGACTTTTACTTATTTTTTTATTATTGGTTGTCATCAGTTCAATTGTTTGCTTTTTATCTTGCCTCATATCTACTCCATTTTTCCAAATACCGGCTGCCAGATGCATAATTCCGATAGGTTTGTTTGGTAGATATGGCTCTACAAATGTTTTTTTATCTTCATCGAACTTGGGAAGAACATGGCTTGCAATCCAGTTGCATGTTAAGGGCAAAAATTCAGTACTTACTTCATTAGCATAAACTGCAATATTCATTGCTAGACCTTCTGAACCAAATATTGGTCCTTTTGCAAGAGATTTTTCCAATATTGTTTGCCATATCTCCCAAATTTTAGATTTTTTTGATAAAGAAAAAACACCTATATTTAAATGTGGAGCAAAAGCTATTTTTCGAGCGATTGATTCAGAAAAACCTGATTTTTTTGCATGCTTATAGTTTTGAGTTTTTATCATAGCTATTCTATTAAAAATCCAGTTAACTCTTGCTAAATTTCTGTAGCCTGGACCTATTGATTGAGTAATACCTAAACTACCATTTTCACATGCCTTAAAATAAAGATTAACGGCATCCCAAGAATTTACCCAAGCATCACAGTCAATCCACAAATATTTTTCATATTCTGGAAAATATTTAGGTAAAAACGCTCTCGAGACTTGGCTCTTTAACCACTCCTTTCCTAGAACTTTATAATTAGGAACCTTAATATTCCATTCTGCCTTTTTAATTGAGTCAACCTGTTCTTCCAAAATTTTTATCTGTTCTGCAGATAATCCGGCATCCAGTATACATATTGAAATATTTTGGCTTTCTTGGTGTCCTTTTATAGAATGAATAAGCTCCTGAAGTAAATTAAAATAATTTTTGTCGGACATTGTTACTATAGCTTTAGTCTTCATGCTATAATACGTCTTTCGTTTCTTGATCTTCATTTTTTTCTGATAAGTAATGATCTTTTTCTATTTTTTTAAAATGTAGAAAACTTATCGGAATAAAAATTAAATATAAAACACCGCTAATAAACAAAGTTTTAAAAGTATATATAATTAATAAGGCAAAATATACACCTATGCCTAATAATAAAAAAACTGTTAAACTTCTATGTATAGAAATTTTTTTCAAAGAATAAGTTGGAATTTTACTTACCATTAACATTGATGTAATAAACATTATTGCTGCACTCACATATGCGTTGGTTATAAAAAAATTAAATTTACTTAAATCTAAAATTAGTGGTAACAAAACAAGTCCAGCTGCTGCTGGTGATGGAACGCCTTCAAAAAAATTAATTTTCCAGCTATGCGATTTCTCAGAACTTGTTATATTAAATCTTGCTAGCCTTAATGCACAGCTTACTGCATAGATTAATACAATTACCCAACCAATTTTACCTAAATTCTTAATAGACCAGAAATACATTATGAAACCAGGAGCAACGCCAAAGCTAATAACATCCGTTAACGAGTCTAGCTCCTTTCCTACTTTTGATGTACCTTTAATTATTCTAGCTATCCTCCCATCCAAAGTATCTAATATTGCTGCAAAAGTTAACGCTATAACGCTAATTGCATAGTTGCCATCTAAAGCAAATTTAATTGAGCTAAGCCCTAAACAAACACCAATAATAGTTAAAGTATTTGGAAGTAATGATCGTGGATTACTGTCAGAAACTAACTTGATATTTTTATTTTCTTCGTTCATAAATTATTTTTTTGCTAGCAAAGTTTCGCCTGCGATTGTTTTTTGATTTTCTTTGACTAAAACATTAAAATTTTCTAGATACACATCTACTCTACTACCAAATCTTATAATACCAAATCTTTCACCTTGTTCTAGCTTTTGATCTTTGTGACAATCGCAAACAATTCTCCTAGCAATTAATCCTGCTATTTGTACTATTGCTATTTCTTCACCATTGTTTGTTTTGAACTTTATTAAATTTCTTTCATTTTTTTCGCTTGCTTTATCTAAAGAGGCATTAAAAAAAGAACCAGGTTTATAAAATATGTCTACAACATTTCCTGAAGAAGGAACTCTATTTACATGGCAATCAAACACATTCATAAAAATACTTATTCTAATAAATTCCTTTTTATCCATACCTAGTTCTTCTGGGCCGTTAATTTTCACAATTTTACTTATTACTCCATCTGCTGGACTAACTAGGTAGTTTTGATCGTTAATTGAAATTCTTTCAGGATCTCTAAAAAAGTAAAACACCCAAACAGTAAGAATAAAACCTAAAAAACCTAAAAGGTTAGAAAATAAAAACAGTATAAATGTTAAAATAGCGGCTAAAATCAAAAATCTATAGCCTTCTCTATGAAGCTTTGGAAATAATATATTTATCATTGTTCTAAAATTGATAATTTTTGTTTAATATATATAAACCAATTAAATTCAATTAATAAGAGTTTAAAAATAAATGGCAAAAATTAAAGTAAAAAACCCTATAGTTGAGCTAGATGGCGATGAAATGACCCGCATAATATGGGATTTCATTAAAAAAAAACTAATTCTTCCCTATTTAGAATTGAAAATTGAGTATTTTGATTTAGGTATCGAAAATAGAGATAAAACTTCAGATAAAGTAACTATAGAAAGTGCCAACGCTATAAGAAAAATTGGAGTTGGAATTAAATGCGCAACAATTACTCCTGACGAAAACCGTGTAAAAGAATTTAATTTAAAAAAAATGTGGAGATCTCCTAATGGTACAATAAGAAATATATTAGGTGGAACTGTTTTCCGAGAGCCAATAATTTGTAAAAATATTCCAAAATTGGTTCCTAGCTGGACAAATCCTATCGTTATAGGAAGGCATGCTTTTGGAGATCAATACAGAGCTACTGATTTTAAAGTTCCTGGTAGAGGTAAACTTGAGATTAAATGGACTTCAGAAGATGGAAGTGAAAAAAAGGAATTTGAAGTTTTTAATTTTACTGGTCCAGGTGTGGCACTTTCAATGTATAATTTAGACAGATCTATAAGAGACTTTGCAAGATCATGTATGAATTATGGATTAAATAGAAAATGGCCAGTTTACCTCTCTACAAAAAACACAATCTTAAAAAAATATGATGGCAGATTTAAAGATTTATTCCAAGAAGTCTATGAAAAAGAATTTAAAGAAAAATTTAAAGATAGAAATATAATTTATGAACACAGACTTATAGACGACATGGTTGCATGCGCCATGAAATGGAATGGAAATTATATATGGGCATGTAAAAATTATGATGGTGACGTACAGTCAGATACAATTGCTCAAGGATTTGGTTCTTTAGGACTTATGACCAGCATTTTAATGTCACCTGATGGTAAAACAATCGAGTCTGAAGCGGCACACGGAACAGTAACAAGACATTTTAGATTACATCAACAAGGAAAAGAAACTTCAACAAATCCAATTGCTTCTATTTTTGCATGGGCAAGAGGTTTGTATCATAGAGGCAAATTAGATGGTAATGAGGATTTAAAAAAATTTGTCAAAACCTTAGAAAAAGTTTGTATACAGACGGTTGAAAATGGTTCGATGACAAAAGACTTGGCTATATTAATTGGCAAAGACCAGAAATATCTTACAACAAATCAATTTTTAGAAGTAATAGATTCTAATTTAAAAAAAAATCTTAAATAATTTTTTTACTTACAGCTTCAAAGGCATCTTGGATTTTATTTTTATCAGCTCCACCTGCCTGGGCAAAATCTTTTCTGCCGCCTCCGCCCTTGCCACCAAGAACTTCTGAAGCAATCTTTACAAGTGATACTGCATCATATTTTTTTGTTAATTCATTTGTTATTCCTATCGCTACAGCAACTTTTTCCTTTTCGATAGCAAATCCAAGCACAATTCCATCTTTAATGTCTTTTTTACCTTGATCTATTATCCTTCGTAGTTCTTTTGGAGGAAAATCTTTCAGAATCTGATATCTTAAAGTTAAAGAGCCAATTTTTTTATCCTTAATAATATTTCTGTTTTGATCTTCGATCACCAGTTTAATATTTACTTCTTCAATTTGTTTATTTAACCTTTTCATCTGTTCCGAAATAGGAAGATTCTTAATATCAATAGGTTTAATGTTTTTACTTTTTAATTCTGCTAATAATTTGTTAATACTATCTAGTGTTGTTTTAGTAACTTCTTCAGAAACTTCTTTAATTTTATTTAAATGATTACGAAGATGATCCCCTCTTAAAGCTTCAACACGTCTAACGCCAGCAGCTATAGATGATTGGCTTACAATTGCGAATGGCCCTATCTCTGATGTATTTTTTACATGTGTGCCTCCACAAAGCTCGGTTGAAAAATATCCGCCATTTTCTTTTCCCATAGATAAAACTCGCACTTCATCACCATATTTTTCACCAAACATAGCTAAAGCACCTTTTTGTACCGCTTCTTTTGGTGTCATAATCCTAGTCTTAACGTCACCTGCTGTATTAACCATGTCATTTACATATTTTTCAATATTTTCAAGCTCTTTTTTTTCAATAATTTTGTTGTGACTGAAATCAAATCTTAGTTTTTCGGGACTTACCAAAGAACCTTTTTGAGTTACATGCTTACCCAATGTTCTTCTTAAAGCCTCATGAAGTAAATGTGTGGCAGAATGATAAGCTCTTGCATCATTTCTTCTTTGAACATCAATCTCAAGATTTACCGTTTGATTAACTTTTAATGAACCTTTTTCAATTCTTCCATAGTGAACATGAATATCACCCATTTGTTTTTGGGTATCTTTAATTGTTACCTTGCAATCATTAGAATAGATTATTCCTTGATCTCCAACTTGACCACCCGATTCACCATAGAATGGCGTTTGATTAGTTACTATTTCAACTTCATCTCCAACTTTTGCTTCATTAACAAAATCTTTACCTTTCGATATTTTAATAATAACTCCTTCAAGTTTATCAAATTCGTAGCCCAAAAATTCTGTGGGATTAATTTCTTCTCTAACTTTAAACCATTTTTCTTCTAAAAATTTATCTCCAGATCCTTTCCAGTTTGCTCTTGCAATCTTTTTACTTTTTTCCATTTCTCTGTCAAAACCAACATTATCGACCTGTATATTTTTATTTTTTAAAATGTCTGCTGTAAGATCTAAGGGAAATCCATAAGTGTCGTATAGTTTAAATGCCACTTCGCCAGGAAAGGAATTATTTTTTACTTTATTTAAATTATCATTTAAAATTTCTATTCCTCTATTTAATAATGAGGAGAACTTTTCTTCTTCATTTTTTAAAGTTTCTGTTATTAAAGGCTCTGCTCGCTTTAACTCAGGGTAAGAATCGGACATTTCATTAATTAGTATTGGTATCATTTTATAAAAAATAGGCTCCTTGCTTCCTAAGGTGTGCGAATGCCTCATTCCTCTTCTCATTATTCTTCTTAAAACATAACCTCTGCCTTCGTTTGAAGGTAAGACTCCCTCTGCAATTAAAAAAGAGCTAGCTCTAAGATGATCGGCTATAACTCGATGGCTTGATATATTTTCATTAGTAACCTTAGTTTTGGTTAAATTTGAAGAAGCTTCAATTAAAGTTTTAAAATGATCTGTTTCGTAATTGTCATGTGTACCTTGTAATAAAGCTGAAATTCTCTCTAGACCCATTCCTGTATCTACTGATGGTTTTGGTAGTTTTATTCTTTTATCTTTTGAAACCTGTTCGTATTGCATAAACACAAGATTCCATATTTCTATAAAACGATCTCCATCTTGATCTTTGCTACCTGGCGGACCTCCTTTTAAATGATCTCCATGATCATAAAAAATTTCAGAGCACGGTCCACAAGGTCCTAGATCTCCCATAGACCAAAAATTATCATTTGTAGATATTTTATAAATTCGATTTTCTGGTAAACCTGCAATTTTTTTCCACAAATTAAAGGCTTCTTCATCTTCTGAAAATACGCTTACACATAACTTATCTTTTGATATTTTAAATTCCTTTGTTATTAAATTCCATGCCAATTCTATGGCTACATCTTTAAAATAATCACCAAAAGAAAAATTACCTAACATTTCAAAAAATGTATGATGTCTTGGTGTATATCCTACATTTTCTAAATCATTGTGTTTCCCGCCTGCTCTTACACATTTTTGTGATGTAACTGCTCTTTTGAAATTTTTCTTTTCAAGACCAGTAAATACATTTTTAAACTGAACCATTCCTGAATTAGTAAACATTAAAGTGGGATCATTGCTTGGAACCAAATTGCTAGAATCAACAATTTCGTGCCCTTTATTTGAAAAATAATTTAAAAAGGATTTTCTGACGTTTTTTAATGTTTTTTCTCTCATCTATCTTATAAATACAGTTTTTTATTATGATGTCTAGACGCGAAGAAAGGCACCTATTTAGGCGCCTTTCTAATGAGAGCTTGGGTTATTTCGGTATTTAATTTTTTTTCGGAGGTTCTGTTTTTTCTGTTACTGGGTTTCCCTCAATTTTTTTTGATATTAAGCCTGCTTGAGTTCTAATAGCCATCTCAATTTCTGCAGCAATCTTAGGATTTTTCTCAAGATAAATTTTAGCGTTTTCCCTTCCTTGTCCAATCTTTTCTCCTTTATATGCATACCATGCACCAGATTTTTCAATTATATCAACTTTAGAGCCTAAATCGATTAATTCACCTGATTTGCTTATACCTTTGCCATACATAAGATCGAACTCAACAACTTTGAAAGGTGGAGAAACTTTGTTTTTTACTATCTTAACCCTTGTTGAATTACCAACGATTTGTTCTTTATCTTTTATAGCTCCAATTCTTCTAATGTCCATTCGTACTGAGGAATAAAATTTTAGAGCATTACCTCCCGAAGTTGTTTCGGGATTTCCAAACATAATACCAATCTTCATTCTTATTTGGTTAATAAAAATTAACATTGTATTTGTTTTTGCTATAGAGCCTGTTAATTTTCTTAGCGATTGACTCATTAATCTCGCTTGTAAGCCTACGTGGTGATCTCCCATTTCACCTTCCAATTCTGCTCTTGGAGTCAAGGCAGCTACCGAGTCAATTACCAAAACTGATATTGATCCTGATTTTATCAGTGTATCAGCTATTTCTAAAGCTTGCTCGCCTGTGTCAGGTTGAGATATCAATAATTCTTCGGTTTTAACACCCAATCTTTTTGCATAAACTGGATCTAAGGCGTGTTCAGCATCTACAAATCCACAGATGCCTCCTTTTTTTTGAGCTTCTGCAATTACTTGTAGTGCTAATGTAGTTTTTCCAGAAGACTCTGGTCCATATATTTCTACAACTCGACCTTTGGGAAGGCCACCAATTCCTAATCCCAAATCCAATCCTAATGATCCGGTTGAAATAGACTCGATATCTAATGCTGCTTGTTGACCAAGCTTCATAATCGAACCTTTTCCAAAATTATCGTCTATTTGGCTTATAGCGGCTTCTAAAGCCTTATTTTTCTCTTTCAATTCAGCTTCGGGGTTTTTCCCTGATTTAACTACTTTTAGATTATTTTTTGTCATAGCTTTTAAGTCCTTTCTTTAAAATTCGTTTAACGAATCAGTATTTTAAATGTACACATTTTGTTCTTTTTATCAATAGTTAAAAAAAACCACGTTTTTCAGTATTTTTTCAATATTAATTAGAATTTAGATCTAAATGCCCGGCAGTAAGACGCCCTATAGAAGCCAAGAGATCGAACTGAGATATTAAATAATCTCTTTCGGAAGTTGCCAAGTTTATTCTTGATTCTAACAAAATAGTTCTGGATTGAATAACTTCTAAAGTTGTTCTGCTACTTCCTGTTTCATACTCTTGCGTAATACCTTCGTTAGCGATTTCAGCTGCTCTAACCTGAGATCTAATTGAATTTAAAACACTTTTATTTGACTGAAATGAAGACCAGGCATTAACTACTTTTGTTTTAATAATTTTTTTATTATCTTCTAATAAAAGTTCTTTTTGACCTTTTAATTCTTTTGCTTTTTTTAAATTGGAATAATTACTACCACCCGAATATAATGGCCAAGTTGCAGTCGCTTTCAATGTCTGTTGTGTTCTATCTTTAACTGTTGAACTAACATCTTCCTGTTCCGATAGTTTATAGGATAAAGTTGCTGATGGAGATAAATCTGAACGTGCTATAATTATATCTTGTTGAGATTTTTCATATTCGAGTTGAGCAATTTTTATATCTGGATTTTCATGTTCCGAAATCTTTATAGACTCTGCTAAATTTTTTGGTAAATTGAAAATAACACTGTTTTCACTGTTAAAATCCTTAGAGGGGCTAATACCAATAATATTTTCGAAATTTGCCTTACTTGTAATTAAATCATTTTGAGCTGCTATAAGCTTTGCTCTAGCTCCTGCAAGTGAAGCTTCTGATTGTGCTAAATCAGTTAAGTTTATTTCTCCTCTTTCAAGTCTATTTTTATCTGAGTCTATTTGTCTCTCTAATAGATCAATATTAATATTATTAATTTGAACTTTTTTTTCATTTAACAAATAGTCTGTATGGGCTTTAGCGGCCGCTAGTAAAGTTTCTTGTTCTACTTTTTTTAGTTTAAATTTTGATAAATTATAATTAAATTTTTCTTTTTTAACTTTTGCAAGTCCACCAAAGCTTTGAAAAATTTTTTGTTCGATAAGTATTGATTGTTCTGTAGGACCAATATTTGTATCCTTGGTACCAGTAGTTTTTGTATTATCTTGCTCGCTAACATATCCAGATATTGTGATACTAGGCTTAAACTCACTTAAAGAGCCTTCTTGTTCTGCTCTAGTCGCTCTAAGGTTTGCCCTTTCTGCATTTAATTTATTGTTATTTTGATAAGCTAAATTTAGAGATTCTTTTAATGAATTGGCATTTAATTCTGTAAAATTTATCAAAAAAAATAATGATAAGAGTATTGTTATATTTTTTTTCATATTTTTACGATTTAAATAATATTTTTTTAATTTCATGGTTTTTTTTTAAAAACATAATTACAGATGCAGATTTACTTAAATCTTTTATCATTTGCAAAGTAATTCTTTCATAAAACATAATAAAACGTTTTATTTGATTATAGGTCATTATTTTTTTATTTAAATGCGACCTTTTTTTTAATTTCACTTCTTGTAGCAGCCTCCACTTAAAAACCATATTAAAATTAGGAACTTTAAGGAATATGAAATGATCAATCTTTGAAAAAATTTTTTTATATTCCTTTTTAAGTTTTTTATTTACAAACTTTCTCCATATAAATCTTTTATCTTCTTTTCTTTCAAGAATATTTACTGGTTTTTTTATTAAAGAATTAGACTGGGATTTTGCTCCAACACACCATCCTTCAAATATAACTATTTCTGGCTTTCTAGTTATTTTCGGCCAATATTTTTTATCCATACGATCGTCAGTAGATTTATTAAATTTTGGTATTCTGAATGCTTTAAATTTATTTTTTTTTAGATTATTAAAAAAAATTTTTATTAAACTAATATCGTGTGTTCCAGGGACACCTCTCGTTTTAAATAAAGGATGAATTTGTTTTGCCATCATATTTCTTTTATAAAAAGTTTTATAAAAATTATCGATTGAAGCAATACAAACATTTCTTTTAAAAAAAATTTTTAAAATAATTTTTATAATACCTGTTATTGTTGTTTTTCCAGATCCTTGTCCTCCTGATAGACCTAAAAACAAAGTACTTCCTTTTTCTTTGTATTTTTTCTCTATCCAAAATGAAATTGGTATATAGTTTTTCTTAAGATTGTTTATTTGTGTAATTTTGGATTTACCAAAAATCTTCTCATTTTTTAAAAATTTTAAATAATCTTTTTTAACTTTTAAAAAACAATCTTCAGTTTCTTTCATTGCTTTTTATCAAGAGGGTGATTGGCTCCATCATTTACCTTAATATTTTCTAGTTCGAAAGGTTCTACTCCTTCTATGCACGCAACATTTAACATATAAACTTTATCATGATTGCTTCTTGGATTTGAGTAAGTATAAATCCCACACTTTGAACAAAAATAATGTTCGGCTACTTTTGTATGGTATTGATAAAGATTTAGAAGATCTTTGCCCTTAACAATTTTAAATTTTTCTGGATTAATTGGTGTCATTATGTAGCCTCTTCTTTTACAAAGAGAACAGTTGCATCTCATAAGTTTTTCAAATCCAGTTTCTGGTAGATTTACTTCAATCTCTACTCCGCCACAGTGACAAGTTAGTTTTTTCATTTATTTTCTATTTTAATTTTTTAACTCTCTTTTCTCTTTCTACTAATTCTACTAAGAGTTATACACATCTTAATTTGTCCAAATTGTAATGTTCACGTTTTGATTCATTTACGATTCTTATTTGGACTCAAAATACAACCTAAAGAAGAAGTTGATATATTTTTTAATATGTTATAAAAAAGAACAAAATGAGAACATAATGAAATTACTATTACCATTTCACTTGAATAAAGTAGGCGCTGGATTTCCTTCTCCTGCGACAGATTACGTTGAAGACGATATCGATTTAAATATTCACCTTATAAAAAATGCACCAGCCACTTTTCTCATTAGGGTACAGGGCAAATCCATGAACGAGACTGGCATCCATGATGGAGATCTTTTGATAGTGGATAAAAGTTTGAATCCAAAAAACTTTTCTACTGTAATTGCAAATGTTAATGAAGAACTTGTAGTAAAAAATTTTGTAAAAGAAAAAAATCAATCTTTTTTATTTTCAGGATCAAAGAAATCTAAAAATAAAATTAACTTGAGTGAAAATCCTCAAATTTTTATTTGGGGTGTAGTAACCTATGTAATACATGCTCTATAGTAAAAATAAAATAGCACTAGTTGACTGTAACTCATTTTATGTTTCTTGTGAAAGATTGTTCAACCCATCCTTAATAAAAAAACCTGTCGTTGTTTTGTCAAGTAATGATGGTTGTATAATATCTAGATCGGACGAAGCTAAAGTTTTGGGTATTAAAATGGGAGAGCCTTATTTTAAAATTAGAGAATTAGTAGAAAAAAATAATGTAAAAGTTTTTTCATCTAATTACTCTTTATACGGTGACATATCAAGACGAGTAATGAAAACTTTAAAACAGTTTGCGCCACAAATAGAAATTTATTCTATTGATGAGGCATTTTTAAATTTATCTTCAATTAAAAATGAGGACTTGTTAGAATATGGTCATAAAATAAGAAAGACAGTTCTAAAATGGACAGGTATACCTACAAGCATAGGCATAGCAACAACAAAAACTTTGAGTAAAATTGCAAACCATAAAGCTAAAAAAGAAAGATCAGATATTGTGGACTTAATAAATTCAGATGAAGTAGATAAAATTCTTACAAAAATTAAAATAAATGAGGTTTGGGGAGTAGGAAAACAATTAACAAAGTTTTATATCAAGAATGGAATAAGTACAGCTTATGAACTTAAAAATATTTCTAATAATTGGATAAAAAAAAATACAAATGTCTTAGGATCCAGAACTGCAATGGAACTAAAGGGAATATCTTGTATTTCCATGGAGTTGCACAGAGAAAAAAGAAAAAGTTGTTGTGTATCAAGATCATTTGGAAAAAAAGTTACAAGATTAGAAGAGCTAAAAGAATCTATAACCGCACACTGTCTTAATGCAGCAGAAAAAATTAGACATGAGAATCAAGAAACAAAAAAAATAACTGTTTTTATAAGAACAAGTCCTTTCCAAAAATATGGAAATTATTACTCAAATGCAAAAAATATAGATCTCCCTATCGGAACAAATGACAGTATTGAACTAGTGAAACAAGCTCTGATAGGCTTAAAGGATATTTATAAAAAAGGATATAAATATCAAAAAGCAGGTATAATTCTCTCGGGGCTAAAAGATATTGACACTTATAAAGAAAACTTATTTTCAAACGCTACAAACGAAGAAGGAAGAAAAAAATTAATGCAGGCCATCGATTACACAAATAACAGATATGGTCGCAATTCTTTAAGTTTTGCCCAAGCAGGATTAAAAAAGAGATGGAATCTTAGAAAACAATACTCTTCTAAAATTGACACAGCATCTTTTCATTTGTTACCTTCTGTTCGTATCATCTAAAATATCGATACTAGCAATATTATTTAAAGATAGATTTAGTTCTTTCAAATTTGAACGAAAAGATATTTTAATAATAATTGAAAAAAAAATCAAAAGAAACAAAATGGGAAGTACAGTAATAACTGAAAGATTATTTGAAATAAGAAATAAATAAATTAAAAAATATAAAATAGATCGTAAAACAAATATGTTTCTAAATACCGAAATTATAGTGAGTGAATGGAAAATAAGGCCTGAAAAATTCATTTTAGAGGGCTGAACATACCTTGTCCCTCTAATAGATTTAATAAACGTTCTATCATCAATTGTCCTTACAACTGAGCTGGAGTATGAATTCCATAAATAAGCCCTTTGGATCAATTGTTCTACATGCTTTTTGGGCAAACAAGAAAAATTTCCAAACTTAATTAATTTTCCAGTGAATATAAGTGTCAAAATTTTATGAATTTCATACAAAAATTTAAAAACAATACCTTCGGATCTTTTAAATCTATTGCCAGTAATTGTCATATTTGGGTTTTCTTCAGCCTTTTTAATAAAGTCATTTAACTCAATTGGCCTATCTTCCCCGTCTGCATCCATAATAATCACTCGATCAAAAGTTTCATTTTTAGATATATATTTTAAGCCAGCGGCTATGCATCTTTGGTGGACTCTATTTTGAGCCATATTTAAAATCTTAATTGATCTAATTTTTTTACAATTAAAACTTATCTCTGACCTTTTCTCTGTAGAAGCATCATTAACAATAATTAAACTAACTTCTATCTCCCAATTGCTTACTTCTAAATCAATTTCTCCAATAAGTCTTGAGACTGATTTCCAATCATTATACAGCGGTATTAAAATTATATATTTTTTCATTTGCTACCAATCATGCATATGCCTTGGTAATTTATAGATCCAAAAACACCTGGACATACTTCTTTTAAAATTTCTTTGTTTCCAATATAGACAACTCCGCCTTCATAATCAAAATTCTTGGGTATTTTTTTTAGAAACCAAATTGGCCTTGAAAATAAATGATACGATAGATTTCCGGCATGCCATTCGTCTCCAATCACTATTGCTATTTCATTGGAAAAATTTTTATCCCATTTGTTTTGAATTAAATATGAAATTTCTTTTCCTTGGTAGTCAGTTCTTTTGTTTGTTTCTGTTACTGAAATGTAAGCGTAAGCGAATGGAGAAAAAATAAATAAAATTAAAAATACTGAAATAAAATATTTCAGTTTATTTAAATTTATTTGAGATTGAAAAATATAAACCAACAAAACTCCAAAAAATAAATAAAAAGGTGTCATCCACATTGTTCTAATTTTTACTCCCATAATCATAGAAGTTAAAAACATCAGTAAAATTGGAATAATATTTATAATTAATAAAAATAATAATTTTTTATCTCTAAAATTAAACTTTGCTTTAATTTTAGAAACTATAAATAAAAACATTATAAAAAGAGGGATAAGTATTCCAATTTGTTTTCCCAAAAATATAATAGGATGAAACAAGTGATCTAAGAAATTTTGATCTCCTGTGCCCGTCCTATGAAGTCCATAGGTAATTGTAATATAATCATTATTCGTTAACCATATTATGTGAGGTAATAAAATCAGAAAAAAAGGAATTAAAGAAACTAAACATTTAAAATTAATTTTTTTTTTAACAATCATATAAATAAAAAATACATCTACTGCGATAAGGAGATAAATAAATAAATATTTTGATAAAATTCCAAGACCGGCAAATAAACCAAATAAAATCCAATCGAAAGTTTTATTATCTTTAAAACCTCTCCAACAATATAATACTGACAAGGCCCAGAAGGGCAACTGGCATACATTTACATTAAATTCTGGAGTAGTAAAATTATAAAAGTAAACACCTTCCAAAAGCAATATTGAAATTAAGCTTAGAATATCTTTTTGAAAAAACTCTTTTGAAAATTTCCAAACAATAAAAAATGCTGCAACAACAAATAGTTGGCTAAGTAAATAATACACCAAATCGTTGTTGCCAAAAATTTGATAAAAAATCTCGACTGCAAATGCACTTAATGGAGGATGTTTGTTAAATCCCCAATCCAAATTACTCGCCCATGCTAGCGCTTCTATAGTATCAAGAGGAAGATTGTCATTTGAAACGAATGGTATAATTGTCCAAATAGTAAGGTGTGAAATTAAAAAAATTGTTAAAGTTTTATTAATATTTTTTTTGATAAAATTCATTGTGACAAAATATACAAATTTATCTCTATTGACACTAACAAAATCCTTTATATACTCCGTCACTATTTTTTATGAGTGTTAAAATATCGAAAAAATACAAACCAAGCACAAAAGAAAAATACATGTGCCCCAAGCATAAAGAATTTTTTAAACAAAAATTGTTAGATTGGAAAAGTGAAATAATTAAATCTAATAATAAAGCACTATATTTTAACGATACAGACCATAACATCTCATCTCCTGACATCGTTGACCAAGCAAGTTCAGTCACTGAAAAATCTGTAGAAATGAGAACAGCAAACAGACAAAGAAAATTAATCAACAAAATAGAAAGTGCTTTAAGAAGAATTCAAGATAATACATATGGCTTTTGTGATGAAACTGGTGAGCCTATAGGATTAAAAAGACTTATTGCAAGACCGATAGCCACCTTATCAATTGAAGCTCAAGAAAAGCATGAAAAAAAAGAAAAAATATTTGCTGATGGTTAATTTAAATTAAAGGAATTTTTTCACCTTTTTTCAGACAATCGTAACCCTTTATTACTGCTTCTCTTTCTGAAATTTTTTTGTACCAGTTGGTTAAATATTTAAAATTTTTTATTCCAATATCATGCCAATCATGACGAGCTATCCAAGGAAATGTTGCAATATCGGCAATCGAATATTTTTCACCTGCTAAAAAAACTGAAGTTGATAGTTGCGAGTCTAAATCATTGTAAAGTCTTTTTGCAATATTAAAATATCTTTCTTCACCAAATTTACTTTTTCCCGGATTGTAATGATGAAATTGATGATGTTGACCCAACATTGGACCAATATCTCCCATTTGAGCCATTAACCATTCGTTAATTTTATTTCTATTTTCAATTTCATAAAATTTTCCGCTTAATTCTGCCAAGTAAATTAAAATAGCACCAGATTGAGATAAACTAATTTTATTTTTATGATCAATAATAGCGGGTATTTTGCTTAGAGGGCTAATTTTTCTAAAATCTGAATTGAATTGGTCTCCTTTAGAAAGATCTATTTCAGTAATCTTATAATCGAAATTTATTTCTTCCAACATAATGGATATTTTTCGTCCATTAGGAGTGTTGGAATAAAATAATTCAATCACTTTCTTTAACGCCCAACCTTTCCTGCACTGTTTTAGAAGTCGTGGTATATTCAAATCTATAAGTTTCGTTGGGTCTTGCTATTTTAAAACATCCTCGTGCTGCAAGAGCACCTTCATGAAAACCTGATAAAATTAACTTTAATTTTCCTGGATATGTACATATATCTCCTATTGCAAAAATCCCCTTTTTATTAGTTTGGAAGTCTTTGGTGTTCACAGGTATTGTTTTTTTTTCTAAATTTAATCCCCATTCTGCAATAGGACCAAGCTTCATAATTAATCCAAAAAAACCGAGAACATAATCGGTTTCGATTTTTTCAATTTCTCCAATTTCGTTTTTTATAGTAATTGCATTTATTTTTTTTTCTCCCTCAATCGAATTTAACTGATATGGAGTTTTAATTTTTAGTTTGCCTTCTTTTTCAAGTTTTTTTGCTATTTCGGCGCTGTGTTCAGCTCCTCTAAATTCATTTCTTCTATGAACCAAAACAACTTTAGAAAATTTTGATAATTCAATTGCCCAATCTAAAGCTGAGTCACCACCTCCGAAAATGCATACTTTTTTATTTTTAAAATCATTTTTGTTTTTCACAGAATAAAAAATACTTTCATTTTCAAATTTTTCTGCATTTTCAATTCCAAATTTTCTTGGTTCAAAAGATCCTACACCACCAGCAATTATAATATTGGGAGCTATAAAAACTTTATTCTTGCTAGTTACTATTTTCCAATCGTTATTATCTTGTGTAACTTCTTGAACTCTTTCGTTTAAATGAAAATTAGGTTTAAAAGGTTTAATTTGCTCTAATAAACTATTGGTTAAACTTTCGCCTGTGCAAACTGGTAAAGCAGGAATATCATATATTGGTTTATCTGGATAAAGTTCTATACACTGCCCGCCTATTTTATCTAAGTTATCAACAACTTCAGCTTTAAGGCCAATAATACCTAATTGGTGAACAACAAATAAACCGACCGGCCCAGCTCCAACCACTAACACATCTGTCTTAATCATATTTGGATTATCCTTGTTTTGATGGCATTTTTACGACTAGACCATTTAATTCATCAGTCACAGTAATTTGACATGTTAATCTACTAGATTTGTTTGGTTCAAATGCTGTATCTAACATATCTTCTTCGCTAATATCTTTTTTTGGTAACTTATCAAACCACTTTTCATCAACATAAACATGACAGGTTGCACAGGCACAAGCGCCTCCACAGTCTGCATCAATACCGGGAATATTGTTTTGTACGGCACCCTCCATTACTGAAAAGCCATTTGGAACCTCAACTTGATGTTCTTTTCCGTTATGTTCAATGTAAGTAATTTTTGGCATAGCTTGTGGTGTTTAAATATATGCTAAATAAAATAATGCAATAGGTAAAATGATGTGTTTTAATAGTTTTTGAATTTTATACTTATGACTGTTAAATACGATGAAATTTATCAACGATCTATCAAAAATCCTGAGGAATTTTGGTCTGATGTAGCTAATGATATATTTTGGTACAAAAAACCGACAAAAATTTTAAATTCTGATAAACCTCCTTTTTACAAATGGTTTCAAGATGGTAAAACGAATACCTGCTATAATGCATTGGATCTTCATGTAAAAAATGGAAAAGGCGACAAAGTTGCAATTATTTACGATAGCCCAATTACAAAATCACAAAAAAAAATAAGCTACAATCAATTGAAAGATCAAGTGTCTCTTTTTGCTGGAGCATTAGTAAATCAAGGAATAAAAAAAGGAGATAGAGTTATTATTTATATGCCAATGATACCTGAGGCAGCAATTGCTATGCTTGCGTGTGGAAGGATCGGGGCTATTCATTCAGTTGTCTTTGGTGGTTTTGCAGCAAATGAGCTTGCAAGTAGAATTGATGATTCAAAAGCAAAAATAATTTTATCCGCTTCCTGTGGTTATGAACCAGGTCGAACCATCGAATATAAGCCATTATTAAAAAAAGCCATAGAACTAGCAAAACATAAACCAGAAAAATGCATAGTTTACCAAAGAGAAAATTTTAAAGTAGATCTAGATAAAAATGAAGTTGATTGGAACGATGCATTAAAAGATGCAAAACCAGTAGAATGTGTTGAGATGAATGCAAATGATTATGCTTACATCCTTTATACTTCAGGAACAACAGGTGTTCCAAAAGGAATCGTAAGAGATATAGGTGGACATATAGTTGCACTTAAATGGACTATGAAAAATATTTACAACATTAATCCAGATGATGTTTGGTGGTCCGCTAGTGATATTGGTTGGATTGTCGGCCATTCCTACATTGTTTATGGCCCATTATTTTATGGATGTACAACAGTACTATTTGAGGGAAAGCCTGTAGGTACACCTGATGCTGGAGTCTTTTGGAGAATTATTTCTGAACACAAAGTAAAATCACTTTTTACTGCTCCCACAGCATTTCGTGCAATTAAAAAGGAAGATCCTAATGGAAATTTCTTTAAAAAATATGATCTATCTTCATTTCAATCTTTATTCCTTGCGGGGGAAAGAGCTGACCCAGATACATTAAAATGGGCAGAAGGTTTATTAAAAGTTCCAGTCATTGACCATTGGTGGCAAACAGAAACGAGTTGGGCAATCAGTGCAAACTGTGCAGGAATAGAATTAGAAAAAACAAAATACGGATCTGCGTGTAAACCTGTTCCGGGTTATGATGTAAAAATATTAAAGAGTGACGGTAAAGAAGCTAAACCAAATGAAATGGGTGATGTAGTTGTTAAACTTCCGCTTCCCCCAGGAACCTTTCCAACACTTTGGGGTGCCGATCAAAGATATAAAGAAACTTATATGTCAAACTATCCTGGTTACTATCAAACGTATGATGCAGGACATATTGATGAAGATGGTTACGTTTGGATTATGTCACGAACAGACGACATTATTAATGTTGCCGGCCATAGATTATCGACGGGCGCTATGGAAGAAGTTTTAGCAGAACATAAAGATGTTGCAGAATGTGCAGTGTTAGGAATTGCAGATAAATTAAAAGGACAATTACCCATTGGTTTATTAACACTTAAAGCTGGTGTCACAAAAAAACATGAAGATATTTCAAAAGAATGCGTGCAAATGATTAGACAAAAAATTGGTCCCGTTGCAGCTTTTAAAACTGCAATTGTTATAAAAAGACTACCTAAAACAAGGTCAGGTAAAATCCTAAGAGGAACTGTTAGAAAAATTGCCGATGGTGAAACATATAAAATGCCCGCAACTATCGATGATCCTGCTATTTTAGAAGAAATTAAAGAAGATCTAAAAAAAAATAATATTTTAAAATCTTAACGGTTTACCATTAGCTTTTTCAATAAGCTTACCATCCCAAACAATTGCTTTTCCATTTACAATCGTTCCTAAAGGAAAGCCTTTTACTTCATAACCATCAAATGGTGTCCAACCACATTTACTTGCAATCCATTCGTTTTTAATAACTTTTTTCATATTCATATCTACAATGGTTAAATCAGCATCATATCCTTCTTTGATGTAACCTTTATTTTTTATTCCAAAAATTCTTACTGGATTTTCACAAACTAATTTTATGAATTGGTTTAGAGTTAATTTATTATTGTTTATATGATTAAGCATAAGCGGAACAAGCGTCTGAACTCCTGGCATTCCTGATGGAGTTTGAGGATATTCCTTCTTTTTAGCTTCTAAACTATGGGGAGCGTGATCTGAACCAATCGTATCAACCACACTATCCTTTACAGCTTTCCAAAGCATATCTTGGTGTTTCTTTTCTCTAATAGGAGGGTTCATTTGCGCAAGCGACCCCAGCAACTTGTAACACTGGGGAGCACTTATCGTTAAGTGTTGTGGCGTAATTTCAAAGCTTACATTGCCTTTATATCTTGATAAAAATTCAACTTCTTCTTTCGTAGTTATATGTAGAACATGAATTTTTTTATTATAACGTTCTGCAATCTTCACCACTCTTCTAGTTGAAGACATTGCACATTCTTCATTTCTCCATACTGGATGAGAATTAACATCTCCTTTTTTTATGAATTTTTTTCTAAGATTTAAAATGTCTTCATCTTCTGAATGTATGGCAACAACTTTAGAACTATTTGAAATAACTTTTTCGATATCTTTTTCATCTTTAACTAAAAGATTTCCTGTGGAAGAGCCTGCAAACAATTTTACTCCACAACATCCTTCGAGTTGATCTACTCTTTGTAAATCTTCCATATTTTGTGGAGTTGCACCGAAATAAAAAGCATAATTAGAAAACATTCTATTTTTGGCTAAACTAAGTTTTTTGTTAAATTCAGTTTGGTTGGATGTTGGTGGATTCGTGTTTGGCATCTCAAATACTGAAGTGACCCCACCTAAAACAGCAGCTTTGCTTCCTGATTCTAAATCTTCTACATCTGTGGATCCAGGTTCTCTAAAATGAACCTGTGTATCTATTATACCCGGTAAAATAGTAAGATTACTTGCGTCTAAAACTTTTGCACCCGAAGTTTCTGTAATTTTGTCGATACTTTTTATAACGCCACCAGAAATTCCAATATCACTAGTTATTAATTGATTATTGATAAAGCATTTGCCATTTTTCAAAATAAGATCAAAAGTAGCAGGCATTCTTGAAGTATTTAATATATTATAGATTTAGAATTTGCAAATATGGAAAAAAATGAAGTTATAACTCTTGAAGATAGAGGATTTATACAGGTCAAAGGTACTGAAGCAAAAGACTTTTTACAGAATATAGTAACTAACGACATAGAAAAAGTAACAGATAAATTAACAATTTTTTCTTCAATATTAACTCCCCAAGGTAAATATTTATTTGATTTTTGCATTATAAAATTAAAAGATAGCTATCTTCTTGAGTGTGAAAAAAAATCAACATCAGAAATTATAAAACTTCTAAGTTTTTATAAATTGAGGTCAAAAATTGATCTGGTTGATTTAAGTGAAAAATATGTTGCTGCTGTAATATCTATAGAAAAATTTAAGGAAATTGAAGATTCTGAAATATTAGTAGGCAAAAGAATAAACTATCGAGATGGTCCTGTTTATATAGATCCAAGAAATATTAATTTAGGTGCAAAAATAATATCAAAACTTGAAAATATATATCTTACAATTAAAAAATTGAATTTAACTATTTGTGATAAAAAAAAATATTATAATAAAAGCTTTGAATTAGGAATACCTCAAATGGATTTAGATAAATTAAGAGATAAAATTTTTGGTATTGAAAATAATTTAGATGAATTAAAAGGAATTGATTTTAAAAAAGGATGTTATGTAGGACAAGAAAATACATCAAGAATTAAGTTAAAAAATAAACTTAGAAGAAGAATACTACCTGTACACAAGATTGATGGAGAAATTTCTGAAAACGACATAATTAAATATAAAGATAATGAAATTGGGAAAGTTTTGATAGGCAGACCTTATTCATTTGCTTTAATTAAAGTTGTAGACCCTGATTTAAAAGAATTTAGCAACAAAGAACTTATTTGTGGAAATTCAAAAGTTAAGATATTAAAACCTGATTGGATTTAATTAAAAAAATTAAATATATTTATCAAAACATAAAAAGATAAAGTAAACATAAATAATATTATAAATATATTTATTATTTTCCAAATTTTTACAGTTTTAAGAAAATTTGATAAAAATTTAGACATATATCCAATTATAAAAAAAAATATAAAAGAAGCAATTGAAGCTCCAATACCAAAATAAATCTTTTGAATAAGTGCAAAATCTTTAGAAAAATTTCCTAAAAAAAATACGGTATCAGAATAAACGTGTGGATTAAGATAAGTGAAACCTAGCGTTTTTGAAATAACTGCTGATATTGAATACTTAAATTTTTTAATATTTAAATTAAACTTATGTATTTCAGTGTAAATTTTAACTCTTATAAAGTTTAATAAAAAAATCAAAAGTAATATATTTAATATCATTTCGATTAATGGCGTAAAAAAATATTGAAAATAATTAAATATGAAAATTCCCAAAAAGATTAATAAAAAATCTGATACAGCACAAATTAAACAAACAATGAAAACAAATTCTTTTTTAAGGCCCTGCTCTATAACAAATATATTTTGGGCCCCTATTGCTAAAATTAAACTTAATCCTGTTATAAAACCTAATATTAAATAAGTCATAATAATCTGGTGCGGCTAGAGAGACTCGAACTCTCACTGGGAAACCCCACTTGGCCCTCAACCAAGCCTGTCTACCAATTCCAGCATAGCCGCATGTGCGTCACAATAAATGAATGACAAATTATGTTCAAGTTGGTAGATTTTATTATGGAAATAAATGACCAAATAAAAAAGGAAACTGATCCAATTTTTGAAAAAGTTTCTAACGTTATTCCTAGAATTGAGTGGGCCTTTCACGCACCTCTAGTACACAAAATTAATGCATTAAAAAAAGAGAAAAATGCAGTTGTCTTAGCTCACAATTATCAAACCCCAGAAATTTTTCATGGAATTGCTGACATTGCAGCTGATTCTTTGGCGCTAGCAGTTGAAGCGGAAAAAACAGATGCTGATATTATTATTTTATGCGGTGTGCATTTTATGGCTGAAACTGCAAAGTTAATAAATCCGACAAAAAAAGTTTTGTTGCCAGATATGGGTGCAGGATGTTCTTTGGCAGCATCTATTACCGGAAAAGATGTTAGAATGCTTAAAGAAAAATATCCTGGCGTACCAGTTGTAAGTTATGTAAATACATCGGCAGAAGTTAAGGCGGAGTCCGACATCTGTTGTACTTCGGCCAATGCTGTTAAGGTTGTTGAATCTCTTGGTGCGGATAAAGTCATCTTTTTGCCTGACCAATACATGGCAAAATATGTACAATCAAAAACAAAAGTTCAAATTATATCGTGGGTGGGAACTTGTATAGTGCATGAAAAATTCAGTGCTCAAGAAATAAAAGATATAAAAAAACAAAATCCTGATATCAAAGTTCTTACTCATCCAGAATGTACACCCGAAGTAATTGCTGCTTCAGATTTTACTGGGTCTACGTCGGGTATGAGTAAATATGTTAAGAATAATCAACCAAAAAAAGTTATGTTAGTAACAGAATGCTCAATGAGCGATAATGTTCAGGTAGATAATCCTAATGTTCAATTTATTAGACCGTGTAACTTATGTCCGTACATGAAGTCAATTAGTTTGCCAAAAGTATTAGAGTGTCTTGAAAAAGAAACTAATGAAATTCTTATACCGGAAATAATTATAAAGAAAGCCAAAAGAGCTGTCGAGCGTATGGTTGCGGTAGGTCGTAGTCATTAAAAGTGATAATTAAAAAAATTGTAAAACAAGCAATATCAGAAGATTTATTACCCTCTGGAGATATCACGACTCAACTCATAAAAAATAATAAAAAAATTAAAGCAAAAATTATTTCAAATGAAAATTGTATAATAGGTGGACTAGATTGCGCTAAAGTAGCTTTTAAATATTGTGATAAAAATATTGCCTTTAAAACTAAAACTAAAGATGGAAAAAAAATTAAAAAAGGTAAAGTAATTGCAGTGTTATATGGTAATTCAAAAGCAATTTTAAAAAGTGAAAGAGTTGCTCTTAATTTTTTAAGTTTAATTTCTGGTGTAGCTACAACTACGAGAAAATTTGTTGATAAAATTAAAGGTAAAAAATGTAAAATTTGTTGTACAAGAAAAACAGTACCAAATTTAAGATTAATTCAAAAATATGGAGTTAAACTTGGAGGAGGACTTAATCACAGATTCAATTTAAGTGATGAAATTTTGATAAAAGATAATCATATCGCAATAGATGGAAATATTAGAACTATAGTAAAAAGAGCTATAAAAAATAAAAAAGGAAAAAAAATCACTGTTGAGGTAGATAGTTTAAATCAAATAAAACAAATCTTAGACTTGAAATTCAACAGAATTTTATTTGATAATATGAGTGAAAAAAATCTCAAGAAAGCAGTTAAATTAACTAAAAATAAATACGAAACTGAGGCTTCAGGCGGAGTTTCTTTAAAAAATGTGAGAAAAATCGCAGCAACAGGAGTAAAAAGAATATCTGTGGGAAAAATTACTCATAGCGCTCCAAGTGTGAATTTTAAGTTAGAAATTTAGATTTAAATAATTTTCTATGTTTTGTTATTCTTCCTCTTACTCTTTTTCTCCATAAAAGGTAGCTTTTCCTTTTAAGATTTGATCTCATAATTTTAATAACCTCTTTTTCGCTCAAACCTGTTTTTTTTCTTATTTCTTCAAAAGATATTCTGTCGGCCCATGCCATTCCTATTATATCTTTATCAGACATAAATTATTTCTTTTTTTTTAAATAAGCTTGGGCAGCAGCCAAGCGAGCTACTGGCACTCTGTACGGTGAACAGGATACATAATTTAATTTAGCTTTTTCACAAAATTCAATACTAGCTGGATCACCACCATGTTCACCACAAATACCTAGTTTAAGAGATTTTTTTTCTAATCGACCTCTCTCTGTGGCAATATTAATTAATTCACCTACGCCCCTTTCATCTATACTAACAAAAGGATCTTTATTAAAAATTTTATTTTCAACATAATCGTTAAGAAATTTTCCAGAATCGTCCCTGCTAATTCCAAAAGTGGTTTGTGTTAAATCATTGGTCCCAAAACTAAAAAAATCAGCATATTTGGCTATATCTTTAGCTCTGATAGCGGCCCTCGGCAATTCTATCATTGTACCCACGTAGTATTTAATTTTTATGGAATGTTTTTTTTGAATTTCCATAGCAGTTTTATCAACCAAACTTCTTAATATTTGAATTTCAGCGGCTGTTGAAACTAATGGGATCATAATCTCAGGTATAACCAATCTAAATTTCTTCTTTTTGCATTCGGCAAGAGCTTCAAAAATAGCCTGACACTGCATCTGATAAATTTCTGGAAAAGATATTCCAAGTCTACATCCTCTATGTCCCAACATTGGATTTTGTTCGTGAAGCTCTATAATTCTTGATTTAATATCATTATGAGAAATATTTAGCTCTTTAGCTATATCATCGACATCCTTTTCAGTTTTTGGCAAAAACTCATGTAGAGGGGGGTCTAATAATCTTACAGTAACTGGAAAACCATTCATTATTTTAAAAATTTCAACAAAATCATTTTTTTGGTATGGCAATAACTTTGCAAGAGCAGTTTTTCGATCATCTAAAGTTTTCGATAAAATCATTTGTCTTACTGAAATAATTCTTTTTTCATCAAAAAACATATGTTCGGTTCTGCACAGCCCAATCCCTTCGGCTCCAAAATCTCTTGCAATTTTTGTATCTGCTGGTGTTTCAGAATTAGATCTTACTTTTAGTTTTCTAAACTGATCAGCCCAATGCATCATTTTAGAAAAATCTCCCGATATATCAGGTTTAACAGTCGGAACTTTGCCTAACATGACTTTTCCGCTACCACCATCAATGGTTATTGTTTCGCCTTCTTTAATTGTATTGTTACCGGATTTAAACAACTTATTTTCATAATCAATTTTGATTTCACTTGATCCAGAAACACAAGGTTTTCCCATTCCTCTAGCTACTACTGCTGCATGACTAGTCATTCCACCTCTAGCTGTAAGAATTCCCTTTGCTGCATGCATTCCATTAATATCTTCCGGTGATGTTTCCACTCTTACCAAAATTGTTTCTTGCATTTGTTCTTTCATTCTTTCGGCCTCATCTGCTGAAAATGTAACTTTTCCACTTGCGGCTCCAGGTGATGCAGGCAAACCAGAAGCAATTATTTTTTTCTCAGCTTTTTCATCTAAAGTTGGGTGTAATAAAGTATCTAGTGTATTTGGATCTATTCTTAGAACTGCCTCCTTATTAGAAATTAATTTTTTGCTTACCATATCAACTGCTATTTTAATGGCAGCTTTTGATGTTCTTTTTCCTGATCTCGTTTGTAACATCCATAATTTATTATTTTCTACTGTAAATTCTATATCTTGCATATCGCGATAATGGTTTTCCAATTTTTTTGATATTTTTTTTAATTGATGAAAAATTTTAGGCATTGACTCTTCCATGGATTTCGCATCAGAGTTTGCTTCAATTCTCGCTTTCTTTGTAATGTATTGTGGCGTTCTAGTCCCTGCCACAACATCTTCTCCTTGTGCATTAATTAAATATTCTCCAAAAATAGAATTTGTTCCTGTAGAAGGATTTCTGGTAAAGGCAACACCTGTAGCACAATTTAACCCCATGTTTCCAAAAACCATTGATTGAATATTAACTGCTGTACCCCAATGACCAGGAATATAATTTATTTTTCTATAAATTTTTGCTCTTTTGCTTTCCCAGGATAAAAAAACTGCGCTAATTGCACCTTTCAATTGATCTTTAACATCTTGAGGAAATTTTTTTTTTGTATTTTTTTCAACTACTGTTTTGAAATTTAATATTAATCCTTCCCAATCCTTTTCATCTAAATCAGTATCCTGTATAACACCCTTTGTGAGTTTGTAATTTTCAATCAGCTCTTCAAAATGATAGCTATCAATACCTAAAACTACATTGCTGTACATCTGTATAAATCTTCTATAACTGTCCAAGGCAAACCTTGGATTTGAAGTTTTTTTTGAAAGAGCATTAACAGTTTTATCGTTTAAACCTAAATTAAGAATAGTATCCATCATTCCAGGCATTGAAACTCTGGCACCAGATCTTACTGATAACAGCAAAGGATTAGACAAATCTCCAAATTTTTTATTTGTTTTTTTTTCTAAAAATTTTATTTCTTTTTCAATATCCTTGAATACTTTTTTTGGAATTTTTTTTCCATTTTTATAAAACAGATCACAAACTGTTGTCGATATAGTAAACCCTGGAGGAACTGGTAATCCCATTTTACCCATCTCAGCAAGATTCGCACCTTTTCCGCCTAAAATGTTTTTTTTATTTAAAAAACTTTTAGAAGATTTATCGTCAAATCTAAAGACAAGTTTATTCATTTATGCGCCTTCCATTTTTGAAAAATCAATGAAATTTTCATAGGTATTACAAAACATTTGAAGTAATTCCAAGCGATTTTTTTTTATACTTTGATTTTCATCATTAACAATAACATTGTCGAAAAAATTATCTGTAATTATTTTGGCATCGGCCAGTATCCTCAATGTTTCCTGAAATTGTTCCTTTTTGCCCATAGTTGCAAAATATTTTCGAATTTCGTTTATTTTATCAAAAAGGAATTTCTCCTCGTCTTTTTTAAATAAGATAGAATCGGGTTGACCTAAAATCTTTTCTTTATAATTTTTAATTTCCTGGTCTAAAATATTTGATGCTCTTTTATAGGTGCTAATTATTTTTTTTCCAACGTCCTTAGAAATGTTTTTATTCATTATAAAAGATTTGTCATATAATGAAATAAAATTATCACCAGAATGAGATGAAATAGCAGCTTCTATTATGTCGTTTCTTATTTTTTTATCTTTTAATAAATTTATTATTCGTTCTTTTAAAAATGACATAATTTCATCTAATGTAGAATCGTTTAAAAATTTAACACCTTGTTCTTCATAAAGAATAATGGAATAATTTATTAAGTCTTTAAGCTGAACGATTAATCTATTTTCGATTATAATTTTTAACAAACCAATTGCAGCTCTACGCAAAGCGTAAGGATCTTTGGAACTCGTGGGTTTTTCATTTAATCCAAAAAATCCTACAAGATTATCTATCTTATCTGCTATTGCTATAGTGCAACTAATTGGTTTCTTTGGCAATGTACTGTTTAAACCTGTGGGCAGATAATGATCGCTTATAGCTATCGAAATTTCATTATCAAAACCCTGTTCTTGAGAAAAATATTTTCCTAAAATTCCTTGGAGCTCTGGATATTCTCCTACTAAGTCAGAAACTAAATCAGACTTACAAATAGATGCAGCGATTTCAGCTTTTTCTTTGTTTAAATTAAGTTGCTCAGAAATTAAAGATGATAACTTTCTTAATCTTTGAGTTTTATTATACATCGAGCCTAATTTATTAAAAAAGGATAACGACTTTAATTTACTAATTTGTTTTACTAAATT
>CABZZR010000007.1 GCA_902530215.1 uncultured Pelagibacteraceae bacterium
TTCAAGATAAACTAAAGTTTATACAAGGTAGCTATGACGAATGAATATGATGGTTGGGAACTACACTATTTTGATGAAGCTTACAATTTTAGAAAATATCAATTTCAATTAATAAAAAATTTTGTCAAAGGAAAAACTGCTGAAGTAGGACCAGGCACAGGTGAAAATGTTACTTATTATTATAATCTGACAAAAGAACTTCATTTATTTGAACCTAGTAAAAAGGTTTTTAAAGTTTTGAAAGACAAAATCTCTCCAGGTAGAAAAATAGAATTTTTTAATAGAGACTTATTAAGTCATAAAGATAAATTTGATACGATTATATATTTAGATGTACTAGAACATATTCAAGATGATAAAAGAGAATTCTTTGATGCTTATTCCAAATTAAATCCTGGTGGTCATTTAATAATTAATGTACCTGCATTTAATTTTTTATATTCTAAATTTGATAAAGATTTTGGACATTTTAAGCGATATAATAAAAATGATTTTAAAATCTTTTTTAAACAAATTCAGCCAAAATTTAATAAACTGGTTTATTATGACTCTATAGGATTTTTATTAATAATTTTATCAAGAATTTTTTTTAAATCAGCCCAAACCGATTATGACAATATAGGTAAAAGAGTTGGTATTTGGAATAAATTAATTCCAATATCAAAATTACTTGACAATCTGATATTTCACTCTTTTGGCAAGTCTCTATTGTGTGTTGTTAGAAAATGAAGTTTGTATATAAAAATCTATTTAATGTAGTTTTATTTTTATACTTAATAATTGGAGGCTATTATTCATTACAAACAGGTATTTCAATTGATGAGAGGCACGAGCAAATTAATTGGGAATATAATATTGCATTAATAAAAAATATTTTTTTTGGTATTCAAATAGATCCAGTTTTTGACGAACATGTCGATTATTTTTATGGCATTGGATTTCATTTAATATCACAACCGATACAATTTTTTTTAAGAGAAATTGTTATAAACTTTCAAAACATTGATTTGTATGGAGCGCATTTGGTTTCAAAGCATTTAGTTATTTTTATTACTTTTTTTATATCAGGAATATTCTTTAGATTACTTTTAAAAAAGGTAATAGAAAATGATATTTTTGTTTTTTTATCTACATTAATTTATCTATTTTATCCATATTTGTTGGGACATTCTTTTTTTAATTTAAAAGATATACCCTTCATGAGTTTTTGGTTAATTTGTACTTATTTAAGTTTTAATATATTTGAAAAGCTTATTGAAAATAAACTACCTAATTACTTAAACATTTTAATATTTTCTTTTTTAAGTGCTTATTTGATATCTATTAGGTTAACTGGGATATTAATTTTTTTTCAATATCTAATTACTCTTTTAATATTTATTAGTGTTACAAAAATAAATTTTGGTAATTTTTTTAAAAAGATCTATAAGCAATTTTCACTATTTATTATATTGACAGTTTTTTTTACTTATATTTTATACCCTGTTTTTTGGCAAGGTCCTCTTTTAATTCTTGAAGCTATTAATAGTTTAAGCAAATGGTATCTTGATGTTTGCACTTTAACACTTGGAAAGTGTATGGAGTCCAAAAATTTAGACCCTACATACATACCCATTTGGTTAATGGTAAAATTACCGCTGCTAATTTTAATTGGAATAATACTTTTACCATTTTCAGAAAAAAAAATTTTTATTAATAAAAAAAATAGTATTTTTTTTGGAACTATTTTATTAACTACTTTTTTAATTCCATTATTTCTTATATTTAGAAAGGCTCATCTATATGACGAGGTAAGACATATATTGTTTTTATTCCCATTTATATTTATGTTAGCGACTATATCTCTATACCAAATATCTAAGAAAATTTTTTTCATATTTTCATTTTTAACACTCGTTCTATTCACTGTTGAAAATTTTAAAATTCATCCTTATCAGTATGTTTGGTTTAATGCACCTTCAAGAGTTCTTGAGCTAAATAAAAAATTCGAATTAGATTATTGGGGTTTAAGTGGTAGAAATTTAGCTAAAAAAATTACAGAAATGAAACTTAGTGATAGACCATGCATTTTAGTTGGACCTGTTTGGTCTATCAAATCTTTTTTAGATGAAAAATTGTTCAATTGTTATGGTGCTTGGGGAGCTATAGATTCTGATTATCCAAGGCCTTTTTTGGCAGTTCAGCATTTAAGAAATCTTAAAAAAGGTAGATCTTATAAGTGTGATACATATTTTGAAACGGAGTTTAAACTTTTATTTACAGACCAAAAATTTGTTACTGGAAGAATACTAGAATGTACTTAATCTAGTTTGTAGATTTAAGTTCATTTCTTATTTTATTAATAAAGGCGTTTATTAGTTTTTTTTCTTCTTCCGTAAAATAGTTTTCTTTACTAACAGCTTTTTCCATCTCAATTTTAATTGATTTAACCATTTCTTTTCTTCCTTCTTTTGTAAACAAAATTTCTGTTTTTTCGTTTATTTGATTAAATTTTCTACCAATAGTGAATTCAAAAACGAATATAAAAGCTATAACCGCAATTATAACTTTATATATATACTGTCTCATTAAAATTTAATTTTTTAGAACTTTTTCCAGTTCTCCATTTTCGTGCATTTCTTTAACTATATCACAACCACCAATAAATTTTTTATTTACGTAAAGTTGCGGAATAGTAGGCCAGTCACTGTAATCTTTTATACCCTGTCTAATTTCAGCATCTTCTAAAACATTTATACTTTTGTAATCTACATTAAGAAGTTTTAAAACGTTCGCTACAGCAAGAGAAAAACCGCATTGAGGAGCATCAGGAGTGCCCTTCATAAACAAACATACTTTATTTTCTTCAATAACTTTTTTAATTTTTTCTATAGTTTGGTCTGTCATTTAAATTTCCGTTGTTGTTAAACTTAATGCATGAAGTTCGTTGCCCATTTTACCTTTGAGCGCTTTATAAACTAGCTTATGTTGTTCTATTTTGCTTAATCCTTTAAATTCCTTTGATTTAATTATTGCTGAATAGTGATTTTCGTCACCAACTAAATCTTTAATTTCTACTATGGCATCAGGCATAGATTCTTTAATAAGATTGTTAATTTCATCAATTTTTATTGCCATATGTGTATTAGTTTAAGTATTTATCAAACCAATTAAAATATTCGCGCTTCAAATCTTCTATACTTATACTAAATTCTTTATCTAGCTCCAAATTATTATTTTGTGTTTTACCTACAATTTCTGAGTAAACTCCATTTTTTTCTAAAATTTTTTGTACATCATTAGTAAGTTTTTCTTCTACTTCAATTAAATATCTACTTTGGTCTTCGCCAAATACATAATTGTGTAGACTTATTAACTTTTTAGGTAAATATATTTTTGCTCCAATATTTCCCATAATGCACATTTTGGATATTGCGGCAATTAGCCCACCTTTTGAAATATCATGCACCGCCATAACAAGCTCTTTTCTAATTAATTCTAAAATTGTTAATCCGTTATTCTTTTCATTAAAGAGATTGATTTCTGGAGGAGGTCCATCTTTTATCCCGAGTACTTCTCTATAAAAAATACTTTGTGTAACATGGCCTTCAGTTTTTCCAATTTTTATTATATTAGAATTTTCTTTCTTAAAAGCACAAGTCATTATTTTTTTTACATTATTTATTTTTCCGACACCTCCAATAGTTGGTGTAGGTTTTATGCCTCTTCCATTAGTCTCGTTATAAAAAGATACATTTCCTGAAACTACAGGAAAATCTAAATAATTACATGCATCTGAAATTCCCTGCACACACTCAACAAACTGTCCCATAATTTCTTTTTTTTCAGGACTGCCAAAATTTAAACAATTAGTTATAGCTATCGGTGTTGAGCCTACCGAAACTAGATTTCTCCAATTTTCACAAACTATTTGTTTTCCACCCGTTAATGGATGTGACTCACAATAAATTGGAGATGAGTCTACAGAGGTAGCAATACCTTTGTTTTTTCCATGTATTCTTATTACAGCAGCGTTTTCACCTGGTCTAATAAAAGTATCTGCCATTACAGTATGATCATATTGTTCCCAAATCCATTTTTTACTGCAAATATTTGGATGATTAATTATTTTTTTAAAAATATCTTTAATTTTGTAACCATTGTAATTAACTTTTTTTTTAATTTTTTTAGGTAGTTTGTGAGAAATCCATTTTCTATCATAAACAGGAGCTTTATCAGCCAGAGCCTTTAAAGGAACATTTGCCACTTCTTTATTTTTGTATTTTAAAACAATATTTTTGGTATTTGTCGTAATGCCTATAACAGAAAAGTCCAACCCCCATTTAAGGAAAATTTTTTGTGCTTCATTTTCTTTTCCAGATTCTAATATCATTAGCATTCTTTCTTGACTTTCAGATAGCATCATTTCATATGGGGTCATATTAAGTTCTCTACAAGGGACTTTGTCTAAATTTAATTCTATACCCAAATTTCCCTTTGAAGACATTTCTATACTTGATGAAGTTAGTCCAGCTGCCCCCATGTCTTGAATAGAGATAATTATATTTTTTTTCATTAACTCAAGACAGGCCTCAAGCAACAATTTTTCGGTGAATGGGTCTCCAACTTGTACTGTGGGTTTTTTTTCTTCTGAATTTTCATCAAATTCTGCAGATGCCATACTTGCACCATGAATTCCATCTCTACCTGTTTTTGATCCTACGTATACGACTGGTTTATTAATTCCTTTAGCTTTTGAATAAAAAATATTATTTTTTTTTGCTAAACCAATTGACATTGCATTTACTAATATATTTTCATTATAACTTTCATCAAAATTTGTTTCTCCCCCAACTGTTGGTATGCCTATGCAATTTCCGTAGCCACCGATGCCAGAAACAACACCATTTAGTAAATTTTTGGTTTTAGAATTCGATGGTTCTCCAAAATGCAATACATTTAAGTTCGCAATCGGTCTGGCGCCCATTGTAAAAACATCTCTTAATATACCGCCAACACCAGTAGCTGCTCCTTGGTAAGGTTCTAAAAAAGATGGATGATTATGACTTTCAATTTTAAATATAATAGCATCATCATCATCAATATCTATTACTCCGGCATTTTCTCCAGGACCCTGAATAACTTTTTTATTTTTAGTTGGCAATTTCTTTAAATGTTTTTTTGATGATTTGTATGAGCAGTGTTCATTCCACATGGCAGAAAATAGGCCCAACTCTAAGAGATTAGGATCTCTTTCCATTAATTTATTTATCTCACTATATTCCGATAAAGTTAAACCGTGTTTTTTTATAATTTTTTCTGAAATTTTCATTTTTTTAAGTTAACAGGCTTTCAAAGAAAAACTTTCCATCATTGCTATAAATATCTTCATTAACGGCTCTTTCTGGATGAGGCATCATACCAAGAATATTTTTTTGTTCGTTTAAAATTCCTGCAATATTTTCTATGGAGCCATTAGGGTTAGAATCTTGTTTTATACCTCCGGACGCATCACAGTATTTTAGTGCAATTTGATCGTTATCTTGTAGTTTTTTTATTATATTTTTATTTGCAAAAAAATTACCTTCATTATGAGCTATGTGCCATTTTAAAACTTTTTGCTTAATTTCTTTAAAGTATTTTGAATTTTTATTTGTTACTTTTACATAGACATCTTTGGAGATGAACTTTAATTTTTTATTTCTTAAAAGTATTCCAGGTAATAAACCAGTTTCAATTAAGATTTGAAAGCCATTACATATGCCTAATACTAGACCACCTTTATTAGAATGCTTGATTACTTCAGTTATTATTTTAGATTTGGCAGCAATGGAACCAGTTCTTAAATAATCTCCATAAGAAAATCCTCCTGGCAACACTACCAAATCTGTTTTTGGCAATTCAGTTTCATTGTGCCATAGCATTTTGTTTTGAAAATTATATTTTTGTAATGCGTTTGCTATATCTCTATCACAATTAGATCCAGGAAATATTATGACTGTTGATTTCATATATTTTATTTAAGAAATTATTTTATAATTTTCTACAATTGAATTTGTTAAAAGTTTTTTACAGATATCTTCAGCCGAATCTTTTGCCTTATTGGGATCCTTTTCGTTTATTTCTATTTCAAAGTATTTTCCTTGTCTTACTTCATTAACATTTTTGATCCCCATATTATTGAGAGTTTGTTGAATGACTTTTCCTTGAGGGTCAAGCACTTCTTTTTTTAGAGTGACTATTACTGATATTTTCAATTTATTTTTTCTTAAATTTTAAAGCTGTGGGTTTATTAAATTTAACTTCGCTTATGTTGGTTTCTTCAGGCATTATTCCTAATCTTCTAGCAACTTCATGGTAAGCTTGCATTACATTTCCTAAATCTTTTCTAAATCTATCTTTATCAAGTTTTTTTTCGCTTACTATATCCCACAATCTGCATGTATCTGGACTAATTTCATCTGCTAAAATTATTTCTTTTTTTCCTTCTACATTTATTCTTCCAAATTCTAGTTTAAAGTCTACAAGTTTAATTCCAACACCTCTAAACATGCCTTGCATGAAATCATTTATTCTTAGACACTGATCCTTAATTAAATTAAGCTCATCTTCTTCTGCCCATGAAAAAGCTAAGACATGTTCTCTTGCTACAAGTGGGTCGCCAAGTTCATCATTTTTATAACTATACTCCAACAGTGGTTTTGACAAAACTGTACCGTCGGCTATACCTAATCTTTTAGTTAATGAACCAGTCGCTATATTTCTTACTATAAATTCTACAGGAATAATTTCAGCAAGATGAACCAGTTGTTCTCTCATATTAAGACGTTTTACTAGATGTGTCTTAATACCAATTTGATTTAAGTTGATTAAGATATGTTCAGATATACGATTGTTTAGTACACCCTTACCTTCAATTTTCGATTTTTTTAAATTGTTATATGCAGTTGCATCATCTTTGAAATGCTGTATTGCGAAACCTTTCTCTGGTGCTTCATAAAGGATTTTTGCTTTTCCTTCGTAAAGTTTTTTCCCTTTATTCATATTTATATATTTGTTTATTTAAAAATTCTTCTAAAAATTATATTAATTTTTTTAGTATGATAACTAAAATCAAATAATTTATTTAATTTATTCACAGGAATTTTTTTGGTGATTATGCTGTCTTTTCTAAGATTTTCTTCAAAAGATGAATTATTTTTGAGAGAAGCCTGAGCATGTTTTTGGACAAGTTTATATGCTTTTTCTCTTGTTAGCCCTTTTTTGGTTAATTCCAGCATGATTCTTTGTGAGAATATAAGCCTGTGATTCATCTCAAGGTTTTTTTTTATATTTTTTGGGTAAACATTCATATTTTCAAGTATGTTTTTTAATCTATTTAAGGCAAAATCAAGAGTCGTTGTTGCATCAGGTCCAATATTTCTTTCGACACTAGAATGTGAGATATCACGTTCATGCCAAAGTGAAATATTTTCTAATGCTGGAATTACATAGCTTCTAACCATACGAGATAAACCAGTTAAATTTTCACTTAGAATTGGATTTCTTTTATGAGGCATTGCAGATGAACCTTTTTGTTGTTTTGAGAAAAATTCTTCTACTTCTCCCACTTCAGTTCTCTGTAGATTTCTAATTTCTGTAGCAGCTCTTTCAACAGACCCTGCTATAATACCTAAAATTGAAAAAAAATAAGCGTGTCTGTCTCTAGGTATAACTTGTGTAGAAATTGGTTCTACTTTTAATCTAAGTTTTTTAGCAACAAATTTTTCTATTCTAGGATCAATATTTGCGTACGTGCCAACAGCACCAGATATTGCACACGTTGAGACTTCTTCTATAGCTCTCTCTAGACGAATTTTATTTCTTGAAAATTCTTCATAAAAACTAGCTAACTTTAATCCAAAAGTAGTAGGCTCAGCATGTATTCCATGACTTCTACCTATGCAAACTAAATTTTTATATTTGTACGATTTATTTTTTAATACTTTTAAAATATTTTCTATATCTTTTATTAATATTTGTGCCGCTTGAACTAATTGCATGTTAAAACATGTATCTAAAATATCCGATGAAGTCATACCTGTGTGCAGAAATCTAGCTTCAGGCCCAACTTTTTCTGTTATGGATGTTAAGAATGCAATTACATCGTGTTTAACTTTACTTTCAATTTTATGAATTCTGTCAACGTTAATTTTTGCTTTTTTTCGTACTTTAGCAGAAACACCTTTTGGTATTAACTTAAGTTTCTCCATTGCATGCGCGGCGGCAATTTCAATCTCTAACCATATTAAATATTTATTCTTTTCATCCCATATTCGGGTAAGTTCTTTTCTGGAATATCTTTCAATCATAAAATATAAGATGGTTTATCTAAGTTTTTTTTTGATTTTGTAAAAATTTCATAACCATTATTTGTTACCCCAACTGTGTGTTCAAATTGTGCTGAAAATGTTTTGTCTTTAGTAACAGCCGTCCATCCATCTTGTAGTACTTTAGTATCATATTTTCCAATATTTATCATTGGCTCAACTGTAAAAATCATTCCCGAATTTATTTTAACACCTGAATTTTTTTTACCATAATGTAATATATTGGGTTGTTCATGAAATTTTTTGCCAGTTCCGTGACCACAAAAATCTCTCACTACTGAATATCCCTTTTTTTCAACATAGTTTTGTATTTCATAACCTATGTCACCCGTGCTAATTCCATCTTTTATAATTGAAATACCTTTCATCATTGATTCAAAAGTCGTTTCGATTAAACTTTTGGATTTTGGTGAAATTTCTCCAATAGCAAACATTCTGCTCGTATCACCATGCCACCCATCTACAACAGCTGTAACATCTACGTTAACAATATCGCCATCACGTAACTCTTTATTTCCAGGTATACCATGACAAACGACATGATTTGTTGAGGTACAACATGATTTAGGAAACCCTCTGTAGAATAGAGGTGCAGAATGACCTCCGTTATCTCTTATAAACTCATAACAAATTTTATCAATTTTTTCTGTTTTTACACCTGGCTGAACAAATGGAGTTACTTCATCAAGCGTATCTGCAGCCAAAGATCCGGCTTCTCTAATTTTTAAAAAGTTATCACTTATACTCATTTTAGAAAGTTAATTTTTTTATTAAGTATTACCTCCTTGTTGTTAATCTTACAATCATAACAAAGCATTTTTACACCATATTTTTTTGCTTTATTTAAGGCTGCATAATACAAGGGGTCTATATCTTCAGAAATTTTAAAATTATCACAATCATTTCTTTGTATAAGAAACAACATAAAACTTTCATATCCTCTAGATTTAGCTTTAATTAATTCCTCGAGATGTTTTTTACCGCGAGATGTTATTGCATCTGGAAACTCAGCGATATTCACTTTTCTACTTAATGTTACATTTTTTACTTCTAAAAAACATTTTTCTTTTTTATTACTTAATAAAAAATCAAATCTTGAATTTGAACCAAATTTTATTTCAGATTCAATTTTATCATATTTTAAAAGTTCTTTTATTTTCCTATTTGATAGTGCCTCAAAAACAATTTTGTTTGTATTAAATGTATTAATTCCAATCATTGATTTGTTCACTTGTATTATTTCTAGAGTGTATTGTAGTTTTCTTTTAACGTTGTCAGACTTTGAAATCCACACATTATTACCTTCATTTAACAGACCCAACATTGAACCAGAATTGGGACAGTGTACAGTTACCTTTTGACTTTTTAAGAGAATGTCAACAAAAAATCTTTTGTATCTTTTTATGAATACTCCTGGTAATAAGTTTTTTAATTTCATTTAATAAACAATATTATTAATACATGAATAAAAAAAAAGGAATAGTGACTGCAGCAATAATAGTTATAGGTAATGAAATTTTATCTGGCCGTACACAAGATTTGAATGTTTCATTGATAGCAAAATGGTTGAATAATTTAGGCATAACCCTTTATGAAGTCAGGATAATTCCCGATATAGAGAAAACTATTGTAAATACAATAAATAAAGTAAGAAAAAAACATAATTATGTTTTTACAACTGGGGGTATCGGACCTACTCATGATGATATTACTGCTAAGTCCATAAGCAAGGCATTCAAAAAAAAATATCAATATAATAAAGAAGCATACGCATTATTAAAAAAATATTATGGCGCTAGTCGATTTACGATAGGAAGAAAAAAAATGGCAAAAACGCCAGCTGGCGCACAACTAATATACAATCCTTCGAGTGGGGCTCCAGGATTTTATATTGGAAATGTTTTTTCTCTTCCTGGAGTTCCGTCAATATTAAAGTCAATGATTGGTGGATTAACAAATAAATTATCAAAAGGTAAAAAAATTTTTAGTAAAACTATTCATTTAAAAACTGTAGAAAGCGAAATTTCAATCTCTCTTGAAAATGTTCAAAAAAACAATAAAAGAGTGGAAATAGGCAGTTATCCTTTTTTTAAAGATGGAAAAATTGGAGTATCTTTGGTTTTGAGATCAGTAAGTGTTGCTGAAATTAATAAATGCGCAAACTTAATTAAAAAGTTCATAATAAAAAGAAAAATTAGTTTTGTCGAAGAAAGAGCAGTTTAAAATGTTATATTTTGCCTACGGAAGCAATTTAAACCACAACCAAATGGAATGTGAAAGATGTAAAGGTTGCAAATATATCTCAAAGGCTAAGTTAAATGATTATGAACTATCTTTCTGCCATCCAAACAAAAATAATATATTTGGCTATGCTAATGTTTATAAAAAGAAAGGTTCTTTTGTACCAGGAGCAATATGGCAAATCAGCAAAAAACATGAAAAAAAATTAGATTTATATGAACAATATCCCAATACATATAAAAAAAGTTTTTTTTATTATAAGAAGCAAAAAGTAATGTTTTATATTATGAAGACATGTGCATTTAGAAAACCATCAAAAAGATATGTTAATCTGATCAAAGCAGGATATAAAAATTGTAATTTAGATTTAAATTATTTAAAAAAAAGATTATCTTATTATAAAATAAAATAATGAAAAATGCCCTCGTGGTGAAATTGGTAGACACAAAGGACTTAAAATCCTTGCCCATTTGGGAGTGCCGGTTCGAGTCCGGCCGAGGGCACCATTAAAATGAATTATAAATTTCACTTTTCTTATGACAAGTCAAAGGAAGCTTCAACTGCGGCAAAAATATTAACCAAAAAATACAAAAATTATGCTCCTCACAGATGTAATATTTTCATAGTTTTGGGTGGTGATGGTTATATGTTGAAAACCTTAAAAAAATTTCAGAAATATAAAAAACCATTTTATGGAATGAATACTGGTTCATTTGGTTTTTTGATGAACAAATATAAAAATAGCAATCTATATAAAAATATTTCGCACGCAAAGAAAATTGTTATAACTCCTTTAAAAATGGTTGCCACAAATAGTAAAAATAAAAAAAAATTTGCAAATGCAATAAATGATGTTTCTTTATTCAGACAAAGCAGAGAAACATCTTCTTTAGAAGTAAAAATTAGAAATAAAAAAATTATTAAAAAATTAGTTGGCGATGGAATATTAGTAGCTACTCCCGCAGGAAGCACTGCTTACAATTTATCTGTTCATGGACCAATTCTTTCTTTAGATTCTGGTAAATTAGCTATCACACCTATAAGTCCTTTTCGACCTCGCAGATGGAGAGGTACAATAGTTTCAAATAATGTAAAAATTAGTATAAAAAATTTAAGTAAAAAAAAACGTCCAATTAGTGTAGTTGCTGATAATTATGAGGTTAGAAATATAAAGAAAATAATTATTTCTACTGACAAAAGAGTTAAGTATAATCTACTGTATGACAAAAATAATAGTTTGGTTAAAAAAATTAAAATAGAACAACTTAAAAAACAATTTAGCTAAAAATGTTTTCAAACGATATAATTATAACTGCCATTTTATTACCAGCGATTCCTTTAATGATGAATACCTTTACAAGCAGATATTCATCCATTGCTACATTAATAAGAAAATTACATGATGAAATTATAAATAAGGGAAATAAAAATATAAGCAAAAATTATTATGAAGAATTAAAGATATTAAAAAAAAGAATTGCGATAATAAAGACTGTACAAATAACATCAGCTTTTGCTTTTATTTTTGATTTGATCACTATAATTTTTTTATTTGTAGAAAAAAAGAGTATAGCTGATTTCTCATTTGTGATTGCTGTTGTTTTTATGATTTTTGCTCTATTGTTATTTGTTATTGAAATTACTCTTAGCTCAAAAGCTTTGAACAAACATTTAGATGATGTTAGGGAAATTTAATTTATTTATCTCTTTTACTTTGAATAAGTTTTTTAGTTCTTGGCCATTTAATATTTAGTTTGGCGTCATTCCATTTTATAACAAATTGATTTTTAACATCAAAATATTTTCCTTTGTATGAAAGTTTATAATGAAACACACAATTTTTACTTAAACACAAAAATCCATTTGCAAAGTTTGGTGGGATTAGGATTTGTTCATTTTTTTGATGATCAAGAATAAAAGATGAATATTTGTAATATTGTTTTGATTTCTTATTACAATTAACAACAACAAAAAACACTTTTCCAAAAACACAACTTACTAATTTCCATGTTTTCTTATCCCCATGTAAACCACGCAATACATTTTTTTTTGACACTGAAAATTTATCGTGATTAAAACTTATTTTAATATTTTTACTTTTCCATGAAGTCCACAGGTATCCACGATGATCTTTAAAAATCGTAGATTTTATTTTTTTTATTCCTTTTATCATAATTATGGTGCCCCCACACGGACTCGAACCGCGAACCTACTGATTACAAATCAGTTGCTCTACCAATTGAGCTATAGGGGCTTATAGAAAGTTTTATACATTTAAAAATAACTAATCAATATTTTTTTTCTTTTGTTTTTCTATATAATGAAAAACAATTGATGCACTGTTAGATATATTTAGACTTTCTACCTTTTTATTTATGTTTATTTTTAATAAAAAGTCCGAATTCTTTTTTGTTTGATGTTTAAGGCCCTCACCCTCAGAACCAAATAGAAGAACTATATTTCCATCCCATTTCTGATTAGTAAAATCTTCATTACTTTCTGAATCAAATGCGTAAATCCAAAAATTTCTTGATTTTAAATATTTTAAAGTAGTATTTATATTTGAAACTTTAAATATATTAATGTATTCGGTACATCCGCTTGCACTTTTATATAATAATTTACTTTCATCAGGAAAAGATCTTTCCTTAACAATAATTCCATCAACGTTAAAAGAAGCAGCACTTCTAATTATTGAGCCAATATTTCTGGGGTCTGTAACGTCTTCTAAGGCAACAAAAGTAAAATTTTTTTTATTTTCATTTTGAATTAAAAAATTTTTTATGTTTATTTCATCTAGATGTTCTACTTCTGCTATTATTCCTTGATGCATAATATCATCTCTTGAACAAAGCCTATCTAGTTCTTTTTTAGTTTTGTAAAAAATTTTTACATTTTTTAGTAAGTTTAGATTTGGACTAGCTTTATAGATGATTTTTTTTGAATCTTCAGTCAAAAACACTTTTTGCACGTTTCTTTTGGGATTTTTTAAAGCTTCTATAACTGCATGTTTACCCGCTATCAAAAATGTAGATTTTTTCATGTTTTTTAAGTCTTTTATCAAACTTTTATCATATTAATTATTAAAATCACTTATTGCATTTTTTCAATAAGACGAATATAAGACGGTGTTGTTTAAGGCTTTATTGATGTTGGGGGTATCCCCGAAATATATTTTTGGAGGGGTACCAAAGCGGTCAAATGGGGCGGGCTGTAAACCCGTTGACTTCGGTCTTCGAAGGTTCGAATCCTTCCCCCTCCACCAAACTTAATGAAGTTATTATGGTAATTTTAAAATGGTAAGTTTGGAAAATGCGGGTGTAGTTCAATGGTAGAACACCAGCCTTCCAAGCTGGATGTGAGGGTTCGATTCCCTTCACCCGCTCCATGTTAAATAAATTAAATGAGTAAGAAATTAAAGAGGTATTAAAATGGCTGAGAAGAAAAAATTTGAAAGAACGAAACCACATTGTAACATTGGTACAATTGGACACGTAGATCATGGTAAAACAACTTTAACAGCAGCAATAACAAAAGTGTTGGCTGAAAAAGGTGGTGCTGAATTTGTTGCATATGATCAAATTGATAAAGCACCTGAAGAAAAAGAAAGAGGAATAACAATATCAACTGCACACGTTGAGTATGAAACAGACAAAAGACATTACGCACATGTCGATTGCCCTGGTCATGCTGACTATGTAAAAAATATGATTACAGGCGCAGCACAAATGGATGGCGCCATATTAGTTGTAAATGCTGCTGATGGTCCAATGCCTCAAACACGTGAACATATTCTTTTAGCAAGACAAGTAGGAGTCCCTGCAATTGTTGTTTTCTTAAACAAAGTTGATCAAGTAAAAGATAAAGAACTTTTAGACCTAGTTGTAGAAGAAATACGTGAACTATTAACTTCATATAAATTTCCGGGCGACAAAATACCGATTGTTAAAGGTTCGGCATTAAATGCTGTTGAAGGAAAAGATGAAGCTACTGGAAAAAATGCAATTTTAGAACTAATGAAAGCTATTGATGAACATATACCTCAGCCGGAAAGGCCAAAAGATAAACCTTTCTTAATGCCTGTTGAAGATGTTTTTTCAATATCTGGAAGAGGTACAGTTGTTACAGGACGTGTTGAGCAAGGAATTGTAAAAACTGGAGAGGAATTGGAAATAGTTGGTATTAGAGAAACAAAAAAAACTGTTTGTACAGGAGTAGAAATGTTTAGAAAACTTTTAGACTCAGGCGAAGCTGGCGATAACATAGGAGCTTTACTAAGAGGAGTTGAAAGAACTGATGTAGAAAGAGGACAAGTTTTAGCTAAACCAGGATCAGTTACTCCACACACAAAGTTTGAAGCACAGGCCTACGTATTAAAAAAAGAAGAAGGTGGAAGACACACTCCTTTTTTCACTAAATACAGACCGCAATTTTATTTTAGAACTACTGACGTGACCGGGGAAGTTGAACTTCCTTCAGGCACTGAAATGGTTATGCCAGGGGATGATGCTAAGTTTACTGTAAAACTAATTACTCCTATTGCAATGAATGAGAAATTAAACTTTGCAATAAGAGAAGGTGGTAAAACTGTAGGAGCTGGTGTAGTTACCAAAATTTTAGAGTAAACTCTTAGGAGTGTAGCTCAATTGGTAGAGCGCCGGTCTCCAAAACCGGAGGTTGGGGGTTCGATTCCCTCCGCTCCTGCCAAAACTGATAAAATGAGTTAATAAGTTATGATAAATCCTTTAAAATTTATACAAAGTGTTAAACAGGAGGCTTTTAAAGTAACATGGCCATCAGCAAAGGAAACTTTAACCGGAGCGTTAATGGTTTCTATTCTTGCTATAATAGCATCTCTATTTTTTCTTTTGTTGGATCAATTTTACAAGTTTTTTTTAGATTTTATTTTATTGATTAATTTTTAATATGACTAGCTGGTATATCGTGCAAACTTATTCAGGATTTGAAAAAAAAGTAGCGTCAGTAATTAATGAAAACGTTAAAAAGAACAACTTATCTGATAAAATACAAGAAGTTTTCATACCAACTCATGATGTTACGGAGATTAAAAAAGGCAAGAGAATTCAAGCTAAAAAGAAATATTTTCCCGGTTATATATTAGTAAAAATGGATATGAATAAAGAATTGTATCATATGGTAAAAAATATTAAAAATGTCACTGGTTTTTTAGGTAGTACCGGAAATCCATCTCCAGTTTCTGACAAAGAGGTAGATAAAATAATGAGTCAAATTAGAGATGGAGTTGTGCAGACAGAAGAAGGAAGCTTATATGACATTGGAGAAAAAGTTAAAGTTATTGATGGACCATTTGCTTCCTTTAGCGGGTCTGTTGAAGAAATAGATGAGGATAAACGAAGAATGAAAGTTTCTGTATCAATTTTTGGAAGAGCTACTCCAGTAGATTTGGAATTTCACCAAGTGGAGAAATCATAAACATGGCAAAAAAAGAAATAACAGGATATGTAAAATTGCAAATAAAAGGAGGTCAAGCTAATCCTGCACCACCAGTAGGTCCTGCATTAGGTCAGCGAGGTATTAATATAATGGAATTTTGTAAAGCATTTAACGAAAAAACTAAAAGCTTCATGGGAAAACCTGTTCCAGTTGTTATAACCGTTTATAAAGATAAAAAATTTGATTTTATTATTAAATCCCCACCAGCTTCACACTTTATTAAGGAGGCTGCTAAGCTTAAAGGTGGTTCAAAGGAACCTGGTAGAGTTATAACAGGTTCAATAACAATGAAGCAAGCTGAACAAATCGCTAAAGAAAAAATGAAAGATCTTAATGCTTATGATTTGAAAGAAGCAACAAAGATTATTTGTGGTTCAGCTAGATCAATGGGAATAGAAGTTAAAGAGTAATTATATGAAAAAAAAATCAAAAAGATATATAGAAATTAAAAAAAATTCTACCTTAAGACAGAGTGATCTTAAGACAATAATTCCACTTGTTAAAAAAAATGCAAATGCAAAATTTGATGAATCTATAGATGCGACTTTTCGTTTAAACAAAAAAAAATCAAAAGCCGAAATTAATATAAGAACAGTAATTAATTTACCTCATGGTATAAAGAAAAAAATAAGAGTTGCGGTTATCTGCGAAGACAGCAAGATGGATGAAGCAAAAAAATCGGGTGCAGATTTGGTAGGATCTGATAATTTGGTTAATGATATAACATCAGGAAAATTAAATTTTGATAAACTTATAGCTACACCCGGAAGTATGCTTAAAGTCGGTAAATTAGGAAAGGTTTTAGGTCCAAAAGGACTAATGCCAAATCCGAAACTAGGAACAGTTACAAATAACATTAAAAAGGCGGTTGAAGATCTAAAAGCAGGGCAAATAGAGCTCAAAAGTGATAAAGATGGAAACATTTTACTATCTATAGGAAAGAAAAGTTTTTCAGATGACAATATTATAAAAAATTATAATTTTGTTAAAGAGATAATTAGCAAAGAGAAACCAGAATCTGTGAAAGGTGATTTTATCTTATCTTCTTATATATCTTCAACTATGGGAATTTCATTTAAAATTAAAAACAGCAAGGGTGTACAAAAATGATGGATAGAGAACAAAAAAAAAATTATATAGAGAAAATGAAAGATTTTTTCACAAAAAATGAATCTGTTTTAGTTACTCATTACAAAGGTCTATCAGTTAAACAAATTGATGAGCTTAGAGCTGTTATGAGAGATAAAGATATTAAATTTCAAGTTACAAAAAATAGAATTACTAAGTTAGCTTTAGACGGAACTAAATGCTCAAAACTAAAAGATTTATTTAGTGGTCCTACAGCTGTAGCTTTTTCACAAGACCCAATTACTTCAGCAAAAATTTTAACTAATTTTTCAAAATCTAATTCCAACCTGAAAATATTAGGCGGAATCATGGGAGATGAAGTTTTAAATAGTGAAGATGTAGTGAAAATTGCCACACTACCTACTTTGGATGAAGCTAGAGCCAAAATTGTGGGTATTTTGAGAGGTCCTGCACAAAAAATAATGAGTATTTTACTTGCACCTGGCTCAAAAATTGCTATTTTGGCGCACGCAAAGAGTAAAAAAACTTAAATCATAAATTATAAAATACACATGGCAGACTTAAACAAAATTATAGATGAATTATCAAAATTAACAGTAGTTGAAGCAGCTGAACTATCAAAACAGTTAGAGGAAAAATGGGGAGTTACAGCAGCAGCTCCTGTAGCAGCAGCAGCACCTGGTGCAGCCGCCGCACCTGCAGCTGAAGAAAAAAGTGAATTTTCTGTATTTCTTTCAGCAGCTGGAGATAAAAAAATTAATGTTATTAAAGAAGTTAGAGCATTTACAGGTTTGGGATTAAAAGAAGCAAAAGATTTAGTTGAAGCAGCTCCAAAAGAAATTAAAGCTGGTGTAGCTAAAAAAGAAGCCGAAGAAGTTAAGAAAAAACTCGAAGCTGCTGGTGCAAAAGTAGAATTAAAATAAATTTAGTTTTTTTTACTAAAAATTTTGCTGAAAAGTATAAATGGATTTATCTTTTACTGAAAAGAAAAGTATACGTAAAAATTTTGGAAAATTAAAAGAATCTCTCAATATTCCTAATTTAATTGAGGTTCAAAAAAACTCTTACAATCAATTTTTAAAAAACTTTGATCCAGCTGAATCAAAAAGCTTGAAAGGCTTAGATAGAGTTTTTAAAAGTATTTTCCCAATAGAAGAGCCTTCAGAAAAAGCTTCTCTAGAGTATGTTTCATTTAGATTTGATAAACCAAAATATGATGTAGACGAATGTAGGCAAAGAGGTCTAACTTATGCAGCTTCATTAAAGCCAACCTTAAGATTAGTTGTATATGATATTAATCAGGAAACTAATACTAAACAAATTCTTTCAGCTAAAGAGCAAGAAGTATACATGGGGGATATCCCTTTAATGACTCCGAGCGGAACTTTTGTTGTAAACGGTGTAGAAAGAGTTGTCGTAAATCAAATGCACAGAAGTCCTGGAGTATTTTTTGATCATGATAAAGGCAAAACACACGCTAGTGGAAAACTTTTATTTAACTGTAGAGTAATACCCAATAGAGGATCTTGGTTAGATTTTGAATATGATATTAAAGATATTTTATATTTTAGAATAGATAGAAAAAAAAAATTACCTATCACTACTTTGCTCTACGCACTTAATCTTAGTGCAAACAATATAATGAATGAGTTTTATACTTATTCAGAAATAATTTCTCAAAAAGATCATTGGAAAACTAAGTTTAATCCCGAGACATTTAAAACAAGCAAACTTACATTTGATTTGGTAGACGCAAAACAAAATAAGATAATACTCAAGTCAGGTTCTAAATTGAATTTACCATTAGCAAAGAAGCTCTATGATGATGGTCTTAAAGAGATAGTGCTATCAAATGATTATTTATTGGGTAAGTATATTCATAATGACTTAGTTCACGAAGATCTAAAATTACCTGCTGGAACCCAAATTGATAAAGAATTATTTGATAAGCTTATATCGAAGAATATCAAGTCATTAAGAATAACTAATATAGATCCAATTAATAAGGGTCCTTATTTAATTTATACATTAAACGCTGACAAAAATAAAAACCGAGAAGAAGCGATTACAGAAATTTATAAAGTTTTAAGACCAGGAGAGCCACCTACAACAGAAGTTGCAAAAGAGATATTTTCAAATCTTTTCTTTAAACCAGAAAGATATGATCTATCTGATGTGGGAAGAGTTAAATTAAATGCTCGTTTAAAATTAGATCAAAATGCAAATTTAACAGTTTTAAGCAAGGATGATATTTTACAAGTTATTAAAGTTATGTTGGATTTAAGAGATGGCAAAAATGAAGTTGATGATATTGATCATTTAGGAAATCGTAGAGTAAGATCTGTTGGCGAATTAGTTGAAAATCAGTTCAGAATTGGAGTTTTACGAATGGAAAGAGTTATTAAAGAAAAAATGTCCACGTTAGAAATTGAATCAGTTATGCCACAAGATTTAATTAATGCTAAACCTGTAACTACTTCTCTAAAAGATTTTTTTGCTACTTCGCAGCTTTCTCAATTTATGGATCAAACAAATCCTCTCTCTGAAATTACTCACAAAAGAAGAGTTTCAGCATTGGGTCCAGGAGGACTTACAAGAGAAAGAGCTGGATTTGAGGTACGAGATGTTCACCCAACTCACTATGGAAGAATTTGTCCAATAGAAACACCCGAAGGACCTAATATAGGTTTAATAAATAGTTTGGCTACTTATTCTAGAATTAATAAGTATGGATTTATTGAGAGTCCATATAAAAAAGTTATAGAAGGAAAAGTTACAGATGAAATAGTTAGATTATCTGCTATAGAGGAATCAGATTATACTATTGCTCAAGCTAATTCTTTAGTAGATGAAAAGGGTAATTTTAAAGAAGAGCTAGTATCTTGCAGAAAATCATTAAATTTTATTCTTTCAAAACCAGAAAATATTGATTTTATAGATGTGTCTCCAAAACAACTAGTTTCAGTAGCAGCATCTTTAATTCCTTTTTTAGAAAATGATGATGCAAACAGAGCTTTAATGGGTTCTAATATGATGAGACAAGCAGTACCATTAATTAAGCCTGAATTTCCACTAGTAGGAACTGGAATAGAGAGAGATGTTGCTTTGGACTCTGGAGTGACAATTGTAGCTAAAAGAAGTGGCGTAGTTGATAAAATCGATGGAAAAAGAATTGTTGTAAAAGTAGAATCTGAAAAAGACCTAAGTCAGTCTGGTGTTGATATTTATAATTTGCTAAAATTTCAGAGATCAAATCAAAATACTTGTATTAATCAAAGACCTTTAGTCAAAGTAGGAGACAAAGTTGCGGAAGGTGATATAATAGCAGATGGACCGTCAACAAAATTAGGTGAGTTAGCTCTTGGTAAAAATGTAACCGTAGCATTCATGCCATGGCTTGGATACAACTTTGAAGATTCAATTTTAATTTCACAAAGATGTGTTTCAGATGATGTTTTCACATCTATTCATATTGAAGAATATGAAGTTATGGCAAGAGATACAAAACTAGGTACTGAAGAAATCACGAGAGATATACCCAATATTGGCGAGGAAGCACTTAGGAACTTAGATGAGTCGGGAGTAGTCTATATTGGAGCCGAAGTTAAACCAGCCGATATTTTAGTAGGAAAGGTTACACCTAAAAGTGATACAGCAACTAGTCCAGAGGAAAAATTATTAAGGTCAATTTTTGGTGAAAAAGCTACCGATGTTAGAGATACTTCTCTTAAAATGCCCCCAGGAAGCAATGGAATAGTTGTTGATGTAAGAGTTTTTAATAGACATGGCGTTGATAAAGATGAAAGATCAGTAGCTATAGAAAGATCTGAAATTGAGTCAATACAAGAAGATAGACTAGTTGAAGAAGAAATTTTAGAAAAAAATATCCAAGCAAGAGCAAATGAAATTATAAAAGATTCAATACTTAACAAAAAATATAAAAATTTTGAAAAAAATACTAAATTAGATTTTAGTACCCTTAATAATCTAAGATTAAATGATTATTGGAGTATTCCGATAGAAGATGCCGCTAAAATAAATAGCCTTCTAAAATTAAAAGAACAATTTGATAAGGTTAAACTTGGTATTAAAGAGAGATTTGAAGACAAGGCTACAAAAATTCAACAAGGCGATGAGCTTCTACCCGGTGTAATGAAAATGATAAAAGTTTTTGTTGCAGTTAAAAGAAGATTAATGCCAGGTGACAAAATGGCCGGAAGACATGGAAATAAAGGTGTTATTAGTAAAATTGTTCCAATTGAGGATATGCCATATATGGAAAATGGAAAACCTGTTGATATAGTTTTAAATCCTTTAGGTGTGCCAAGTCGGATGAATGTTGGACAAATATTAGAAACACACCTAGGTTGGGCATGTTCTGAACTAGGAGAAAAGGTTAATAAACTTATTTCAGCTAGTAGTAAGATTAATTCAAAAAATAGTGCTGAAATGAAAAAGCTTTTAAAAAATGTATATGGAGAAAAAGATTTTAATTCTAAAATAAATAAATTGAACAACAATGAATTCGATGAGCTTTGTCAAAATTTATCAAAAGGTATACCAATTGCTACACCAGTTTTCGATGGAGCATCAGAAAAAGACGTAAGCGGAATGCTTAAACTTGCCGATCTTTCTACATCTGGTCAAACTAACTTATGGGATGGTAGAACCGGAGAACCTTTTGATAGAACTGTAACTGTAGGCATAATATATATGCTTAAATTACATCATCTAGTTGAAGACAAAATTCACGCAAGGTCAACCGGACCTTATAGTTTGGTGACGCAACAACCTTTAGGTGGTAAAGCTCAATTAGGAGGCCAAAGATTTGGAGAGATGGAGGTATGGGCACTTGAGGCTTATGGCGCTTCTTATACGCTACAAGAAATCCTTACAGTTAAATCTGACGATGTTGCTGGTAGAACAAAAGTTTATGAAACTATAGTCAAAGGGGATGAAAATTTTGAATCTGGAGTACCAGAATCCTTTAATGTACTTGTTAAGGAAATTAAAGCGCTAGGGTTAAATATAGAATTAAATTAATAACTATGAAAAAAGAAATCACAAATTTATTTAAACAATCTCCATCATTACAAACTGATAGTTTTGATAAGATAAGAATATCTCTTGCGAGTCCAGAAAAAATTAAATCATGGTCATATGGAGAGATAAAAAAACCAGAAACAATAAATTACAGAACTTTTAGACCTGAAAAAGATGGTCTATTTTGCGCAAGAATTTTTGGACCGGTTAAGGACTATGAATGCTTGTGCGGTAAATATAAAAGAATGAAGTTTAGAGGTATTATTTGTGAAAAATGCGGCGTCGAAGTAACAAAATCAAATGTTAGAAGAGACAGGATGGGTCATATTGATCTAGCAACTCCAATTGCCCACATTTGGTTTTTAAAATCATTACCAAGCAGAATTTCTTTAGCAATAGACATGAAACTTAAGGATGTTGAAAAAGTATTGTATTTTGAAAGCTTTATGGTTACGGAACCAGGTTTAACTAAATTCAAAAAAAATCAACTTATTACCGAAGAAGAATATTTAAAAGCACAAGAAGAATTCGGAGAAGAAGCCTTTAGCGCAGGTATAGGAGCGGAAGTTATTAGAGATCTATTAGTAAATTTGGATCTTCCAAAAGAGCAAAACAATCTAAGAATTTTATTAAAAGATATTAAATCAAAAGTTGCTGAAGAAAGAGCAATTAAAAGATTAAAATTAATAGAGTCTTTTATTAGTTCACAAAACAAACCTGAGTGGATGATTTTAACAACTATACCAGTAATTCCGCCAGAGTTAAGACCTCTAGTACCTTTAGATGGAGGAAGATTTGCAACATCAGATTTAAACGACTTGTATAGAAGGGTTATAAATAGAAATAACAGGCTTAAAAGATTAATAGATTTACGTGCTCCTGATATTATTGTAAGAAACGAAAAACGAATGCTTCAAGAATCTGTTGATGCTTTATTTGATAATGGTAGAAGAGGAAGAGTAATAACAGGAACTGGAAAGAGACCATTAAAATCTTTAGCTGAAATGTTGAAAGGTAAGCAAGGAAGATTTAGACAAAATTTATTAGGAAAAAGAGTAGATTATTCAGGGCGTTCAGTTATTGTCGTAGGACCTCATTTAAAACTTCATCAATGTGGGCTGCCGAAAAAAATGGCCTTAGAACTATTTAAACCTTTTTTATATGCACGTTTAAATCAACTGGGTTTAGCAACTACTATTAAGCAAGCTAAAAAACTAGTAGAGAAAGAAAAAAATGAAGTATGGGATGCTTTAGAACACATTATTAGAGAGCACCCAATTTTATTAAACAGAGCTCCAACATTACATAGGTTAGGAGTCCAGGCTTTTGAAGCAACGTTAATTGAAGGAAACGCCATTGAGTTACATCCATTGGTTTGTGCAGCATTTAATGCAGATTTTGATGGCGACCAAATGGCTGTACATATTCCTTTAAGTTTAGAAGCACAAATTGAAGCTAGAGTTTTAATGATGTCTACTAATAATATACTCAGTCCTTCAAATGGAAAACCTATAATTGTACCGAGTCAGGATATGATTTTAGGTATATATTATTTGTCTCAAGCAATTGAAAATTTTGAGGAAGCTAAATCTAAAGGATATTTTACAAGTGTAAGTGAAATTGAACAAGCCATTGAGTCAGGACACATAAATATTCATTCAGTAATTATAAGTCGATTTAAGACTGTTGATAATAATAATAAAACTATATTTGAAACCTATAAAAGTACAGCAGGAAGATTTATGCTGGCTGATTTATTACCTAAAAATTACAAAATAAAGTTTTCTTTAATTGATAGAAAATTATCGAAAAAACAAATTTCTGAAATTATAGATTTAGTTTTTAGATATTGCGGTCAAAAAGAAACAGTAATTTTTTGTGATCAGCTAAAAAATCTTGGCTTTAAGCATGCATTTAAAGCGGCAATTTCTTTTGGAAAAGATGATTTAATTATACCACAAACAAAGCAAAAGTTTGTAAATGAAACAAAAAAGTTAATCGAGGAATATGAACATCAATACTCTGAAGGATTAATAACTAGAGGTGAAAAATATAATAAAGTAGTAGACTCCTGGTCTAAATGTACAGACTTAATTGCCAGTGAAATGATGAAAGAAATTTCTCAATCTGAAAAAAAAGACAGCAACGACAAAATAGTTTCTAATTCAGTTTTCATGATGGCAGATTCTGGCGCTAGAGGTTCAGCTGCCCAAATGAAACAACTTGCTGGTATGCGTGGACTAATAGCCAAGCCATCTGGTGAAATTATTGAAACGCCAATTATATCTAATTTTAAAGAAGGTTTGACTGTACTTGAGTATTTTAATTCGACACACGGAGCTAGAAAAGGATTAGCTGATACAGCTTTAAAAACTGCTAACTCAGGATATTTAACAAGAAGACTATGCGATGTAGCGCAAGATGTGTCGATTACTAAAACAGACTGCTGTAGTGGTACAAAAAATTACATAACTTTATCCGAGATAATTGAAGGTGGTAATATTATAGTTAGTTTAGCTGAAAGAGCTCTAGGAAGAGTTGTTGCTGAAGATGTCAAAAATCCAGTTAATGGTAATTTAATAGTCAAAAAAAATACTATGATAGATGAAGATATATGTGAAAAAATCGATTCTGCTGGTGTAAAATCTTTAAAAGTTTATTCAGTAATTACTTGCGAATCTAAACATGGTGTTTGTGCCTATTCATATGGCAGAGATTTATCAAGAGGAAAATTGGTAAGCATAGGTGAGGCAGTGGGAATGATAGCCGCTCAATCAATAGGTGAGCCTGGAACGCAGCTAACAATGAGAACTTTTCACGTTGGAGGAACAGCACAAATTAAAGAAGAATCTGCAATAATTTCACAGTCAGATGGTATTTTAAAAATAACTAATAAAAATTTAATTGAGGATTCTAAAAAAAATATGATTATTATGGGACGTAATACACAATTGTCCTTAGAAGATACAAATGGCCGTCAATTAGCTATATATAAAGTTCCATATGGAGCTAAACTTTTTCATCAAAATAATGAAAATATAAAAAAAGGAACTAAGATTTGTGAGTGGGACCCATATACATTACCTGTAATTGCTGAAAAAAGCGGTATAGCTAACTTTGTAGATTTAATAGAAGGTTTATCTTTGGCTGAAACTGTTGATGACACCACTGGTATTACTTCAAAATCTGTTCTTGATTGGAGATCTCAATCTAAAAATACAGAACTTAAGCCTCGTGTTACACTAAGAGATGAAAAAGGAAACGTAATAAAAAAAGCTGATGATAATGAAGCGAGATATTATCTTGTTCCCGACTCAATACTTTCTGTTCAGGATGGTCAAAAAGTTTCGGCAGGAGATGTTTTAGCTAGATTACCAAAAGAAGGATCTAAAACAAAAGATATTACCGGGGGTTTGCCAAGGGTAGCAGAACTTTTTGAAGCTAGAAGACCAAAAGAAAGTGCAATAATTGCAGAAAATGATGGTGTAATAGAATTTGGAAAGGAATTAAGAGGCAAACAGAAAGTGTCAATTGTTTCTGAAAAAGGTGAGACATCAAACTATTTGATACCAAAAGGAAAGCATATAAATTTTAATCAAGGCGAAAAAATTAAAAAGGGAGAATATTTATTAGATGGAAGCCCAGCGCCACACGATATTTTAAGAATTTTAGGCATTGAAGCTCTAACAGATTACTTTGTTAATGAAGTTCAAGAAGTATACAGATTACAAGGTGTTATAATCAATGATAAGCACATTGAAACAATCGTCAGACAAATGTTAAGGAAAGTAGAAGTAAAATCTTCTGGAGATTCAAATTACTTATTAGGTGAAATAGTTGATAGATTCGAATTTTTGGAAACAAATGAAGCTTTGATTAAAGAAAATAAAAAACCGGCTACAGGCGAGAGAATTTTATTGGGTATAACAAAAGCATCACTACAGACTAATTCTTTCATCTCCGCTGCTTCATTCCAAGAAACTACGAGAGTTTTAACAGATGCCGCTATTAGAGGTAAGGTTGATACATTAAAAGGATTAAAAGAAAACGTGATTGTAGGGCGTTTAGTCCCAGCTGGCACAGGACATATAAAAAATAAATGGATAAATCAGGCTAAGCAAAAGGATCTTGAATCATCAGCCGCAAAAGCTGACACACCAGAAATTAGCAAATAATTTTCATTTTTTTGCATCATTATAGCCCTTTTTTACTAACTAAAATTACTATTATAAGTTGACAATTTTTACTTCTACTTGTAGTTTAACGCAAATTTTGTGGCTAGAGGTAAGGTACTTGAGATCTTAAACGCTAACCCGATTAGAAAAACAAGAATTACATCTCATTTCTTTCCACAAATAAAAATATATAAATTTATGCCAACTATTAATCAGTTGATAAGGAAGTCTAGAATTAAACCAAAGATGAGGAACAAAGTTCCTGCATTGGAACGCTCGCCTCAAAAAAGAGGAGTTTGTACTAAAGTTTATACAACAACACCAAAAAAACCAAATTCTGCATTAAGAAAAGTCGCCAGAGTAAGATTATCCAATGGCCATGAAGTTACTTGTTATATTCCTGGAGAAGGTCACAACTTACAAGAACACTCAGTAGTTTTAATAAGAGGTGGAAGAGTTAAAGATTTACCAGGTGTTCGTTATCACATTTTAAGAGGAAACCTTGATACACAAGGTGTATCAGCAAGAAAACAACAAAGATCTAAATACGGCGCAAAAAAACCTAAATAAATTTTATGTCTAGAAAAAAAAGAGCACCAAAAAGAATCGTATTAAATGACTCGAGATATGACTCGCTAGTAATTTCAAAGTTAATTAATACAGTTATGATTGATGGAAATAAAAATAAAGCTGAAAAAATTGTTTATACAGCATTAGACAAAATTAAAGACAAAACTAAAATTGACCCAATGGAAACCTTCACTAAGGCAATTAGTAATTTAAGACCTTCTGTAGAAGTAAGATCAAGAAGAGTTGGTGGGGCAACTTATCAAGTACCAGTAGAAGTTAAACCAAAAAGATCTCAAGCTCTTGCTTTAAGATGGTTAATTTTAGCTTCAAAAAAAAGAAAAAATAAAACGATGGCAGAAAAACTTTTTTATGAATTAATGGATGCCTCTCAATTAAAAGGTTCTGCAATCAAGAAAAGAGAAGATACACATAAGATGGCAGAGTCTAACAAAGCTTTTGCGCATTTTAGATGGTAAAATTTTATGCCTAGATCACATCCTTTAGAAAAATATAGAAATATTGGAATTATGGCCCATATTGATGCGGGCAAAACAACAACGACTGAAAGAATTTTATATTATACAGGAAAGAGTCATAAAATTGGTGAAGTTCATGACGGCGCTGCAACTATGGACTGGATGGAGCAAGAACAAGAAAGAGGCATTACAATTACGTCTGCAGCTACAACATGTTTTTGGAGAGAACATAGAATAAATATTATAGACACACCAGGCCACGTTGATTTTACAATTGAAGTTGAAAGATCGTTAAAAGTTTTAGATGGAGCCGTAGCAGTATTTGATGGTGTCGCTGGTGTAGAACCTCAATCCGAAACTGTCTGGAGACAAGCAGATAAATATAAAGTTCCCAGAATTTGTTTTGTAAATAAACTAGATAGAACTGGTGCTGATTTCTTTAGATGTGTAGAAATGATTAAAGAAAGATTAGGATCAAAACCTTTAGTAATGCAAATACCTGTAGGAATTGAAGCTTCTTTAAAAGGAGTAGTTGATTTAGTAAAAATGAAAGCGGTAATTTGGAAGGATGAAAAGCTTGGCGCAGAATTTGATTATGTTGAAATTCCAGAAAATTTAAAAAGTGAGTCTGAAAAATACAGAAAAGAACTAGTTGAAACTGCTGTAGAACAAGATGAAAAACTAATGGATGATTATCTTAATGGAAAAGAAATTTCAGAAAAAGATCTAATTTCGTGCATTAGGAAAGGATGTTTAAACTTTGATTTTGTTCCTGTTCTTACTGGGTCAGCTTTTAAAAATAAAGGCGTTCAACCGCTTCTTGATGCAGTAATTGATTTTTTACCAAGTCCAAAAGATATAGGATTTATTAATGGTACTAAAGTTAACTCAAAAGATGAAGTTAAAAGAAAATTTGAAGATAACGAACCATTTTCAGCTTTAGCCTTTAAGGTAGCGAACGATCCTTTTGTAGGAACTTTAACATTTATAAGGATATATTCAGGAACATTAAAAACCGGCACTGCTGCTTACAACACTACTAAAGATAAAGAAGAAAGAGTTGGTAGAATGTTATTAATGCACGCAAATAGTAGAGAAGATGTAAAGGAAGCTAATACTGGCGATATAGTAGCTTTAGCAGGTCTAAAATATACAATTACGGGTCACACATTATCTGACGAAGAAAATCCAATTGTTCTTGAGCCGATGGAATTCCCTGATCCAGTCATTGAAATTGCCGTAGAGCCTAAAACAAAGGGTGACCAAGAAAAAATGGGTGAAGCTTTAGGAAGATTAGCAAAAGAAGATCCTTCTTTCAGAGTTAGTTCTGACGAAGAGTCAGGACAAACTATTATTAAAGGAATGGGAGAATTACATCTAGATATTATTGTTGATAGAATGAAAAGAGAATTTAAAGTTGAGGCTAATATAGGGGCACCACAAGTCGCTTATAGGGAAACTATATTAAAAGCATCAACTCACGATTATATTCATAAAAAACAGAGTGGAGGTGCTGGCCAGTTTGCAAGAGTGAAATTACAAGTTGAGCCTCTCGAACCAGGAAAAGGAAGAGAAATAGAAAATAAAATTAAAGGTGGAGCAATACCGAAAGAATTTATACCAGGCGTTGAAAAAGGAATAGAAAGTGTAGCTGATACAGGTATTTTAGCAGGCTTTCCACTAATAGATTATAAAGTTACCATTCTTGATGGTTTACACCATGATGTAGATTCAAGTGTTTTAGCATTTGAAATTGCATCAAGATATTGTTTCAAAGAAGCGTGCACCAAAGCATCATTAAAACTTTTAGAACCGATGATGAGGGTAGAGGTTATAACACCAGATGACTATATGGGAGATGTAATCGGTGATTTAAATAGCAGAAGAGGTCAAGTTGGAACTACTGACAAAAGAGGTAATGCCACAATGATTACAGCTATGGTTCCTTTAGCAAACATGTTCGGATATATAAACAATTTGAGATCAATGTCACAGGGAAGAGCTCAATATTCAATGTTTTTTGATCATTATTCTAAAGTACCGCAAAATGTTCAAGATGAAGTAACAAAAAAAATGGCATAAATTATGGAAAGACAAAACATTAGAATAAAACTAAGAGGTTATGACAATAAGATTTTAGATCAATCTACTGAAGAAATTGTTAATACCGCTAAAAGAACAGGTGCTCAAATTAAGGGACCAATACCTCTGCCTACAAAAAAAGAAGTTTTTACTGTCTTGAGATCACCTCATATAGATAAAAAAAGTAGAGAACAATTTGAAACAAGAACTCATAAAAGATTAATTGATATTATAGAACCGACACCTCAAACGGTAGAGGCTTTAATGAAACTTGATTTAGCATCAGGTGTTGATGTGGAGATAAAGATATAAGGATTATATGACATTAGGATTATATGCAAAAAAAATTGGGATGACTAGAGAGTTTTATGATGCAGGAGTAGTTGTACCAGTCACAGTTCTCCAAGTTGAAAAGGGTAGAGTTATTGATGTTATCAATAAAGAAAAACGAGGTTATGACGCTGTAAAAATTGGTTTTGGTAAAATAAAAAATTCAAAGCTCACTAAACAAATGAAAGGTTTTTATAGCAAAAAATCAACTGAGCCGAAGAAGGTATTAAAAGAGTTTCGGGTTAAAAACATTAATGAGTATAAAGAAGGAAATGAAATAGGATTAGAAATATTAAAAGATAAGAAATTTGTGGATATAACGGGAAAAACAATCGGTAAAGGATTTGCCGGTGTAATGAAAAGACATAATTTTGCAGGATTAAGAGCTACACATGGAGTTTCAGTATCCCATAGATCACACGGATCTACAGGACAAAGACAGGATCCAGGAAAAGTTTTTAAAGGGAAAAAAATGGCTGGCCATATGGGTGATAAATTAAGAACAATTCAAAATTTAGAAATCATAAAATCAGATATAGAAAGAGGATTAATATACGTAAAAGGCTCTGTTCCTGGGAGCAAAAATGGATTTTTATTAATTCAAGAATCTAAGAAAAATATAAATAGAAAAACAACTGCAGATAAGATTGTTACTTTGGCAAAAGAAAAAGAAAAAGTAGCTCCCAAAAAAGATAAAAAAGCATCACCAGTAAAAGAAACACAACAAAAGGAAACAAAAAAACCAGATCCGAAAAAAACTGAAAATAAAACGGAGGCAAAAGGTAAATGAAAATTTCAACAATTGATATAAAGGGTGAAAAGAGCGCAAATCTTGATTTATCTGACAAAATATTTTCCATTAAACCTAATAGAAAATTAGTCCAGCAACTACTAATGTGGAATATTAGTAAAATAAAACCTAGGTTAGCAAAAACGAAACAAAGAAATGCGATTAAGGGTTCTACTGCTAAAATATATGCACAAAAAGGAACTGGCGGAGCTAGACATAGTAGCAGAAAAGCACCAATTTTTGTAGGCGGTGGTGTTGCTCATGGACCAAAAGGTGCTGTTTATCATGTGAAAAAAATTAATAAAAAAATTAAAAAAATTGGGTTAATAAATGTATTATCTTCTAAAGCTATAGATAAAAAATTACTAATAGTAAACGATATAAAAGATAAAATTCTAAAAACTAAAGTTTTCAATTCTTTTTTAAAAAAAAATAAAATCGAAAAAGTTTTAATAGTTGCAGATAAAAGTTCAAAATTAAACATTCAGAAATCTTCACAAAATATTGCCAATGTTAAGTTAATAGATGAAAGTGCGACTAATGTTTATGATATATTAAACTATGAAAAATTGTTATTTACCCAAACTTCAATCAAAAATTTAGAAAAGAGATTAACAAATGAAAAATAATAACTTTTTAGACAAAATAAGATCACCAATAATTACAGAAAAGGGTACTTTTTTGTCTGAACAAAATAAAATTATTTTCAAAGTTGATAAGTTTACCAATAAAAAGTTAATTAAAAAGTATATAGAAAAAATTTTTAAGGTTAATGTTGTTAAAATTAATACAATTTTAAATAAAGGTAAATTTAAACAAGTAAGAGGAAGGCAAGTTAAAAAATCAGGTTATAAAAAAGCTATTGTCACATTAAAAAAAGGTCAAAGTATTGACTTAACTACAGGTATATAAAATGTCGTTAAAAAATTTTAAATCATATACAAAATCAACAAGAGGAACTGTTCTTGTAGATAAATCTTTCTTATGGAAAGGTAAGCCTTTCAAATCATTAACCAAAGGTAAAGTTTCTACTGGAGGAAGAAATAATTTAGGCAGAATAACATCACGCAGAAGAGGTGCTGGTCATAAAAATAGATATAGAATTGTGGATTTTCACAGAAATAAGGATGATATTAAAGCTATTGTTGAACGTATTGAGTATGATCCGAATAGATCTTCACACATAATGTTAGTTAACTATTCAGATGGTGAAAAAAGATATGTACTAGCTCCGGATAAAATCAGCGTTGGTGATGAAATCATGTCAGGCGAAAATGTTGAAATAAAAATAGGAAATTGCATGCCTTTAAACAAAATTCCAAGCGGAACAGATATTCATAATATTGAAATTCAGCCTGGAAGAGGAGGAAAATTAATCAGGTCAGCTGGATCTTCAGCAAAAATTTCAGGTGAAGATGCCAATTATACCATAATTAAGCTTTCGTCAGGGGAAACAAGAAAAATTTTAGGTAACGCTAGAGCTACTATAGGTGTTGTATCTAACCCAGATAATAAAAATATAAAAATTGGAAAAGCGGGAAGAAATAGGTGGTTAGGAAAAAGACCATCCGTTAGAGGAGTTGCAATGAACCCGGTCGATCACCCGCATGGTGGTGGGGAAGGTAAAACTTCTGGAGGAAGAAATCCAGTATCACCTTGGGGTCAATCATCAAAAGGATTAAAAACTAGAAAAAATAAAAAAACAGAAAAATTTATAATAACAAGAAGGAAAAAAAGGAATTAATTATGTCAAGATCTGTATGGAAGGGACCTTTTGTAGATCCAAGTTTAATTAAAAAAGTAGATAGCTTAAAAAATAAGACATCAAAGGCACCTATTAAAACTTGGTCACGTAAATCAACAATAATACCTGATTTTGTTGGTCATAGTTTTCTAGTGCATAATGGAAAAAAATTTATTCCAATTAGTATTTCAGAGGAAATGGTAGGCCATAAATTGGGAGAATTTTCACCTACTAGACAATTTTCAGGCCATACACCGGCTGACAAGAAAGCCGCACAAGAAAAAGCTACTGCAGCTACTGCGCCTAAACCAGAGGTTAAAAAAGATGAAAAAAAATAAACAAGAAAAAATAGCGAAAGCAATAAACAAAAATGTAAGAAGCAGCCCTAGAAAAGTTAATTTAATTTTAAAACATATCAAAGGGAAAATGGCCAGTATTGCTATACGAGACTTATCTTTTGCAAGAAAAAGAATTGCACATGAAGTTAAAAAAACTGTCCAATCTGCCATTGCTAATGCTGAGAATAACTATCAGTTCGACATTGATAATTTGTTTATAAAAGAAGCATATGTAGGAAAAGCAATTGTTATGAAAAGGTTTAGAGCTAGAGCAAAAGGTCGAGCAAGTGCAATTAAAAAACCATATAGTAATGTTACAATAATACTATCAGAAAAAACTAATTCATCACTGGAGGAAAATGGGTCAAAAAGTTAATCCAATAGGTTTAAGATTAGGAATAAATAGAAGCTGGGATTCTATCTGGTTTGCTAAGAAAAATGATTTTGGAAATTTTTTAATAGAGGATTATAAAATAAGGGAATATTTTAAAAAGAATGTAAAAAATTCCGGTATATCAACAATTATTATAGAAAGACCAAGTAAAAAGTGTGTAGTAACTATTTATACTTCAAGACCAGGTTTTGTAATTGGTAAAAAAGGTTCTGATATAGAAAAAATTAAAAAAAATATTTCAAAATTTACAAATAGCGAAGTATCTTTAAATATAAAAGAGATAAAAAAACCAGAGTTGAATGCTTACTTAGTTGCTGAAAATATTGCTCAACAATTAGTAAAAAGAATTGCATACCGTAGAGCTATGAAAAGGGCTATTCAATCTGCATTGAGATTAGGCGCAAAAGGAATAAGAGTTTGTGTAAGCGGTAGACTTGCAGGTAACGAGATAGCCAGAAGTGAATGGACAAGAGAAGGCAGTGTTCCACTACATACTTTTAGAGCAAATGTAGATTATGCTGAAGCAGAGGCTTTAACAGCATATGGAATAATTGGAGTTAAAGTATGGATATATACAGGTGAAATATTTAGCAAGGAATTTAAAAATCAACAAACAAAAGAAAAAGAAGGAAAAAATAAATAATGTTACAACCAGCAAGAACAAAATACAGAAAAGCACACAAAGGCAGAATTCACGGAATTGCTAGAAGAGGAGAACTTCTAAATTTTGGAAGTTATGGATTAAAAGCAGTTCAAGCAGAAAGGATTATATCTAAACAAATAGAAGCTGCTAGGGTTGCCTTAACCAGACATATGAAAAGAACAGGAAAAGTATGGCTCAGGATATTTCCAAACATCCCTGTGTCAAAAAAACCTACCGAGGTACGAATGGGAAAAGGAAAAGGCGCACCGGAATATTGGGTATGTAGAGTTAAACCTGGAAGAATTATTTTTGAAGTTGATGGAGTTAGCGAACAAGTAGCAAGAGAGGCTCTTTATAAAGCTTCAGCAAAACTTCCAATAAAAACTAAAATAATCAGTAGGTTTTAATGAAAAAAAAAGAAGAAAAAAAAATGACATTAAGCGAACTTAACAAAAATGTAGAAAAACTTAAAAAAGATTTGTTTAATTTAAGATTTCAGAAATCAAATGGACAATTAACAAATCCATCAAAAGTTAAATTTATAAAAAGAGATATATCAAGAATGTTAGCACAAATACAAAGACAGGATAAAAGATGACAAAAAGAATTTTAGAAGGAATAGTTGTTAGTGATAAAAATAACAAAACCGTGGTGGTTAATGTAAAGAGAAAATATGTTCATCCTATGTTTTCTAAAGTTATCTCTACAAGCAAAAAATACCATGCTCATGATGAGAAAAATAAACATAAGATTGGTGATAAAGTAAAAATAATTGAATGTAGACCTAAGTCAAAAAATAAAAAATGGGAGATTTTATTAAAATGATACAAGTTCAGACTGAAATTCTTGTCGCTGATAATACTGGAGCAAAAAGAGTTGAATGTATTAAAGTTTTAGGTGGATCCAAAAGACGTTATGCATCAATAGGAGATATTATTGTTGTAAGCGTCAAAGACGCTATTCCAAAAGGAAAAGTAAAAAGAGGATCGGTTCATAAAGCTGTAGTTGTGAGAACTAAAAAGGGAATACACAGAAACGATGGTTCAAAAGTTAGATTTGATAATAATGCTGTAGTTTTAACTGATGATAAAGGTGAGCCAATAGGCACTAGAATTTTTGGACCAGTTACAAGAGAATTAAGAAATAAAGGGCAAATGAAAATAATTTCACTAGCACCAGAGGTATTATGAAAAGCAATATTAAAAAAGGAATAGAAGTAAAAATTTTAACCGGTAAAGACAAAGGTAAAAAAGGTGAAGTTATAGAGGTTTCTTTAAAAAAAGGTAGAGTAATTGTAAAGGGGATAAATTTTGTAAAAAAACATGTTAAGTCTACAAAAGAAAAAAAAGGTGGAATTATATCTAAGGAGAACATCATTCATATTTCAAATGTTGCACCAACAAGTAAAAATGAAGACAAAAAAGAAAATGAAAAAGATTTAAAGAAAAAGGTTAAAAAATAATGATCCCTAGATTAAAAGAATTATATAATAAAACAATTGTACAAAATTTACTTAATAAACTTAATTTAAAGAACAAAAATAGAGTTCCAAAATTAACAAAAGTAGTTTTAAATATGGGCTTAGGTTTAGATGGGAATGATCAAAAAAAACTTAAAACATCAATTGAAGACATGTCACTTATAAGTGGTCAAAGTCCCATAGTTACCAAATTTAAAAAATCTATTTCAAATTTTAAAACAAGAAAAGGCACAAATGCTGGCGTTAAAGTTACTTTAAGAAATGATAGAATGTACGAATTTATAGATAGACTTGTAAATATAGCTCTTCCAAGAATTAAGGATTTTAAAGGTTTAAGCTCTAAGTCCATTGATAGTTCAGGTAACTTTAGCTTCGGAATTAAAGAGCATATTATTTTTCCCGAAATAAATTTTGATAAGGTTGAAAGAATTAAAGGTATGGATATTACAATTGTTACATCAACCAGGGACAAAAAGGAGTCAATAGAACTTTTAAAAGAATTTAATTTTCCAATACATGATAGAAAGGTTAACTAATTACATATGGCAAAAACTAGCTCAATAAATAGAAATTTAAAAAGAATTAAATTAAGCAACAAATATTTTGCAAAAAGAAAGAAACTTAAAGATATTATATATAATAAAAAATTACCACTTGAGGAAAGATTTAAAGCTCAATTAAAACTTTCAAAACTTCCAAAGAATTCATCCAAGATTAGAGTAAGAAACAGATGTGAAATTACAGGCAGACCTCATGGAGTTTATAGAAAATTGAAAATATCGCGAATAGCTTTAAGAAAGCTTGCTTCAGAAGGAAAAATACCAGGGATGGTAAAATCGAGTTGGTAAATTAAAAGGAGATTTATGGCATTTGTAGACCCAATAGGAGATTTAATAACAAGAATAAGGAATGGTCAGATGAGACATTTAAGCAAAGTAAAAATCCCGTTTTCAAATTTTAGAAAAAATATATTAGAAGTTTTAAAGCAAGAAGGATTTATAAATAATTTTTTAGTTACAAAAATCGACAATATGGACACCTTCGAAGTAAATCTAAAATATAGCGATGGAGAACCTGTGATTAAAGAAATTAAGAGAATTTCCAAACCTGGCAGAAGAATTTACGCAAAAGCAGAAAGTATACCTAAAATTCAGAACGGATTAGGTATTTCTATAGTTTCTACATCAAAAGGAGTTATGACTGATGTAGAGGCAAGAAAAAATAAAGTTGGTGGCGAATTAATTTGTAGGGTTTCATAAATGTCAAAAATAGGAAAAAAACCAATTTCAATACCCAAGGAAGTTAAAATTAACCTTAGCGAAGGTAAGATTTCTATAAATGGTCCTATGGGTTCAAAAGAACTGACAATAAGTAAAAATTTGAAAACGGAAGTTAAAGATGATTACTTGTATATAAACCCAAAGGATAAAAAACAAGAATCAATAAATGTAACTTGGGGTATGACAAGAAGTATTGTAAAAAATACTATTGATGGACTTAAGGAAGGGTTTAACAAAACTTTGGAAATGACTGGTGTTGGATATAGAGCAGCTCTAAAAGGTAACGTTCTTAATCTTCAGTTAGGATTTAGTCATGATGTTAATTTTACAATTCCCACAGGAATAAAAATGCAAGTTGAAAAGCAAACTATAATTAAAATTAACGGCACAGATAAACAATTAGTTGGAAGTGTAGCTTCAAAAATTAAGTCTTTTCGACCCGTAGAACCGTATAAAGGAAAAGGTATTAAAGAAAGAGGTCAATACGTATTAAGAAAAGAAGGAAAGAAGAAATAAATGATTAAAAAGAAGACAAATAAAAAGTTATTAAAAATGAGAAAAAAAATTAAATCTGTTAATCTAGGTAAATTACGAATATCTATAAATAGATCTAAAAGAAATATCTCTGCACAAATAATTGATGACATGAAAAGCACTACATTGGTAATGGCAACTTCTTTAGATAAAAGTTTAAGAGCACAAAAGATTGAAAAAAAACAAAAATTGGTTGCTGTTGCTGAATCACTTGCAAAAAAAGCTAATGAAAAAAAACTTAAGAACTTTTATTTTGATAGAGGAACATATCGGTATCACGGCAGAATAAAAATTTTTGCTGACACTTTAAGAAAAAATGGTATAAAAATTTAAAATGAAAAACTCTGAAAATAAAAAAAACTCTGAATATAAAGATAAATTAGTTTCTATAAACAGAATAACAAAAGTTGTTAAAGGTGGAAGGAGATTTGCCTTTTCAGCACTAGTTGTAGTAGGTAATCAAGCAGGATCAATAGGTACTGGTCATGGAAAAGCTAAACAAGTACCAGATGCCATTAAAAAAGCTACAGAGACTGCAAAAAAAAATTTACAAAAGTTTTCTTTAAAGGATGGAAGAACTTTACACCACGATATACTAAGCAAAAATGGTGCTGGAAAAGTTCTTTTAAGATCTGCCCCGGTAGGTACAGGTATCATTGCAGGTGGAGCTATTAGAGCCGTATGTGAAGTTATCGGAATTCAAGATATTGTAGCTAAATCTTTAGGATCATCCAATCCCCACAATGTATTGAGAGCTTGTTTAACTGGATTGAAAAAGCAATCTTCACCAAAAAAAGTATCAGCTACAAGAGGAAAACCTGTTTCTTCTGTAATAAAGAATAAACATTCATCATGAGACTAAATAATTTAAATATTAACATAAAAAAAAAGAAAATTAGGCCCGGCAGAGGAATTGGTTCAGGTAAAGGCAAAACTGGAGGTAGAGGACATAAAGGACAAAAATCTCGATCAGGAGTTGCAATTAAAAGCTTCGAAGGAGGACAAATGCCTCTTTACAGAAGGCTACCCAAGAGAGGTTTTAAATCAAGGAAGAACAAGTTTTCTACTGCAATAAACTTATCTTTAATTCAAAATTTAATTAATGCTAAAAAAATTTCTGAAAATGAACAAATAACATTAGCATTATTACAAAAGAAAAAAATTATTAACAAAAAATATAACAAACTTAAAATATTAGGAACAGGTGAAATAAATAAAAAGATAAATATTCAAATTAATAAAATTTCATCTAATGCAAAATCTAAAATTGAAAAACAAGGCGGTCAAATTACCTTAATTGACAAAACAAGTAGTTAATTTTTAAGATGAGTGAAAATATTTTATCTAAAACGGGTGATTTAAAAAATAGAATAATATTTACAATTTTTTTATTAGCTGTTTATAGGTTCGGTACGTATGTTCCAATTCCGGGAATAGATCCAAATACATTACAAGAAGTTATGGACTCAAATCAAAAGGGCTTGCTTGGAATGTTTAACGTATTTTCAGGTGGTGCAATAAGCAGAATGGCAATCTTTGCTTTAGGTATTATGCCGTACATTTCATCTTCAATAATAGTTCAATTAATGACCGGAGTATCAGAATATTTTAAGAATTTAAAAAACCAAGGCGAAATAGGAAGAAGAAAAATTACACAAATAACTAGATATGGAACAGTTTTGCTTGCATCAATCCAAGGATATGGTGTTTCGGTAGGCCTAGAAAATTCCCCTGGTCTTGTACTTGACCCAGGAGCTGCATTTAAAGTTAATACTGTGATAATTATAGTTGCAAGCACAATGTTTTTAATGTGGCTGGGTGAACAAATCACTCAGAGAGGAATAGGTAACGGAATATCTTTAATTATCTTTTCAGGAATTGTAGCCGAAATACCAAGAGCGTTAGCAACAACATTTGAATTAGGAAGAACAGGTGCTATATCAGCCTTTACTATAGTTATTATATTCATGCTATTGATTGGTACAATTATTTTTATTGTTTTTATGGAAAGAGCAATGAGAAAAGTTTTAATTAATTATCCAAAAAGACAAATGGGATCTAAAATGTATGGTGGTGAGTCATCACATCTTCCTCTTAAAATAAATACAGCAGGAGTTATTCCGGCAATTTTTGCTTCAGCTTTATTATTATTACCTACTACTTTTTCCAACTTTAGCACTAGTGATAGTGACACTTTAATAAATTTTACGTCTTACTTTTCTCAAGGAAAACCTCTTTACATGCTAGTTTATGCATCAGGAATTATTTTTTTTACTTTCTTTTATACGTCGATAGTTTTTAATCCAAAAGAGACTGCTGAAAATCTTAGAAAGTACGGTGGTTATGTTCCAGGTATAAGACCAGGTGATAGAACAGCCGAGTATCTTGATGACATTTTAACAAAGCTTACAACTATTGGCGCAATGTATCTAACCTTAGTATGTTTAATGCCAGAATTTCTAATATCCAAATATCCAATACCTTTTTATTTAGGTGGTACTTCATTACTGATAGTAGTAATTGTTGCTATGGACACTGTAACTCAAGTTCAAACAAGATTAATGAGTGGACAGTATGCAAGTTTAATTAAAAAATCTAAGTTTAAAACTTAATTAATGAATATAATTATTTTTGGAGCTCCGGGTGCTGGCAAAGGTACTCAATCTGATCTTTTGGCAAAAAATTTTTCTCTAAAAAAAATTTCTACCGGTGACTTATTAAGAGAAGAAATAAATAATAAATCTGACTTAGGTAAAAAAATAAAAGATTTAATCGAGAAGGGCCAGTTAGTTTCTGATGAAATTATTATTGACCTAATTGAAAATATTTTTAAAGATCAAAATAAAAATTTCAATTTTGTATTTGACGGATTCCCACGTACGTTAAAACAAGCTGAAATCCTAGAAAAAAAATTAAAAAATTATAACGAAAAAATAGATTTTGTTTTTAATCTAGAAGTAAATAGAGACGAGATTATTAAAAGAATTAGCGGCAGAATCTTTTGCACTAAATGTAATAAAATATTTAATAACCATTTTAATTCACCCTTATCCAGCGAACACAAGTGCGGCGATTCTTATTTAAAAAAAAGAGCTGATGATACTGTCGAAGTAGTTGAAAAAAGATATGATACTTATATCAAACAAACAGCACCATTGATAAAATTTTATATAGAGGCCAATAATTTACATACTGTAAGTGGACTTAGCAGTATCAACGAGATTTTTGGCCAAATTACAAGCTTAATTAAGCAATAAGAGGTTAAAGAAAGCTTGACTTATCGAAGATAAATAATATAAATCGATGAGAATTTATTGCTCTCATACATTATGGCTCGTATTGCTGGAATTAACATACCTCAGAATAAATTAGTACATGTTGCTTTAACATATATATTTGGAATAGGTGATAAATATGCGAATACAATTTGTAGTAATTTAAATATTTCTAAGTCTAAACGTGTAAACCAATTAACTGAAGATGAAGTTTTAAAGATTAGAGAATTTATAGATAAAAACTACTCAGTAGAAGGTGATTTAAGAAGAGATATTTCTTTAAGCATCAAAAGATTGGTTGATCTTGGAACTTATAGAGGTTCTAGACATAAAAAGAAATTGCCAGTAAGAGGTCAAAGAACTCATTGTAATGCTAGAACTAGAAAAGGCAAGGCTATTGCAATTGCTGGAAAAAAATTAACACCATTAAAGAAATAATTATTTATGAAAGAGACAGATATTAATAAAAAAAATGATATTAATTCAGATAAGACTAGTCCACAAAAGACAATAAAAAGAAAATCAAGTAAAAATAAAAACAAAAAAAATATTCTTACTGGCAAAGCTTATATTAAAGCAACTTTCAATAACACAATAGTTACCATAGCTGATGAACATGGAAATGCTATTGCTTGGTCGTCTGCTGGATCAAAAGGCTTTAAAGGATCAAGAAAATCAACTCCTTATGCAGCACAAATTGCTGCTGATGATGCAGGAACAAAAGCTTTGGAGTTTGGGCTGAAATCTTTGTCGGTTGAAGTAAAAGGCCCTGGGGCTGGTAGAGAAACAGCTTTGAGAGCTTTACAATCTAAGGGTTTTAAAATTTTAACAATTAAAGATACAACTCCGATGCCACATAATGGGTCGCGACCACCAAAAAGAAGAAGGGTATAAATGACTGATACAGCAATAGATAAAAATTGGAAATCACTAACTAAGCCGAGTAAAATTGAAGTTTCATCAAACGAGGATAAATCATCAGCTACTATTACTGCCGAACCTCTAGAAAAAGGTTATGCTTTAACTTTAGGAAATGCATTAAGAAGAGTTTTATTATCATCGATACAAGGTGCAGCTGTTTCAGCGATCCAAATTGATGGAGTTCTGCATGAATTTTCCTCTATCAAAGGTGTAAGAGAAGATGTAACCGACATTGTTTTAAATGTTAAATCTCTTGCGTTGCAAATGAATTCAGAAGGAACAAAAAAATTAATACTTGATGCACAAGGACCAGGAGAAATTAAAGCGAGTCAAATAACAAAACATCCTGATATAGAAATATTGAACCCTGAACTTACGATCTGTAATCTAGATGAAAAAACAAAATTTCATATGGAATTGACTGTAAAAAAAGGGAAAGGTTATGTGCCAGCTGATAAAAATAAAGAACCTGATGCGCCATTAGGTTTAATATCTATTGATTCATTGTTTAGTCCAGTAAAACAGGTATCTTATCAAATCAATAGTGCAAGAGAAGGTAAATCACTTGACTATGATCAGTTAAAAATGACAGTGAAAACAAATGGTTCGGTTAATGCAGAAGATGCTATTGCATATGCAGCAAGAATTTTTCAGGATCAATTATCCTTATTCATAAACTTTGAAGAGCCAAAAGAAGTTATTTCAACACAAAAAGAAACGGAACCTGAGTTTAATAAAAACTTACTAAGAAGGGTAGATGAATTAGAATTATCAGTAAGATCAATGAACTGTTTAAAAAATGATAATATAATTTATATTGGAGATTTGGTTCAAAAAACTGAGTCTGAAATGTTAAGAACACCTAACTTTGGTAGAAAATCTCTTAATGAAATCAAAGAACTTTTGACAGCCATGTCGCTTTACCTTGGAATGGAAATACCAAACTGGCCACCTGAAAATATAGCTGAATTATCTAAGAAATTAGAAGAAAACAGCGATTAATTCCAATGAGACATAGAATAGGATATAAAAAGTTAAATAGAACTTCTGAACACAGGAAAGCATTATTCAAGAATATGCTTAACTCGTTAATTAAGTATGAACAAATAACAACAACATTGCCAAAAGCAAAAGAGCTGAAACCAAAAATAGACAAAGTAATTACTCTAGGTAAAAAAAATAATTTACAATCAAAAAAGAGTTTATTTTCTAAACTACAAGATCAAAATTCTGTTAATAAATTAATCAAGACACTTTCGCCAAGATATATAAAACGCAATGGTGGTTACTGTAGAGTAATAAGGGCAGGGTTTCGTTATGGAGATTTTGCACCAATGGCAATTATTGAATTGGTTGATCGTGATGTCGCTGCTAAGAAAGTTGATATAAAAAAGACCGTAAACAAAGATAAAAAAGACAAAGAAGAAACGAAATTACCTGAAAAAACAGGGTCAAAAAATAGATAACAGTTTTTTTAATTTTCTATATTTACTGCTAATATCTTGTAATGATTAAAAAACACCAAGTAAGTAAAGATTTTCTTAATTCGAGACTTGATAAATGGTTTAAAAAAAATATTTGCGATGTTCCTCAATCGTTATTAGAAAAAAATATTAGAATTGGCAAAATTAAAGTAAATGGAAAAAGAACAAAAAGTTCATACAAACTTCAAACTGATGATGTAATATTTTTGAACAATTTCAATCCAGTTATTAAAAAAAATAATTATACACTTAATAAATACAAACCTACAAAAAAAGAAATGAAATCATCTTCAGATTTTGTAATTCATAATAATGATGATTTTGTTGTAATCAATAAACCTTCAGGTATTTCTGTTCAATCAGGAACTAAGTCAAAAAAAAATATTATGGATATGCTTAGATTTACTAAATACTTTAAAGACAGTGTTCCTTATACAGTTCACAGAATTGATAAAGATACTACTGGAATTTTAATAGTAGCAAAAAATAGAAAATCAGCACAACTATTTACTTCATTATTTAGAGTAAGAAAGATTTATAAAACATATTTGGGTATTGTTTTAGGAAAATTTAAAGAACTAAAGGGAAAACTAGAAGATGAATTATTCTATTATGAAAATGATAAAAAAATTATCAGCAAGGCTATAACAAACTTCAAGGTAGTAGATTCTAATTACAATTATTCATTAGTAGAGCTAAACCCTTATACCGGTCGCAAACATCAACTTAGAAAACAATTATTGATACACAATCATCCAATAATTGGTGATGCCAAATATAGTTTACCTAACAAGTTGCTTAAAAATAAGTCAAAATTGATGTTGCACGCATACAAAATTAGCTTTTCTATTAATAATATAAGACACGAATATATAGCTGATCTTCCAATTGCTTTTCAGAATACACTTAAGGAAAAGAATTTAAAAAATTTTTAATAATTATTTTTTCAATATTATTGTAATTACTTATTCCTTCTTGTTTTAGACTAGTAATTTTTTTGTTGTTAATACCACATGGTATTATTGCATTATATTTTGTTAGATCATTTGATATATTTAACGAAAACCCGTGATAGGCAATCCATTTTTTTACCCTAATTCCTATGGCAGCAATTTTCTTATCCTTCTTAATCCATATACCTATGTTTTTACGGTCTGCATAAGACTCAATTTTATATGATTTTAAAGTTTTAATTATGCATTTTTCTAATTTATTTATAAATTTTCTTAAGTCACGACCTCTGTTATTTAAATTTAATACAAAATAAACTACTTTTTGCCCCGGACCATGATATGTAAGTTTTCCTCCTCTATTAGTTTTGATGACTTTAATTTTATTATTAAGAATATCTTGTTTTTTAGCGCTAACACCTGCAGTATAAATTGACTTGTGCTCTAATATCCAAACTAATTCTTTCTTTTTACCTAAAATAACATCATTTACTCTCCGCTCTAGTAATCTCATTGATTCTAGGTAATCAACTGGTTTTTTGCTGTATTTAACTTCAATCTTCATTTTAAGTTTGTGGTTTTAAAAAAAATAAACTAAAAGTCTCACAATAAAAATAGCTTAGATTTATGAATGTAACAAAAAATAACACAGATAAGAAAGTAAATTTTGAATTTAATAAAGAATTCATTAATGTTTTTAATAAGAAAATTAAAGATAATGATACATTGTTTCTTGATAAAACCTTAAAAGAATTACACCCGTCAGATTCTGCTGATATTATTGAAAATTTAATTCCTGAAAATAGATCAAAACTAATTGAATTAGTGGGATTTAAATTAGATCCAGAAATATTTATTGAGTTAAATGAGTCTGTACAAACTGAAATTTTTATAACATTATCGACAGAATCAATAGTAAATATCTTAAAGCGTTTAGAATCTGATAATGCGCTAAAAATTTTAGAAAATCTTGATGAAAAGAAGAAAAATACAGTTTTAGATAAACTTCCACCTAAAGATAGATTTTTGTTAGAAGAAGGTCTAAGTTATCCAGAAGACTCAGCTGCTCGTATAATGCAAAGAGAGTTTACTGCAATCCCTAGCGACTGGTCCGTAGGTCAGACCATTGATTATTTAAGGGAAAACAAAGATCTACCCGAAGAGTTTTTGGAAATTTTTATCGTTAATAGTAATTTTAAACCTATTGGTACAGTTTCCTCTTCAAAAGTTTTACGTAGTTCAAGAGAAGCTAAGATGAACTCTATCATGAATGAAACACAAGTTTTAATTCCTGTGAATATGGATAAAGAAGAAGTGGGCCATACTTTTGAGAATTATAATCTATACTCTGCAGGAGTGGTGGACAAAAATGATAAATTAGTTGGAATGATAACAGGTGATGACGTAGTAACTGTTGTAAAAGAGGAAGTTGAAGAGGATGTACTAAGACTAGCCGGTGTCGGAGATGAAGAAATAACCGATAGTGTTTTTAAAAAAACTAAACACAGATTCAATTGGTTACTATTAAATTTGTTTACAGCTTTATTAGCCACTTGGGTAATTAGTAAATTTGGGGCAAGTATAGAACAAATGGTTGCTCTTGCTTTTTTAATGCCAATTGTCGCGTCAATGGGAGGTAATGCAGGAATGCAGACATTAGCGGTTACAATCAGAGCAATAGCAACGAAAGAACTATACTCAGGAAATTTTGGCAAAATAGTTACAAAGGAATTTATAATAGGTGTTCTTAACGGAATAATTTTTGCAATAATAACAGGTGGTATAGTTCTTTTATGGTTTAAAGAAATTAATTTGGCAATCTTAATTTCTGTCTCGATGATTTTAAATATGATTGTAGCTGGACTTTTTGGAATACTAGTACCTGTATCTTTAAAGAAATTTAATATCGATCCAGCAATTGCATCAAGCGTCTTTGTAACAACTATTACTGATGTAATTGGATTTTTATCATTCTTGGGAATAGGAGCCTACTTTTTCTATAATTAAAAGTTATCAATCAATCTTGTTTGCCCCAAATAATAAGCAATAAATATTCTATCTTCTTTATTTTTTTTATACGGTTTTATTAATTTACTTATATTCAATAATTTTAAGTAATCTATCCTTGTTGCACCTAGATTTAAAATTTTCTCTTTAACTTTTATGATCCTTATTTTTTTATTTATTATTTTTTTTAATTAAATGCCTAATGGAGTCGGTAATATGAATCTCGCCATTTTTTCCTGGTTTCTGCTTTTTTAAAACAGGAAAAATTTTTTTAGGTAATATATATCTACCTATAACAGCGTAATTTGAAGGCGCTACTGAAGCTTTAGGTTTTTCGACGACATCTCTAATAAAAAAATTTTCTTTATTAATTTTCTTTAAACTAAATATACCCCACCTAGAAACTTCATTTCTTGGCACTTTCTTAGCGGCTATAACGGAGGATTTATATTTTTTATAAAGCTTAATCATAGCGCTAGAACAATTTTTTTTTATTATTAGATCATCAGGTAATAACATTAAAAAATGATTTGATGTAATATATTTTCTAC
>CABZZR010000008.1 GCA_902530215.1 uncultured Pelagibacteraceae bacterium
AGTTTATTATAATTAATTACTGGGCAACTTGGTGTGAACCATGCAAGAAAGAAATGTACTCTTTAAATAAATTATCCAAAAATACAAGATTTAAAGATATGAAAGTTTTACCAATAAATATGGAAAAAACTAATAAAAAAAAAGTTAAAGAATTTTATAAAAAATTTGAAATAGACAATTTGCAAATTTATTTTGATCCTGAATTAAATTCCTTAAAAAGTTTTGGATTGCGTGGAGTTCCCACTACAATTTTAGTTAATTCAAAAGGACTAGAGTTCGCGAGAATATTAGGAGAAATAGATTTTAATAAAAAAAATTTTTTAAACTGGTTAGAAAATATAGATAAATAATTTTTATGAATACTTTTTCTCTTAATGTAACTAGTCTGCCACCTGTTTCTGGGAATAAACCAGAATCAGCAATCATTATGTGTCATGGATTTGGTGGCGATGGAAAAGATATTTCTTTTCTTGCCCAGGGGTGGCGCAGACACTTGCCATCGTCAATTTTTTTGTGTCCTGATGCTCCCGAAGTTTGTCCAATAAATCCGTCTGGCTATCAATGGTTTGATTTATCAAGCAATCAAGAGGATGTTTTATTAGCGAAATCTTTAATAGCAGAAAAAAAATTGAGTTTTTTTATTGAAGAAATAAAAAAAGAATATCAATTACCATCTGAAAAAATAGCCTTAGTAGGGTTTAGTCAAGGATGCATGATTTCAATTCAGACAGCTATGAAATTAAAAGAAAAAATCGCATGTTTAATTGGCTATTCAGGTAAAATTATAAATAAAAAAAATATAATAGAAAATATATCTTCAAGACCAAAAATATTTTTAATGCACGGTGATCAAGATACCATTGTACCAGCTAGCCACTTACTAGAAGCAAAAGAATTTTTTTTGCAACAAAATATTAAAATAAAAGTTAAACTTTTCAAAAATTGTGAGCATAAAATTCCAGTCGAAGGTTCAAGTCTTGGATTAGATTTTTTAAGAAAAAACCTTTCTTAGATTTGGTACTATTGTAATAAAAGTATAACTTGAAATATTTATTACTATCCGCTAACCTAAAGACAATGATAATTTCATCTTCAGAAAAAGTACCACTAGAAAAGTGCCCTGCTCTTGTTTTAAATGCAGATTTTAGGCCTTTAAGCTATTATCCACTTTCACTTTGGTGTTGGCAAGATGCAGTTAAATCAGTTTTTCTTCAGCGAGTAAGTATAGTATCCAATTATCAAAGAAAAATAAGAAGTCCTTCATTTGAAATGAATCTTCCAAGTGTAATTGCATTAAAAAATTTTGTAAAACCTTCAGAAAATCCAAATTTTACAAGATTTAATGTTTTTTTAAGAGACAAGTTTACTTGTCAATATTGTGGAGATAAAAAAGATTTAACATTTGATCATTTACTCCCTAAGTCTAAAGGTGGACTAACTGATTGGGAAAATGTGGTTACAGCTTGTTCAACATGTAATGTAAAAAAAGGTGGAAGATTATATTCTGTTTCAGGAATGAAATTATTTAAAATGCCATTTAGACCAACTGTTGATGATTTACATAAAAATGGAAGAAATTTTCCTCCTAATTTTTTACATGAAAGTTGGATGGATTATTTATATTGGGATATAGAATTAGAACCTTAATAAGTCTTATATTTTTTCGGAAATTGTTATTGCTATTCTAGAGCCAGTTTTAATTACTAAGTCCATTAATCCATATAATCCCTTATTAGATGCACCAGCTGCATAGGCAATATTTTTATGATTGTTTTCATCTTCATTGAACTTTTCAATTTTCTTTTTTAATTCTTCCTCATCTTTTCCAAGTTTTTTTATTTGATTTTTATAATGTTGATCAATAACTTCTTCAACTGAGGCGGTACAAAGCATTGCAGCCTTTTTTCCTAATATTGCAGAACCAAAACCAAGCGAAACACCCATTAAATCCCACAAAGGTAAAAGCGAAGTTGGTTTAATATTTCTCTTCTGTATTTCTTTTTCAAAGTATTCAAAATGTTCTTTTTCATGTTCTTTCATACTTTCAATAATAGTTTTTAATTCTTCATCTTGTTTAATTGTTTTAAGTGCCAATAACTGTCCTTCATATATTTTTATTGCACCACGTTCCCCCGCATGATCTACCCTTATGATTTCTTCTAATGTTTTTTTATCAGTTTTTTTCATAATCGAAATATAATTTTGTGAATATAACAAATAAAGCAAGAGAAAAAAGAGTATTAATTGTTGCAAGTGATTGCCCAAATACTGTGAAAGAAACATTTTTACAACTTATGGGACTATTTTTTAAGTTTTTAAGAAGTTCTTTAATATTATTCCCTTCTTGTCCATTAATAACTTTACAAAACGATTCATCGAATATTCCTTTTTCAATACCAAAATGATAAAGCCCTAAAATAGCTCCAATAATAGAAATTATTGCCAATATTATAAGAATATTTTTTTTATATTTTTCTGTAAAAAACATAGCCAAAATTAATATAATAGAAAAGAAATAAGGTATTCTTTGATATAAACAGAGGCTACACGGTTTGTGTCCCATGATATACTCAATAAAGTAAGCTGCAGATAAAGAAATGCATAAAAATACCAAAACAACCGTTAAAATTGTATTTGTTTTTTTAAACATTATTTATTTTAATAAAAAATAAATTAGCGTTGCAATAATAAGAACTAAAAACCCAATAATTATTGACCATTTAGCCCCTTGTTTTTCAAGAAAAGGACCAAATAGTTCTCCGTATCTATATGTTAAAAAGGATACTAGAAAAAATCTTAATCCTCTTGTTACTACACATATAATAATGAAAAAAAATATATTAAAATGAATAAATCCACTCGAAATTGTCAGTAATTTAAATGGCAGCGGCGTAAACCCAGCAGTGAAAAGTATTCCTAGCCATGAAAAAAACCCTCCTTTTGTAGAAAACTTTTCTTTAAGAAAATTAGGATCATCGTATCCATAAATTTCAAATATTTTATATCCAATTTCATTAAAAAATACATATCCAATGAGATAACCAAACAAAGCACCTAGAACTGAAAAAATAGTTGCAATCATAGCTATACGGATAAATTTTTTTCGTTTAGCGATAACCATAGGTACTATCATCACATCAGGTGGTATCGGAAAGAAAGAGCTTTCAATAAATGCTTCAATAGCTAAAATTGGACTTGCATATCTATGTCCAGCCCATTCAACACATTTATCGTATAATTTTTTAATCATTTTTGTTTAAATTGACTTATGCAAATTTAGTCATATATCATTTGGATATTTATATAAATGGCTAAAGTAATTAAAATTGCAGTTTCCCAAACTTTTGGCAGTAAGATGAAAAGCTTAGATTCTGCTGAAATAATTAAGGGCGAGGGAATAATAGGTGATAGACACTTAAAAAAAGGAAATCAAAAAATTAACCAAATAACTTTTATTGAAAGTGAAAATATAGATAATTTTAATAAGCTAATAGGTAAAAATATTCCATATATAGATTTTAGAAGAAATATAGTAACTCGAGGTATAAAATTGAATGGTTTAGTTAAAAAGGAGTTTATAATAGGAAAAGTAATATTCAAAGCGCACGATCTCTGTGAACCATGCAGGAAATTACAAGATTCTTTAAAAATAAAAAATTTGGTTAAAAATCTTTTACATAAAGGTGGCTTGAGATGCGAAATATTAAATAGTGGTAAAATTAATATTAATGACAATATTTTATATGATTTTTAATTTTAAATTGCTATTATTGATTTTACTTTTTTCATAATTCGCTTAACCAGCTGTATTTATCTATATATTTTTTAAAGAATTTCTTGTAATCCTCATTTTCGTTTAGTTTATCTTTTTGAATTGGTTGTCTAATTTGTAAGTTACTTGCAGTTTTTGAGATTAAATCCTTTCTTTTGTAATATTCTAAACATTTTAAACTCCATGGAATATTGCAAAATTGAAATAATTTCTGCGATTCATTCTCTGGATTTTTAATAAAATCTTCAAACTGTAATTCATAAATAAAATTTGGATATAATTTTTTAAAATTTTCCATTACCTTAAAGTAGGTATTAAAATATTCTAAAATATGATTCAAATCGTGTGCCCATGAAACTTTTGTTAAATTATTTCTGAGAATAGAAACAATAGAAAATATAGGATTTCTCTTACAATTGATAATTTTAGAGTAAGGAAAAATGTTTTTTATTAAGCTGATATAAAAAAAATTTTCTAAGGATTTATCAGTAAATATTTTGTTGGTTTCATTAATTAGCCCTTTTTTTTTGTATTTTTTTACTAATTCTTGATTAATTTTATTTAAATCAAATTTTACTGATTTTTCATGATTAATTTTTTTATTTATAACATCACTTAAAACGCCAGTTTCCTCACCAGCAGGTATATTTTTTTCACCAGAAATAATTATTTTTTCAATTAATGTTGATCCACATCTTGGGACACCAACAATAAAAATAGGTTTTATACTCAAATTATCTGTTAAATTTTTATTAGAATTTTCTACACTGTATAAATTTTTTACTTTAGGAAGTTTTTTTAGCCAAAAAAAAGTTTCATTTTTAAATCGATTAATCTCTGACTGGAAAAAATATTTATGACCATCAATTAAAAACTGTAGTTCTTTTTTAAAATTTTTATTATTTTGTTCGTACTTAGCAATTATAAAATTTCCATAAGCTATATTTTTTTTTGTTTCTTTTTTGTTATTAATAATTTTAGTTATCTTTTTATTTAAACTTGCGTTTAAAATGTCTTTCTTAAACTCAGTTAGATAATATAAAGAAATCATGTCTCCAGGATCATTATTATAAGCTTTTTGATACAATTCTTTAGCTTCATCAATCTTTCCTAATTCTTTACAGATATTTGCATAATTTAAATAAGCTTTTGAATATTTTGGATTGGTTTCAATAGTTTTTTTATAATAAATAATAGCATCTTCTATTTTACCTTGTTCTTCCAGTGTAAGACCTAGGTTGTTAAGTGCTGCAAATGAATTTGGATGTATTCGTAAAATTTTTTTAAAGCAAATTTCTGCTTTTTCAAATTCATCTATTTCCTTAAAAATTAAACCAAGATTATGGTATGTATTTGCGTGATCTGAATTAATTTTAATTACCTTTTCATAGATAAGTATAGCTTTTTTATAATCTTTTTCTTCTTGCGCTATAAGACCTAAATTGTAATTAGCATTAACATTTAATGGATTTATCTTTATTGTTTTTTCGTAGCATATTTTGGATTTTTTTATATCTTTTAATTCCTTAAATACATTTCCTAAATTATTATAAGCAAATTGATTTTTTGGTTGTATTTTAACAGCCATTTTTAGATAATTTTTAGCTGATTTAAAATCATTAATTTGTCCCGCAAGTGAACCCATCATAAAATTAGTTTCAAAATTTTTGGGGTCAATTTTTAATATTTCTTTGTATAATTTTTTAGCAAGATCTAAGTTATTTTTTTTATGATTTTCTTGAGCTAAAATAAACTTTTTAACTAAATTTTGTTTCATATTTATATCTAATTAAAAATTTACAAAAATAACCATAACACAAAAGCTACTATCGCAAGTAACGTAATTAAAACTCTAACTCCAAATAAATATCTTTTTATTTCCGGAGGATTACCTGACTTCTTTTTTGCGCCTATTGCAATAACTACATAAAATAATAACAATAAGATTAATATGATTATGAGAATATTCACTTTTTCAATCATTCGATATCATGTTAACATAAATTTTGAAAAATATAAGTATAAGGGTGTGGGCGAATGGCGGAACTGGTAGACGCGTTGGACTCAAAATCCAATGGTAGCAATACTGTGAGAGTTCGAGTCTCTCTTTGCCCACCAAAAAATGTATGAATTCAAAAGAGTTTAATAATTTAATAGATTTATTCTTTTTTCAGTCGTCTAAACAAAATTCTAAAACTATTTTTTTAGAATGGCTTAACCCCAATAATAATAAAAAGTTTACTTGGGGGGAAGTTGAGTCAAATGTTTACAAGCTTGCAAAGGTTTTGAAGGATTATATTCAAGATGGAGATAGATGTCTTTTAGTTTCAGAAAATAGACCTGAGTGGTTAATTAGTGATTTAGCAATAATGTTAGCAAACGGTATTACTGTTCCTGCATATACTACTTATACAGAAAAAGATTATAAGTATTTAATAGATGATTGCCAACCTTCTATAATTATAGTTTCCAATGATGAGATGCATGATAAATTAAAAAATACAATTGATGAAAAAGATTTTATTAAAAAAGTAATTTCATTTGATGAAATAAAAAATATAAATAAAAAATATAAATATTTATCGTTTGATAGCATTATTAATACTGATTTAAATGAAAACGAAAAAATTAAAAATAAAAACTTAAAAAGAAATTCTGCTGCTTGTATTATTTATACATCTGGTACAGCAGGAAATCCTAAAGGTGTAATCTTAAGTCATGGAGGAATATTAAACAATCTAGAAGGTGCTAAAGAAATTTTAAAACCATTAATTAATAAAAAACCAATTTTCTTAACTTGGTTACCTCTATCGCACTCATATGAACATACAGTTCAATTTGTGCAAATTGCAGTTGGCGCAAAAGTTTTTTATGCAGAAAAAATAGAAAAACTTCTAGAAAATATTTCACAGGCCAGACCAACTATTATGACGGCCGTCCCAAGATTTTATCAAAATCTCTATAATAAAATAAATATTAGTATGAAAAAGACCAAAGGATTTAAAGCCAATTTAATTAAAATTACAATAAATTTAGGAAAGAAAAAATTATTAAAAGAAAAAATGACTTTACCTGAAAAATTGATGAATTCATTTTTAGATTTTTTAGTGAGAAAAAAAATTAGAAAACAATTCGGTGGAAATTTAAAAGCTTTTGTATCAGGTGGTGGAGCTCTTGATAAAGAGATAGGTGAGTTTTTAAACTCTATAGGTCTACCTACTTTACAAGGATATGGTCTTACTGAAACCTCACCAGTTGTGAGTTGTAACCCTATAGATAAAATTAGAGTTGAAACAGTTGGACCTCCATTTAAGGGCAATCAAGTCAAAATAGCTCAAGATGGTGAAATTTTGGTAAAAGGGGAAAATGTAATGCTGGGTTACTGGAATAAAAAAGAAGATACAGAAAAAGTTTTAAAGAATGGTTGGTTGTCTACGGGGGATATAGGAGAAATAGATCCCAATGATGGATATCTAAAAATAACTGATAGAAAAAAAGATATAATAGTAAGTGCTGGAGGAGACAATATTTCACCAGCTAAAATAGAAAATCTTCTAACAAATTCTCCAGCCATTGAACAATCTATGGTTTATGGAGAAGGAAAGAATTATTTAGTAGCACTTATTGTTCCTAGCAAAGAATTTTTAAATCAAAAAGAAAAAATAAAAGAAATTATAGATGAAACTAATAAAAATTTAAGTTTAGTTGAAAAAATTAAAAATTTTTCGGTTCTTAATGAAAATTTTTCTATTGAAAATGGTTTATTAACACCCACGATGAAAGTAAAAAGAAACAAAGTAATTCATAAATATAAAAATATTTTAGAAAATTTTTATAAAAATTAAAATAATAAAACTTTTTTTTTAAATTAATAACTCAAATAAGTATTGTTATTACTCATTTTTTAAACACTAAACTGAAAAGTGAAATATTTTTTACTTTTAAAAAAATTTTTTATAATTTATTAAAAAATTTATGTTTGACATACTGAAAAAAAAACATAAAACTAAAAATAACACGCGAATCATTGATGATTCGCTAAGTTAAATAAAACAAGGGAGCTGAAATGGCTAAAAGAAGAAAAAAAGCTAAAAAAGGTAAAAAGAAGAAAAAAGCTAAAAAAAGAAGAAGAAGAAGATAAATTTTTTTAAAATTTTGCGCCCTTGCGTTTAATTATGCAAGGGCGTTTTTTATTCCTGCATTATAGGCTCTTCTCTGTTTCTGCCCAGTGCTTTATCAAGTTTTTTCTGTGTATTGTCTTTGCTTAAATTTAAAGTTACCTCTGCTTCACCCAAAAGTCTTTCATATGCTTTTTCAAATAGTTGTCTTTCACTATAAGATTGGTCCGCCATCATATCAGTAGTATTTTTATTTAAATCTCTAACAACTTCTGCAAGTTCATATATTTTTCCAGAATTAATTTTCTGTTCATATTCTTGTGCTCTTCTGCTCCACATTGTTCTTTTAATTTTTGGTTTTGTTTTTAAAATTGATATTGCTTTATTAATTTGGTGTGTAGAAGATATTGGTCTCAAGTAAGATTGTTGGTTAAGGGGTATGCTCAAAACTAGTTTTTCTTTTTCAATTAAAACTTTATAAAATGTTATTTCTATGTTTCCAATTTTAGCTTTTTCTACAGACTGGATTTTTCCTATTCCATGTTTTGGATAAACTACATAATCTTTAACATTAAAAATTTTTTTCTCTGATGGCTGTTTTTTTATTTTTTTAATTTCGATTTTTTGCTCGTTTGCTTTATAAAACTTACTTTTATCTTGAACGTTAGATTTATTGTCACTTTCACTTATATTTTTCTTTTTATTTTTTTTTAAAATTTTGATTTTTTTTGAAGCTTTAATTTTTTTTGAAGCTTTAATTTTTTTTTTAGCCATAATTTTTAATTTTTACCTGGATTTTCACTAAAATATTTTTCAAATTTATTTTTTTCGGTTCTAAAATTATCTGCATCTTCGGGTGGTGCTTTTTTTATAGAAATATTTGGCCATAATTCAGAATATTTTTTATTAATTTCCACCCATTTTTCTGATCCTTCTTCTGTATCTGCTTTAATAGCATCAACTGGACACTCAGGTTCACATACCCCGCAATCTATACACTCATCAGGTTTTATTACAAGCATATTTTCACCTTCATAAAAGCAATCAACAGGACAAACTTCTACACAATCCATTAATTTACATTTTATACATTCTTCTTTAACTACGTAAGTCATTTATTTTATTAAATTTAATTTTACTTTCTTTTTAATTTCTCCGGCATCTTTACTAGAAATATATAATAAGCCACAAATTCTACTAATAAGGTTTGACTCGTAAGAATCCACCTTTTTGTCTGAACAAATTATTTCCCAAAGTAATTCTAGTATTTTAATTCTGAAGCTCATTTCTTCGTTTTTAATAATTTTTGTATATTCTAAAATTTGATTTGAGTTTTTTTCTTTTATTACTGCCAAATTATATACACTATCGGCTTCTTTTCCTTCAAGTTTAAAAAGATTACTAGTTGCTTTTTTAATAATATTTTCTTCTTCTATTGTTAAATTTTCATCCATTTTTGCCGCATGTATCAGCAATGCTGTTACTAACAGAGGTTTTTCATCTTTTTCTTTTTCTTTTTTTTTAAAAATATTTTTAAACATTATTTTATATTAAGGTTAGATAAAACTTTAAATGGGTTATTAGTATTTTTTAAAATTAGATTTTTGTTCTTTTTTGTCCTTTTTTCAGGTTTATAAGCAAAAGAATCTTTTTCTTTTATTGCTTGATAATTAAGTAACTTTAGAAGTTCGAAAAAATTTTCCTTAGTACATCCTATTAAATTGATCATATCAGAATTAAATTGAAACTTTTTATCCTTTGATGCTTCTAATATCTTTATAAAGAGTTTTTCTAAAATATCAATTCTAATGAAAAAATTATTGAAATTTTCAAAACCACAAATTAACAAGAATCTTGCATCTTTAATTTTTGTATTTTGTAAAAAATTTAAACCTGGTCGAGGAATTTCATCAAAACTATAATTTTTATAAAAATTTTTCCATAAAATAGTTCTTAACAGTACAGCACTAGGTTTAAGCATCTTTGGAAGAAAGATATGATATCTTCCAATTTTAACACCCATTTTCCTAAGCTTAAATCTTTCTTCTCTTGATAAATTTGTAATTACTTTATCTACTAAATTTCTTTTAAGTACTCCATTGTTTTCAAAAAGACGAAAGCAAACAGCTCTAGTATCGCTATTAGTCGATTTTGTATTTGATAAATTTACAAGATCCTTTAATTCACTATTAATGTAATTTTGTAACCATTTTTCTAAAAAAAATTTTAATTTTTCACGAATCTCAGCATCTGCAGCTTCATCAATGTTTATTTGAACAATAGGATGCAAATAATCTTTACCATTTAAAATTGAAGCAATGGGATGATTTAAGTAATAAATTTTTTCATTTTCTTCTAGTTTTAAATCTTTACTGCTATCGTCATTTATAATCCTGTTAATTTTTTTTGTTAGTTCAGGTAAAATCGCTTGTCTAGCAACTTTCCTTAATGACTTTATATCAGTATCTAAAGATGAAGAGTTATAATCTAAGTTAAACTTTAAACCCTCTAGTTTTCCAACATATTGTTCGTCAATATATAATTCGCCATTGTCCTTTAGGTCTGAAGTTAAAGAAACATTTTGTTTTAAACTTCTTGATAAAATACTAATTCTTTTATCAATAAAACTTTTCGTTAATTCTTCGTGCAATCTTTCAGATAGTTGATCTTCAATATTTTTAGTTCTCTCTATCCAGTAATCTTGATTTTCTACCCATCCTTTTTTATTTGATACATAAGACCAAGTTCTTACATGTGAAATTCTATTAGCTAGAGTGTCAATATTTCCTTGATATTTATCTAAGCCATTAAGTTGTTTTTTCATATAATCGTTTAAAACCTTTTTTTTCCCTTGTGTTAAAAAAGTATAAACATCTTTAACGACTTCAATATGTTTGCCATATGATTTTTTTGCAAAGTCAGGAATTTGGCAACATTCCCAAAGTGTCTGTACAAATTTTTTTTCATTAATTAATTTTACATTATTATTATTTTTGACCAAAAATTTTAATACTTTTTCGTCTTCGCATTCTTCTATTCTCCTTAATAAGCTATTATTTGGTTTTTCTTCTAATGAAAGAGTAAGAGTATTAAAATTAGAAAAGTCTAGATTTGAATTTCTCCAAAAAACATATTTATTAAAATTTAAATTATGATTTTCTAAACTTTCTATATCTTGTGATGATAATTGATCTGATTGGTTAGTAATTCCAAAAAAACCATCATTTAGATACCTTCCTGCTCTTCCAGCGATTTGTGATATTTCAGGCAAAGTAAGTTTTCTATTTTTTTTGCCATCAAATTTATTAAAATTACTAAAGTAAACATTATCAATGTTCATGTTTATACCCATACCTATAGCGTCAGTTGCAACTAGAAAATCTACATCACCGGACTGGTAAAGCTCTACTTGTGCATTTCTAGTTTTAGGGCTTAAAGAACCCATTATTATTGCTGCGCCCCCTTTTTGTCTTCTAACGAGTTCGGCAATTGCATAAACTTCATCGACAGAAAATGCTATGATTGCAGTTTTTCTATTCAATCTGGATATTTTTTTATATCCCGCATAACTTAACTTTGAATAACGATCTCTAGTTACAAAATTTACATTTTCAACTAAAGACGAAATTAGGGGCTTTATTGTTTGAGATCCTAAAAACATTGTCAACTTACTACCCCTCAAATTTAATAATCTATCTGTAAATATGTGACCTCTTTCTTGATCAGTACACATTTGAATTTCATCTACTGCAATAAATTCTGCCGATATATCAACAGGCATAGACTCAACCGTGCAAATGTAATATTTGGTTGAAGAAGGTATAATTTTTTCTTCACCAGTTATTAATGCAACTTTATCTTGTCCAACTATATCTTTACATCTGTCGTAAATTTCTCTAGCCAATAGTCTTAAAGGAAATCCAAATATTCCTGTTTTAAATTCGAGCATCGTTTCAACAGCTAAATGTGTTTTACCCGTGTTAGTAGGCCCAAGCATTGCTGTGACTGTATTTTTTATCTCAGACATTTATTATGTGTATTTTTTTTTTTAACCTACTACATGTTGATTTTACTGAAGAACAAAAAGTGACTAAAAGAAGATCGAATCAGCCATAAAAAAGTTCTCATTTTTAATTATAAGTCTAACATAATCAGATTAATTTCAATATATTTTTTTTTATTTATAATATGCAAAAAATAATTAAAGATCATATATCTAAGCTTAAATCTTCGGCAACACTGGCCATTAACGAAGAATGTAGACTAATTCAAAAAAAGGGAAAAAAAGTTTTTAAATTTGGTTTTGGGCAATCTCCATTTCCAATACCCAAAGCAGTTGTTGATGAACTAAAAAAAAATGCAAACAAAAATCAATATTTACCTATGCAAGGTTTAGAAGAATTGAAAAAAACAGTTGCTTTATATTTACATAAAAATTTTAATTATAAATTCAAATCTACCAATATTTTAATTGGACCTGGTACAAAAGAATTGATGTTGTTGCTACAAATTTGTTTTGATGGCGAAATCATCCTTCCAACTCCAAGTTGGGTTTCTTATGCTCCACAAGCAGTAATAGGAAAAAATAAAGTACATTGGATACAAACTTCATCTAAAAATAATTGGTTTCCAACTGCCGAGGAAATAGAAAATAAATTAAAAAGTATTCCCAATAAAAATATTTTGCTTTATATTAATTCTCCCAATAATCCTTCAGGTGCAGTATGTAAAAACTATGAAGAAATTTCTAAAGTAGTAAAAAAATATAATTTAATTGTATTATCAGATGAAATTTACTCTGAGCTTACATTTCAAAAGGGACTGAAATCTATTTCTAATTTTTGTCCTGATAATACAATTGTCAGTACCGGTTTAAGTAAATGGTGTGGAGCTGGAGGATGGAGATTAGGTTTTTTTGCAATTCCTGAAAAGTTAAATGTTCTAAAAAATTCTTTAAAAATATTGGCTAGCGAGTCTTTCTCTTCAGTTAGTGCCCCAATACAATTTGCTGCGATTAGTGCATATTCAGACAATCATTCAGATTATAAAAAAAAAGTGACTAACATTTTAAGTAATATCGGCAATTATGTTTATGATAATTTAAGATCAAATAAATTAAGCATTAGTAAGCCCGAGGGTGGTTTTTATGTTATGGTAGAGTTATTAAACTCAAATTTTTCATCATCATCTGATATGTGTAAAGATTTACTTAAGAAAACAGGAGTGGCTTTATTACCAGGTTCTGATTTTGGCTTCGATAAAAAAAAATTAATAGCACGTTTAAGTTATACAGATTTCAATGGAAAAATTTTTTTAAGCAATACCACAGGTAGTAAAAAACTAGATGATGGTATTATTAAAAAATACGCACCAAATGTAGTTGAGGGTATTGAAAGAATAAGGCAATGGTCTAATTCATTTTGAACTTTAGATTTATTCTAAAATTGATATCCTTAATTCCAATAAAGTTAATTATTAACAAATAATCAAGGGGGAACAAATGAGGAAATTTATTTCCACTATTGCAGGAGCACTAATGATGTTTGCATTGTCTGCACCGATTGCAACAATAGCAAAATCTGCGGAGTTTTTTACAATAGGAACAGGAGGACCTACAGGAGTTTATTTTCAAACTGGAAATGCGATTTGTAAAATGTTGCATAAATTTGCGATAAGTTCAGATCATGGTAGAAAAAAAGGTACTAACAAAGCATATAGATGTACCGCTCCATCTACAGGAGGTTCTAACTACAACATTGGACAGATTAAAGAGGGAGAATTCCAATTTGGCGTAGCACAATCTGACTGGCAATTTCATGCTGTTAACGGTTCAAGCAAATGGGAAGGAAAAAAATTCGCTAATTTAAGAGCAGTTTTTTCAGTTCATAACGAACCTTTCCAAATTTGGGCAAGAAAAAAAGCTAAAGTAAAAGACTTTAAAGGTCTTAAAGGCAAAACAGTTAACATAGGTAATCCAGGTTCAGGTCAAAGAGGAACTATGGAAGAACTTATGAAAGCAATGGGAGTTGATAATAGTTACTTCAAAGGAGTAACAGAATTGACTTCATCAGAACAAGTTAAAGCACTATGCGACGGTAAAATAGATGCATTTGGTTATTCAGTAGGATTTCCAAATGGCGCTATGGAACAAGCAGCTACTTGTGGAGCAAAAGCTCTACCAATTAATCTTACAGGTGGACCTGTCCAAGGTTTAATTGACGGTGCTGACTACTATGCATCAGCAACAATACCAGCAGGCACTTATACAGGACAAAAGAAAGATGTAACTACTTTTGGTGTTAAAGCTACTGTTGTAACTAGCGCTGATGTTTCTGAAGAACTAGTTTACTTAGTAACAAAAGCCGTTTTTGAAAACTTTGATGCTTTCAGAGCACAACATCCTGCTTTTGGTCCATTAGAAAAGAAAAATATGATAGCTGATGGTTTATCTGCTCCGTTACATCCAGGTGCAGTTAAATACTATAAAGAAGCTGGATTAATGTAATTTAAATATACAATTAAATTAAAAAGGCCCAATATATTTATTGGGCCTTTTTTTTATAGTACAGTATCTTTTATATAATGAATCAAGAAACCGACATAAACATTAAAAGTAAAATTCACGAAGATTTATCGCCAACTAGAAATCTTACAGGTTTTCATTTAAAAATTGTTACCGTTATAGCAATTATTTGGTCTTTATTTCAACTTTGGTACGCATCACCATTTCCATTTATTTTTAATATAGGAATGTTCAAAGGCTTGCCAGCAAGAGCAATTCATTTAGGTTTTGCTTTGCTTTTAGCATTTTTAATATTTCCTATTTCACGAAATAAAAAAATTTCAGCTTTTGATATTTTGATAAGTATAGTTGCTGCCTTTTGTTGTTTATATATTTACTTTTTTTATGATCAACTTATAGATAGAGGGGGAGTTCTTTTAAACATTACTTTAGGTGGAATTAATATACCAATCGAATTAATTATTGGAACAATTGGAATTTTAATTTTACTTGAAGCAACAAGAAGAGTAATAGGAAAACCTCTGGCTATAATAGCAATAATTTTTTTATTATTTTCTTATTTTGGACAATATGCTCCTGATATGATTTCTCATGGAGGACTTTCACTAAAGAGACTGGTTGGATTTCAATGGTTTGATCAAGAAGCTATATTTGGAATTCCAATTGGAGTATCAGTAGATTTTATATTTTTATTTGTTTTATTTGGGGCACTTTTAGAAACTGCGGGTGGAGGAAAATATTTTTTAGATTTAGCTTTTGCCATGGTTGGAAAAATGCGAGGAGGACCAGCTAAAGCAGCGATTTTGGGATCCGGCATGACCGGAATGATATCTGGTTCATCAGTTGCTAATACAGTTACTACAGGAACCTTTACAATTCCAATTATGAAAAAAACTGGGTTCTCAAAAGAAAAGGCAGGAGCAATAGAAGTATCATCATCGGTTAATGGTCAAATAATGCCTCCAGTTATGGGAGCAGCAGCTTTCGTTATGGCAAGTTTTATAGGAGTTACTTATTTTGAAGTTGTCAAACATGCTTTTTTACCCGCAATTATATCTTATATAGCTTTGTTTTATATTTCACATCTTGAGGCATTGAAATTAAATCTAAAAGGAATGGAAGAAAAAGATGTGCCACATTTAAAAAATACTTTTTTAGCTGGTTTACATTTTTTAATTCCAATTTTTGTCTTAATATATTTATTAGTTGTTCTTCGTTTTACAGCTGCTTATTCTATTTTTTATGCAACTGTCGCATTAATTTTAGTTAATTTAATAAATAAATTATTTAAATTAAGAAAAGAGTCGAATTACAAAGATGCTTTAAAAATTTGGTTTAATCAAACTATTGTAGGATTTGAAAAAGGTGCAATAAACATGGTTGCAGTTGGAATCGCTATTGCGACAGCTGGGATAATAGTAGGTGCGGTTGGTTCCACAGGTCTAAGTACAAATTTAATAATTGTAATAGAATCTATTGCTAAAGATAATGTCGTAATTTTAATATTATTAACTATAGTTTTGTGTTTGTTATTAGGTATGGGACTTCCTACAACTGCCAACTATGTTGTTGTGGCATCATTAATGTCAATGGTTTTAGTAGATGTGGGTAATGCCTCTGGATATATATTTCCTCTTATAGCTGTCCACTTATTTGTTTTCTATTTTGGATTAATGGCAGATGTAACTCCACCAGTGGGTCTTGCTTCGTATGCAGCCGCTGGTATTTCAGGTGGAGATCCTCTCAGAACAGGTGTGCAAGCTTTTTGGTATAGTTTAAGAACAGCTATTCTTCCTATTGTATTCTTGTTTAATCACGAACTTCTTTTAATCGGTATAGAAAATATTTGGCATGCTTTGTTAGTAATTATAACTTCCTTAATTGGAATATTAGTATTTACAGCAGCTACTCAAGCGTGGTTCATTAACAAAATGAAATGGTATGAAATAATTATTTTTCTACTAATTGCTTTATCATTTTTAAGACCTGGCTTTGTTCTTGATAAATTTTATCCAAAATTTGAGTACTCTCCACTTCAAATAAACAATTTAGAAATGGTTACTCTGAAACCAAATCATGATGTACATATAAAAGTTACAAGAAGAACAGAATATGGAGATAGATATAAACTTTTTGTAATTGAAAGTAACACTTTCGATGAAAATTATTCTTTAAAAGATTACGGTATTGGTTTGATTATCCAAGAAGAGGAAATGGTAATAGATACGCTTGACTGGAAAGGTCGCGCAAAAAAAGATGGAATAGAAATGGGAGATATAATTACTGAATTTAAAATTGAAAATTTAGATAGACCTAGTAAGGCAATTGTATATCCTTTTGCTTTAATTTTACTAATTGGTTTTGGATTTAATAATTATAGAAGACAAGCATAATTTATGAAATTAAATAAAAAGATAATTTTTTTCGCAATTATTATCTTAATAATAGAAGCGTCTGGCCATGGTATTTTGGCATCTTTATTTAGACTTTTAGGTTAAATTAATTTAAAGCTGACTTTATTTACCACCTGGAACCGTACCAGGTAATCTTAAAATTTTCCAAACCCCAGAAGCAGTGGCTACAATTTTATTTTCAACTTTTAATTCACAAGTCAAAAAGACCATAGATTTAGTTTTTTTTTGTATTTTTGTAATCCCGACTAATTCTTGATTCAATTTAACTGCAGAAATAAATTTTAATTCTAAAGAAATAGTTACACATGGACTGTTAGCCGCTGCTCGATGTGCTGCGGTGCCTGCACCGGCATCAACTACAGCAGATATAAAGCCACCATGGGCAATACCAGCAGCATTAAGATGATTTTCATTAATTGTAGTTTTAAACTGATATTCTTTTTCTGAAATAGTTTTAAATAAAAGTCCACCATTATGTTTCATGAAACCTGGTTTTATACTTATCTGTTCAAATTCTTTGCTCATTGTTTTAAAATATAAACGTCAATAATAATACAAACAAACCTATTAAAATTAAAAAATATATTACTGCTCTTTGTATCGACATAACTTTATATACCTAATAAAAAACCAATTTGGCGCGCCTGCTAGGAGTCGAACCCAGAACCTCCTGGTCCGTAGCCAAGCGCTCTATCCAGTTGAGCTACAGGCGCCTTTTAATTGTTTATCAAAGAATATATCCCATTTAAAGCTTCTTTCTATGTGTTAATTTAGTATGTTGTTATTAATCCAAATTATTTTATCATTTAAAGAAGTAAATTAAGTTATGAATTTTAAAAATAAAACTGTAGTTATAACATCTGCCTTACGTACTGCTATAGGTACATTTAATGGATCTTTAAAAAACATGCAGGCACATGAACTAGGTGCAATTGTTATCAAAGAAGTTATAAAAAAATCAAATTTAAAAACTCATGATATCGATGACTTAATTATGGGACAGGTATTAACCGCTGGTTCGGGACAAAATCCTGCCAGACAAGCTGGCATTAAAGCTGGTCTGCCAGTTGAAAAACCTGCCTGTGTTATAAATCAAGTTTGTGGATCTGGACTAAGATCAATTGCTAATGGCTACCAGTCTATAATTTCTAATGATGCAAAAATAATAGTGGCAGGCGGACAAGAAAGCATGACTAATTCACCTCATACAATTAATTATAGAAAAAATAAAAAACTAGATGAATCAAAACTCGTAGATAGCATGATAAAAGATGGCCTATGGGATGCTTTTAATGGTTATCACATGGGAGTTACTGCAGAAAACGTTGCTAAAAAATGGAAGATTACTAGAAAAGATCAAGATGAGTTTGCTTTTTCGTCTCAAGTTAAAACAGAAAAAGCGCAAAAAATAGGAAATTTTGAAAATGAAATCGTACCAATAAAAAATTTTAAAATTGATGAACACCCCAGGAAAGGAATGAGCATTGAAAGATTACAAAAACTTAAACCTTCATTTAAAAAAAATGGAACCGTAACTCCAGGCAATGCCTCTGGTATTAACGATGGAGCGGCAGCTGTCGTTTTAATGGAGGAAAGTGAAGCTACAAAAAGAGGATTAGAACCCCTAGCTAGAATTGTTTCATGGGCCACATTTGGAGTAGATCCATCTTTAATGGGTTCGGGACCAATTCCTGCATCTAAAAAGGCTTTAGCTAAAGCTGGTTGGAAAGTAAGTGATTTAGATTTAATTGAGTCAAACGAGGCTTTCGCCGCTCAGAGCTTAGCTGTAATAAAAGATTTAGATTTACCAAAAGAAAAAGTAAACGTTAATGGCGGCGCTATAGCCTTAGGTCATCCAATCGGTGCATCTGGCACAAGAATACTTGTGACCCTTTTGCATGAGATGGCCAGAAGAACAGCGAAAAAAGGTCTAGCAACGCTTTGTATTGGCGGTGGAATGGGTATAGCCATGTGTGTAGAGAGAAAATGAAAATAGCAAAACCGGCAAAAAATCTTAAAAGACGAAGATTAAAAAAAATGCCCTTTACTGTTAGAGGATACCAGATTTATTATGCAGTAATAATATTAATTGTACTTATAATAGGTTTTAGCCAAATACTTTCTTAATAAAATTTTTTGCACCCAAAATTTTGCATCTAAATTTTTATATTTTGAGGTAAATAATTTTTCAAAATTTTCTAAAATTAACGTCATAGCTGTAGTGTGTATATTTACATGGCTGAAAAAAGATTAAATTGTGGTATAAATAAAACATTAAATATGACAACAAAAATAACTGTTCCAGATATAGGAGATTTCGAAAACGTTGAAATAATTGAAATTTTAACCAAACCTGGAGCTATAATAAAAAAAGATGATCCAGTCGTTACTTTAGAAAGTGATAAATCAAGCGTTGAAGTTCCCTCACCTTTTGCAGGAAAAGTATCTTCTTTAAATGTAAAGATTGGTGATAAAGTTTCAAAGGGAAGTGTTCTAGCAACTATTGAAGGTGATGCAAATGAAACTCCAAAGCAAACAGAAAAGTTAGACCAATCTACTAAAACTAAAGAAGTAAAAGAAGAACCATTAATACTAAAAGAAACAGAGGTATTGCCAGAAACTGAAAAAATTATCAAAGAAGCTGAATCTATAATTTCAGAAAAAACTAAAAAAGAACATAAACCAAAAGTACATGCCAGCCCAAATGCAGCAGATATTGATCCTACAGAAACACAGGAATGGCTGGATTCTTTAACTGCGGTTATATCAAAAGATGGTTCTGACAGAGCACATTTTATTTTAAAAAAATTAATTGATGAAACTTATAGAGAAGGTATTAATAAACCATTAACTCGCAATACACCCTACATAAATACTATATCATCAGAAAATGAAGTTAAATCTCCTGGGGATCAGAATATAGAAAGAAAAATAAGATCTCTTATTAGATGGAATGCAGCAGCAATGGTAGTTAAGGCTAATAAAAAAAATCCAGAATTAGGAGGACATATAGGGACATTTGCTTCTGCCGCTACCCTTTATGATGTTGGTATGAATCATTTTTGGAGAGCAAAAAATAATAAATTTGGAGGGGACTTAATATATTTTCAAGGTCACAGTGCTCCAGGAATGTATGCTAGAGCATATTTGGAAGGAAGAATTACAGAAAAACAATTAAATAATTTTAGACAAGAGGTGGATGGCAAAGGTTTATCATCATATCCTCATCCTTGGCTTATGCCAAAGTTCTGGCAATTTCCAATTGTCTCAATGGGTCTTGGTCCTATCATGTCAATATACCAAGCTAGATTTACAAAATATTTAATTAACAGAGGTTTAATTAAAGATGAAGGAAGAAAAATATGGACATTTTTAGGTGATGGCGAAACTGATGAGCCTGAATCTTTAGGAGCCATTGGCTTAGCGGCTAGAGAAAAATTAGATAATTTAGTTTTTGTCGTTAATTGTAATTTACAAAGATTGGATGGCCCAGTGAGAGGAAATGGGAAAATTATACAAGAGCTTGAAGGTATTTTTAGAGGCGCAGGATGGAATGTAATCAAAGTTATTTGGGGATCATATTGGGATCCTTTATTATTTAAAGATAAAAGTGGTCTATTAGTAAAAAGAATGAACGAGTGTGTTGATGGAGAATATCAAGCTTTTAAAGCTAAAGGTGGATCTTATGTAAGAGAAAAATTTTTTGGGGGATATCCTGAGTTAAAAGATTTAGTATCTACCATGACAGATAGAGATATATGGAAACTTAACAGAGGCGGACATGATCCGCACAAAGTCTACGCTGCTTATGATGCAGCCATGAAAACGAAAGGTCAACCGACAGTAATTTTAGCTAAAACAATCAAGGGTTATGGAATGGGAAAATCTGGTGAAAGTATAAATATTACTCACCAACAAAAGAAACTTGATGAAAAAGATCTTCTTTATTATAGGGATCGATTTGATATTCCTCTTACAGATAAACAAGTTAAAAATATTGAATTTTATAAACCTGGAGATAAGTCAGAAGAAATAAAATATATTAAAGAAAGAAGGATGAAATTGGGAGGATATTTACCCGAAAGATCTTCTTTTGCAAAACCAATAAAAAAGCCATCAAAAGATATTTTTGAAAACATGCTACAATCTTCTGCTGATCGCGAAATGTCTACTACTATGGCCTTAGTAAGAATGCTTACTAATTTATTAAGAGACAAAAATATTTCATCACGTCTAGTTCCAATAATCCCTGATGAGGCTAGAACATTTGGAATGGAAGGATTTTTTCAAAAAATAGGTATTTATGCACATGAGGGACAAAAATATGAGCCAGTAGATTCTGAGCAGTTAAGCACATACAAAGAGGATAGAAAGGGCCAAGTGTTGCAAGAGGGCATAACAGAATCCGGGGCTATGTCTTCATGGATTGCTGCAGGCACATCTTATACTAATCACGATTTAGAAATGATACCAATATATATTTTTTACTCAATGTTCGGATTTCAAAGGGTAATGGATTTAGCATGGGCCGCCGGAGACTCTCAGGCCAGAGGGTTTCTTATTGGAGCTACTTCAGGCAGAACTACTTTAGCAGGCGAGGGTTTACAACACCAAGATGGTCATAGCCACTTACTTGCCTCAATGATTCCCAATTGTGTGAGTTATGATCCAACATTTTCCTATGAACTTGCTGTTATAATGCGCGAAGGATTAAAAAGAATGCATGATAATCAAGAAAATATTTTTTATTACATAACCGTAATGAATGAAAATTATAAACATCCTAAAATAAAAGATGATTGTAAAAATGGAATTTTAAAAGGAATGTATTTATTTAAAGAAATTAATAATAAAGGTAGAATTAAAATACAATTAATGGGGTGTGGAGCAATTTTAAGAGAAATGATTGCCGCTTCAGAAATTTTAAGTAAAGAATATGATATAGATAGTGATATTTGGAGCGTTACAAGTTTTAATGAGTTGAGAAAAGATGGCATGGAAATAGAGCGAAAAAATCTTCTTAATCCAACAGACAAACCAGAAAAATCGTACATACAAAAATGTTTAGAAAAAAGAGAAGGGCCAATCATAGCCGCCTCAGATTATATCAGAGCATATTCGGATCAAATTAGACCATATATATCCAAATCATTTTATTCATTAGGAACAGATGGATATGGAAGAAGTGATAGTAGAAAAAAATTAAGGAATTTTTTTGAAGTTGATAAAGAGCATATTGTAACTTATGCCTTAAGTGCTTTAGCAAAAGAGCAGCTTATTCCCTCAAAATATGCAGAAAAAGCAATTAAAAAATATAATATTGATAAAGACAAACCAATGCCAACTTTAGAGTAGATGATGACTAGTAAAAATAAAATTATAAGTGCAAGTCCAAAAGCAAGAAAATTGGCTAGAGAATTTGGTACTGAGATTAGCAGAATCAAAGGTACAGAAAGATTGGGAAGAGTAACCGAAGATGATATTAAATTGTATATCAAGGATAAAATTGTATCTAAAAATCAAAATAAACAAATTGAGCCATCCCATGGTTATGATCATTCAGAGTTTGGTGAAGTCTATATCAAAAAAATACCAAGAATTAAAAAAATTGCTGGTCCAATTTTAGAAAAGTCGTGGAGTGAGATACCACATGTCACTCAGCACGATGAAGTTGACATTACAGAAATGGAGAATTTCAGAAAATCTTTAAGAGATTTATATACTGGAGAAAAAATTTCTATTACTCCTTTGGCATTTATTATGAGAGCTGTAGTTAAAGCTCTTACAGATTATCCTAACTTTAATTCCTCATTAGATTTAAAAAAGGAGAATATTATTTATAAAAAATATTTTCATATAGGTGTTGCAGTTGATACGCCTCATGGACTTATGGTTCCAAAAATTAGAAATGTTGATACTAAAGACATTACAAAAATTGCAAAAGAGCTAAAACAGGTAACCGAGCTTTGTAAAGAACTTAAAATTGATAAAAAAGAATTTTTTGGGGGATCAATTACGATTTCAAGTTTGGGTAGTATAGGAGGAAGTTTTTTCACTCCTATAATCAATCAACCCGAAGTAGCTATACTTGGAGTTGGGAAATCTACAAATAAGAGAATATTTAATAATAATGAGTATGAAAACAGAATAATTCTACCTATTTCGCTTTCGTATGATCATAGGGTAATAGATGGAGCAGAAGGAGCACGTTTTTGTGCACATTTAAAAGAAAGTCTTGGTAAAGATTTTGCTTATAAGTTAGCCGTATAAATATTATCTAATGAAAAAAACTGTATCGTTAATTTGTTTAATTATTTGCACTTTAATATGGGGTACTACTTTTATAGCGCAAGATACAGGCATGGATAACATTGGACCTTTTACGTTCAATGCTACGAGATTTTTTGTAGGATTTTTGGCTGTTTTGCCTTTTGTTATACTATTTGAAAAGAAAAAAATAAAAGATCAGATAAAATTTAATGAAAAAATTTTTTTAAGACTAATAATTCCTGTTGGCACTTTTTTATTTCTTGGTTGTATATTTCAGCAGGTATCACTCCTTTATACAGATGTAGCTAATTCAGCTTTTTTTACCATTTTTTATGTACCTATGGTTCCCATAATTGTTTATTTTTTATTTTCTCAAAAATTACATTGGTCAATATGGCCCTCAGTATTAGCCTGTTTGTTTGGGGGTTACTTTTTAAGTGATATGAGCAACGCTTCAATTCGATTTGGAGATACTTTAGTTATAATAGGTGCACTTTTTTGGGCATTGCATATCATTTATATAGGTAAAATAATAGAATTATTTGATTTACCATTTTTTATAGCTCTAATACAAAATTTAATAGTATCATTATTTTCTTTTATATTAGTATTTGTTTTTGAAGAAATAGATTTTTCCAAAATAAAATTAGAGACTATAGAAATTCTGTATGCAGGAATTTTGTCTGGAGGTGCTGCATTTGCATTACAAATTTTTGGACAAAAAAATATTACAGCTGCACCAGCAGCAATAGTCATGTCTTTAGAAGGTGTCGTAGCAGCCATAGCAGCCTGGATGATTTTGGGACAACTATTAGGATTAAATAATATAGTTGGATGCATATTAATTCTTATAGGAGTTTTATTGTCACAGCTTGCTCCAATTTATATTAAAAGTTATAAATAAATTATTCCCAATAAAAATAAAGAAAAGATAATTCTATAAATAATAAAAATATTTAAACTGAATTTCTTTATAAAATTTAAGAAAAAAACTATTGTTAAATAAGAAAAAAAAGCTGAAAAGATAATAGATATTAAAGCTAAAAAATTTAAATCAGGACTTCCTTCTTTATAGATATCAAATATTGCCAGACTACTTGCTGCAAATAAAGTTGGTATTGATAAAAAAAAAGAAATTTTTGCTGACTCAAATCTACTAAAGCCTAGCATTCTACCTGAAGTTATTGTAATTCCAGATCTACTAACTCCGGGTATCAAAGATAAAGTTTGTAGCACTCCAAAAAAAATCGCATCTTTATTTGAAAAATTTAACTTAATTTTTTTTTTAATTTTTGTTTTATCACTCAAATAAAGTATAATACCAAAAATTAAGCTCATCCAAGCTATTATCTTAATATTTCTCAAATGATTTATTAAACCTGTTTCGTAAAGTATGTATCCAACTATAATTATAGGAATAGTTGCTATAAGAATTTTAATTAAAAAATTTTTATTTTTTATAAAATTAAATAAATCTTTTCTAAAATAAAATACAATTGCAATTAGAGATCCTAGGTGCAGGCACAAATCTATCAAAATGCTGTTATTATTGAATTTAAAATATTTAGATATAAGCAAAAGGTGTGCAGAAGAACTAACGGGTAAAAACTCAAATACGCCCTGAACTAAAGACAATATTAATATTTCGATAGTAGATAGCATTAGAATTACATTGCATAGCAGATATGCAAAAAAAAATCACTAATTTATTGGTTTTTTGTATATTTAGGTCAATTATTATGACCCAAAAATGCTTTTAGCATTGTATATATTGATATAAATATTAGTTTTTATGACAGATAAAATGTTAAAATTTGTAAAACTTGATCAAGAAACACCAAATAAAAGGAAAGTTTCAAAAAGAGTAGATGATTTTAAAGAAATTTATGATCAGTTCATAAATGATAAAGCAAAGGAACAGTCAAGTCGGTGTTCACAATGTGGAGTGCCCTTCTGTCAAATACATTGCCCATTGCATAATAATATACCTGATTGGCTAAAGTTAACTGCTGAAGGTAGATTACAAGAGGCCAGCGAACTTGCTCATAGCACAAACAATATGCCAGAAATTTGTGGAAGGATATGTCCTCAAGATCGTTTGTGCGAGGGTAATTGTGTAATTGAACAATCAGGACATGGGACAGTTACCATTGGTTCGGTTGAAAAATATATTACAGATCTAGCTTGGGACAAAGGGTGGATAAAACCCATTCAACTTAAAAAAAAACAAAGTGAATCGATTGGCATTATTGGTTCTGGCCCAGCAGGTTTAGCGTGCGCTGAAGAGTTAAGAAAAATAGGATATGAAATTACAATTTATGACCGTTACGATCGCCCCGGAGGTTTACTTATTTATGGTATTCCGAATTTTAAATTAGAAAAATTTGTTGTAGAAAGAAGAACTAATAATTTAAAAGAGAGCGGTATTATTTTTAAACAAAATATAGAAGTAGGTAGAGATATTTCATTAGAAGAATTAAAAGAAAAGCATGATGCAATATTAATTGCTACAGGAGTTTATAAAGCTAGAGAAGTTGATTTACCAGGCAAAAATTTAGCAAATATTTTTCCAGCTATGACATTTTTAACAGCATCAAATAGAAAAGGTCTAGGAGATAAAGTTGAGGAATTTGAAAATGGCGTTTTAAACGCAGAAAATAAAAATGTTGTTGTAATCGGTGGAGGTGATACTGCAATGGACTGTGTTAGAACTGCAGTGAGACAAAATGCTAAGTCAGTTAAATGTTTATATAGAAGAGATAGAGAGAATATGCCTGGTTCAGCAAGAGAAGTATTAAATGCTGAAGAAGAAGGGGTCGAATTTATTTGGCAGACTAATCCAAAAAAATTCCTTGGAAGCGAAAAAATTTCATCAATGATTGTAGATAAAATGAAACTTGGTAAACCAGATTCTTCAGGTAGAAAAAAACCTGAAATTATTCCAAATTCAAGCTTTGAAATTAAAACTGATATGGCGATTAAAGCACTAGGATTTGATCCAGAAAATTTGCCTAAATTGTTTAACAATTCAAAACTATCAGTTTCTCAGTGGGGGACAATTAAAATTAACTTTAAAACTATGGAAACAAGTATTAATGGTATCTTTGCGGCAGGAGATATAGTACGTGGTGCATCTTTAGTGGTATGGGCAATTAGAGATGGAAGAGATGCAGCAAAATCAATTCAGAAATATTTAGAAAATAAAAAAGTTAATAAAATAAATGCAGCTTAATTTAAAATGAAATTATATAAAAAAAATCTAAAAAAACTCAGCAAAGGACATGTATATAGCTCTAATTATGAACATGATGCTTGTGGCGTTGGTTTCGTAGCTTCTACAGACTGCAAGAAATCAAGAAAAGTTGTTGAATACGGAATACAAGCCTTAAAAGCAGTATGGCACCGTGGAGCAGTTGATGCAGACGGAAAAACAGGCGATGGAGCTGGCATTCATCTAGAGATTCCACAAAATTTTTTTGTAGAAAGAATTGAAAATGCTGGAAGAAAACACAATGAGGGAACGATTTGTGTAGGAATGATTTTTTTACCCAGAAATGACTATGCAAACCAGGAAAAATGTAAAACTTTAATTGAAAATGAACTTTTAAGAAGAAACTATTATATTTATAGGTGGAGACAGGTTCCTGTAAATACTAAAGTGCTTGGATTTAAGGCCGAAAGTAACAGACCTGAAATAGTTCAATTAATTTTTAAATCTAACGATATTAATCTAAAGGATGATGATTTAGAGCGAGATTTATTTGTAGTAAGAAAAAAAATTGAAAAACAAGCATTCCATTTAAAGTTAAAAGATTTTTATATTTGTTCTTTTAGTTCAAGATCAATTATTTATAAAGGAATGTTTTTGGCAGAGGCGCTTTCTGAATTTTACCCAGATTTAATGGATAAAAGATTTATTTCAAGATTTGCAATTTTTCACCAGAGATATTCAACAAATACTTTTCCAAGTTGGGATTTAGCGCAGCCTTTTAGAACATTAGCTCATAATGGAGAAATAAATACTTTAAAAGGCAATATTAATTGGATGAAGATTCACGAGCAAGATATGAACAGCAAACTTTTTGAAGAAGTTGATTCATTAAAACCAGTTATAACGATGGGCAACTCAGACTCAGCAGCATTAGATAATGTATTTGAACTACTCGTTAGATCAGGAAAATCTGTTCCACTTGCAAAATTAATGCTTATACCTGATGCTTGGTCAAAAAGAAGAAAAACCGTTCCTAAAACTCATCAACAATTATTTAATTTCCTTAACAGTGTAATTGAACCTTGGGATGGGCCCGCAGCAATTTCAGCTACAGACGGAAAATGGATTATTGCGGCTGCTGACAGAAATGGATTGCGTCCTTTAAGATATACCGTGTCAACAGATAAATTATTATTTGCCGGATCTGAAACTGGCATGGTGCAAATACCTGATGAAAAAATTGTATTCAAAGGAAGACTAGGCCCCGGTCAAGTTATTGGAGTAGATTTAAACAAAGGGCAAGTCTATGATAATAAAAGTATAAAAAATAAAATTTCAAAAGATTATAAAAAATACAATAAACAAATAATAGATCTAGATAAGAAGTTTGATATTTCAAAAGAAAAATTTATATTTCATGGCGATGAGTTAAGAAGAAGACAACTTGTTTCAGGATTAAGTATTGAGGATCTTGAAATGATTTTGCATCCAATGGTCGAAGATGCAAAAGAAGCCGTAGGTTCTATGGGTGATGACACTCCTACAGCTGTATTATCAGATCATTATCGTCCGTTATCACACTTTTTTAGACAAAATTTTAGTCAAGTAACAAATCCACCAATTGATTCTTTAAGAGAAAATGAGGTGATGAGTTTAAGAACTCGTTTTGGAAATTTGGGAAATATTTTAGATTTCGAAAATTTAACTGAAGAAAATATTTATGTTCTTGAAACTCCAATATTATCTAACTCTCAATTTGATAAATTTACCTATTTATTTAAAGATAATATAAAAATTTTAGATTGTAGTTTTGATATAAATGGAAAATTAAAAAAAAGATTAAACGAACTTTGCAATGAGGCCGAAATAGCAGTTAGACAAGGTTCTAAACATTTAATTTTAAGTGACAAATCAATTAATGAAAATAGGGCTTCAGTACCTATGATTCTGGCTATAGGAGCGATAAATTCTAAACTTATTGACTTAGGCATAAGAAGTTTTGCCTCTATAAATGTACAAACATCAGAAGCTTTAGATACCCATTCATTGGCAGTATTATTAGGAGTAGGCGCAACTACAATTAATCCATATTTGGCAATCGACTCAATAAATCAAAGGTATGAAAAAAAATTATTTGGAAAATTAACCTTTGAGGAATGTGTAAAAAGATATATAAAATCAATTGATAATGGATTATTAAAGATAATGTCTAAAATGGGCATTTCAGTTCTGAGTGCCTATAGAGGTGGATGTAATTTTGAAGCATTAGGCTTAAGCAGATCTCTTGTAACAGAATATTTTCCCGGAATGGTCTCTCGAATATCTGGCATCGGGATTAATGGAATTGAGAAAAAAATAAAAGAACTTCATAAAAAAGCATTTCAAAAAAATATATCTATTCTTCCTATTGGTGGTCTTTATAAGTTCAGAAAAAATGGGGAAACACATCAGTATCAAGGTCAATTAATACATTTATTACAACATTCTGTTAACAATAATTCTTATGAATCTTACAAAAAATATGCACAAGGTATTTATAGTTTGCCCACAATTAATTTAAGAGATCTTCTAGATTTTAAAAAATTAAATAAATCGATTGATCTAAAAGAAGTTGAATCAATAGAAAACATTAGAAAAAGATTTGGAAGCGGTAGCATGTCACATGGAGCTTTGTCTGCGGAAGCTCATGAAACTCTTGCAGTAGCAATGAATAGAATAGGTGCTTCTTCTTGTAGTGGTGAAGGAGGAGAAGATCCTAAAAGATTTGTAAAAATGGCAAACGGAGATAGTGCTAATTCTAAAGTAAAACAGATAGCATCAGCAAGATTTGGAGTAACTGTCCAATATCTTAATAATTGTAGAGAAATTGAGATAAAAATTGCTCAAGGTGCTAAGCCTGGCGAAGGTGGTCAGTTACCTGGTTTTAAGGTTTCAAAAGAAATAGCTAAGCTTAGATATTCCACACCTGGAGTTACCTTAATATCACCTCCTCCTCATCATGATATTTACTCAATTGAAGATTTAGCTCAATTAATTTATGACCTTAAACAAGCCAACCCTAACGCTAGAGTTGGTGTTAAGCTCGTTGCGTCATCTGGAGTTGGTACAATAGCTGCTGGTGTAGCTAAAGCAAAAGCAGATGTAATTTTAATCTCAGGCCATTCTGGCGGTACTGGTGCAAGCCCTCAAACAAGTGTTAAATATGTTGGTGTTCCTTGGGAAATGGGCCTTACCGAAGTAAATCAAATTTTGACATTAAATATGCTAAGACATAACGTTACATTGAGGACAGACGGAGGAATTAAGACTGGCAGAGATGTCGTAATGGCAGCAATGATGGGAGCAGAAGAATTTGGTATCGGAACAGCTTCCTTGGTTGCAATGGGTTGTATAATGGTTAGACAATGTCATTCTAATACTTGTCCCGTAGGAGTGTGTACACAGGAAAAAAGTTTAAGAGATAAGTTTACAGGAACACCAGAAAAAGTAGTAAATTTGTTTAACTTCATTGCTGAAGAAGTAAGAGAAATATTGGCAAGTTTGGGCTTTAAAAATTTAAATGAAATAATTGGTAGATCTGACCTTCTAAAACAAATAAGTAGAGGAACTTCAAATTTGGATGATTTAGATCTAAGTCCATTACTGATCCAGGCTGATCCCGGAAAAAATAAAAGATATTGTGCTGAAAATTTAATAAATAGTGTTTCACCTACTCTAGATGAAAAAATTTATAAAGATATAGATAATTTAAATAATATTAATAATAAAATTGAATTAAATTATAAAATTAAAAATGTTGATAGAGCAGTAGGTACTAGACTGTCACATTATCTTTATAAAAAATTTGGAGATGATTATTTAAATAAGGATCATATTTTAATTAATTTATCTGGATCAGCAGGTCAGTCGTTAGGTGCATTTGGAATTAAAGGTTTAAAATTAAAAGTTAATGGTGACTCAAACGATTATGTGGGCAAAGGACTTTCTGGGGCAACTATTGTTATAAGGCCTCCATTAAACAGTAAAATCAAAAGCGATGAAAATACTATTATTGGTAATACCGTACTTTACGGAGCTACTTCTGGAAAATTATTTGCAGCAGGACAATCTGGTGAGAGATTTGCTGTAAGAAATTCTGGAGCAGAGGCAGTGATAGAAGGATGTGACTCAAATGGTTGTGAATACATGACTGGCGGAAATGTAGTTATTTTAGGAAAGGTCGGAGATAATTTTGCGGCTGGGATGACAGGCGGCATGGCATTTATTTATGATCCTACAAATGAATTTGAAAATTATGTTAATGCTGCCTCAGTAGTGTGGCAAAAACCTGAAACTAATTATTGGAAAAATTATTTAAAAAGCTTAATCGAAGAGCATTATAAAGAAACTAATTCACAAATTGCAGAAAAGATTTTAAAAGATTTTGACGATAGTATAAAAAAATTTATCCAAGTATGTCCAAAAGAGATGCTTGATAAATTATCACACCCTTTATCAAATAATATTAAAATTTCAAAAGCTATTTAAATTAAGATGGGAAAAAAATTTAAACTATTTTGTTTTGGATTTGGGCAGGTAGCAAAATATTTTGTGAATAACCTTTTAGATAAAAATTCTTTGAGTGAACTTATTACGACAAATACTAAAAAAACAGAAACAAAAAAGATTAATAATTTTAAATATAAATCCTATTTTTTTTCTGATAATAATTTTGATATAGATTTAATAAATGACTTGCAGTCATCAAAAAAAGTTTTAATTTCAATTCCACCTAAAAATAAAAATGATTTAGTTTTAAAAAATTTTGGAAAATATTTTAAAAATAAAAATTTTGATTGGGTTACATATTTATCTGCCACAAATGTTTATGGTGATAAAAAAGGAGAATGGGTTAACGAAAATACTGATCCAAATCCCTTATCCTCCAAGGGTAAATCAAGGTTTGTTGCAGAAAATGAATGGCTAAATTTTTATAAAAAATTTTTATTAAAAATACAAATTTTTCGTTTATCTGGAATTTATTCAAAAGAAAATAATATAATTAATAAACTTCAAACAGGAGATTATAAAATCGTAGAAAAAAAAAATAATTTTTTTTCTAGAATACATGTAGAGGATATTTCAGAAATACTGACTCTATCTTTAAATAAATTTAAGCCCGGTGAAGTTTATAACATATCAGATAATTACCCTTGTTCTAATGAAGAGGTTGTAACATACGCTTCACAATTACTTAAAATTAATAAACCAAGTAAAATTAAAGTAGATGATTTACAAAATGAAACTTTAAAAGATTTTTATAGAGAGTCAAAAAAAGTAGATAACAATAAAATGAAAAAGTTTTTTAATTACGACTTAAAATTTTCTACATATAAAGAAGGATTAGATAACATAATTGATCATATTATCTAACTCTTTACATATTTTTTTTAAGTCTCTATTTTTAGAAAGGCTGTGATCACCGTTTTGAATTTTTATTAATTTACCTTTTGATCTGTTGCACATTTTCAAAATTTTTTTAGAAAAGGATAATGGTACTACTTCATCTTTTAAGCCATGAAATAGTACAATAGGTAAACCAATATTAATTTTATTTTTAAAAATTTTATTTTTTCTACCATTTACGATGAGTTGTTTAGTTATTGGATATGTGTAACCCCCATTTTCAACATTATAAATCTTTTTTTTCATTAATATTTTTTTAATTTTTTTATTAAATTTATTCCAAATTAATTTTTCTAAAAATTCTGGCGCAGAAGCTATGCCTATAAATCCAACAATTTGTTTTTTAAAAAAGGGAAATAAATTTAATGCTATCCAACTTCCCATACTCGATCCTATTAAAATCAATTTTTTGTTTTTACCTATTTTTTTTTTTATTAATTGCTTCGCATCGCTAGTCCATCTTGATATATTTCCGTTGGTAAAATTTCCAGATGATTTTCCATGTCCCGAATATTCAAATGTTAAAAAACCGATTTTTTTACTTTTACAAAATCTTCTAATTTTAATGGGTTTTTGTCCCGTAATATCTGACATAAAGCCATGAAAAAAAACTACTACTAATTTTTTTGACAAATTTAATGACTGGTATCGCAATTTAATTGTTTTATTTAAAAAAAAATATTTAAACCTTTTGTTTGTCATTAATGATATTATAATTTGAATCTTATGAAATCCAAAATTAAAGTTTTACAGGTTATACCTAGATTAGATTTTGGCGGAGCAGAAACTGGCTGCTATGATTTGGCGCATTATCTAGCTGAACAAGAATGTAAATCCTACATAATAACAAGTGGCGGTAAACTTTTAAGTTATATTAAAAAAGACAAGGTTAAAGTTATCAGATTACCAGTACATTTAAAGAATCCATTATTTATTTTGATTAATTTTATAATAATAACTTTTATAATTTTAATTTTAAATATAAATTTAGTTCATGCCAGAAGTAGAGCGCCTGCTTGGTCGTGTTTATTTGCAACAAAAATAACTAGAAGAAAATTTGTAACTACTTTTCATGGCACATATAATTTCAAATCAAATTTAAAAAAATTTTATAATTCAATAATGGTCAGATCAAATCTAGTGATAGCAGGATCTAATTTCATTTTTTCACATCTTCAAAATAATTATAAAAAGTTTTTTGAAAATGAAAAAAGAAAGGTGTTAGTAATATTTAGAGGTATAAATACAGAATATTTTAATTCAAAACGTGTTGATCAAAATAAGGTAAGTGTTTTTATGGACCAATGGAAATTAGATCAAAATAATTATAACATATTAATGCCTGGTAGGCTTACTAATTGGAAGGGTCAATCAGTCTTTATAGAAGCTTTAAACATATTAAGTTCATCAGACACAGTTCCTTTTAATGGAATAATTTTAGGAAGTGATCAAGGTAGAAAAATATATAGAAAAAAATTAGAAGCTCTTGTTCAACAATATAGACTTAGTAAGAAAATAAAATTTATCAGTCATTGTAGTGAAATGCCAGTTGCCTATAAAGCTGTAGATTTAATAGTTTCAGCTTCAATTGAGCCAGAAGCTTTTGGCAGGATTTCCGTAGAAGCTCAATCAATGGGCAAAATAATTATAGCCAGCAACATAGGAGGATCAAAGGAAACCGTGGTTAATGACAAAACTGGTTTTTTCTTTGAAAGCGGCAACGCTCAAAGCTTAGCTGATACTATAAAAAAAGTTATGACATTAGATAATAATACGTTGCAATCTATGGGTTCTGAAGGTAGAAAAAACGTATTAAAAAAATTTGATGTTGAAAAAATGTGTAACTCAACTTTTTCAGAATACAAAAAATTGTTAAAATATAATTAAGTCCATGCCAGATATTAAATTACCAGACGGTAAAAAAATTCCATTTTCAAAAAAAATTGATGGTTTTGAAATATCCAAAAAAATTAGCAAAACTTTAGAAAAAAGTGCTCTAATAATGAAAGTTGATGGAGAGTTAAAAGATCTAAGTTATCAAATAGAAAAAAATTCTGAAGTGAAAATTATTACTTCTAAAGATGATGAAGGTTTAGATGCTATGAGACATGATACGACGCATATTATGGCAATGGCAGTTCAAGAACTATTTCCTGGAACAAAAATTGCTATTGGCCCAGCGATTAAAGATGGTTTTTATTACGACTTTTCTAGAAAAGATCCTTTTACTCCACAAGATCTAGAAAAAATTGAAAAAAAGATGAAAGAAATTGTTGATAAAGATGAGCCCACAAAAAGAGAAGTTTGGGAAAGAAAAAAAGCCAAAGATCACTACAAGAAAATTGGAGAAAATTATAAAGCTGAACTCGTTGACAGCATACCACAAAATGAGGATGTTTCAGTATACTATCATGGAAAATGGTATGATCTTTGTAGGGGTCCTCATCTTACATCTACTGGAAAAATTGGAAAATATTTTAAACTTACAAAAGTATCCGGTGCTTATTGGAGAGGTGATTCTAATAATGAAATGCTACAAAGAATTTATGGAACGTCATGGCCATCTCAAAAAGAACTTGATGAATATTTAAAACGACTTGAGGAGGCAGAAAAAAGAGATCATAGAAAACTTGGTAAAGAAATGGATTTATTTCACTTCAGGGAAGAAAGTCCAGGATCAGTGTTTTGGCACGAAAAAGGTTGGCGTTTGTTTCAATCTTTAATTTCTTATATGAGAGAAAAACAAAATCGTGCTGGATATAAAGAAATAAATACTCCTGAAATATTAGATAAATCTCTATGGGAAAAGTCAGGACACTGGGAAAAATTTGGTGAGCATATGTTTACAACTACCACGCCAGACGAAAAAATTTTTGCTATAAAACCCATGAATTGTCCAGGATGTGTTCAAGTTTTTAATCAAGGATTAAAAAGTTATAGAGATTTACCTTTAAAACTTTCTGAATTTGGTAAAGTACACCGCTATGAACCTTCAGGTGCTTTACATGGATTGCTTAGAGTTCGCGCATTTACCCAAGATGATGCGCATATTTTTTGTACAGAAGATCAAATTAAAGAAGAGTGTATTAATGTTACAAATTTAATATTAGAAATTTATAAAGAATTAGGTTTTGAAAAAGTTATTTTAAACTTTTCTGATAGACCTGATAAAAGAGTAGGAAGCGATATGATTTGGGATAAAGCAGAAGCAGCTTTATTAAATGCTATAAAGCTTACTAAACTTGAATATAAAATTAATAAAGGAGACGGAGCTTTTTATGGTCCAAAAATTGATTTTGTTCTGAGAGATGCTATAGGAAGAGATTGGCAATGTGGTACTTTACAAGTAGATCTAAATTTACCTGGTAGGCTCGGCGCAGCTTTTGTTGATAAAGATGGAACAAAAAAAATTCCAGTTATGTTACATAGGGCTTTATTTGGTTCTCTAGAAAGATTTATTGGAATACTAATCGAACACTATGCGGGTAAGTTGCCTTTATGGATATCGCCAGTTCAAGTAGCGATATTACCTATATCATCCGAATTTGACGATTATGCTAAAAAGTTATTTGAACAATTCAGGAAAGCAGGTATATTTACGTCAGTGGATTTAAAAAATCATAAAATAAATTTTAAAATAAGAGAGCATTCTTTATCCAAAGTGCCTTTATTGGTTATATGCGGAGAAAAAGAATTGAAAACTAATTCAGTAACAATAAGAAAATTAGGAGTTGAAAAACAAGAAACCTTAAAAATTGATCAGGCTATTCAACTAATATCTTCTCAAAATAAATATCCTTTTATATAAGTGGAATATCCAAAAAAAAATTATTTTCAAAGAAAAACAAAGTGGCAAGGTCCGAGAGCCAACCATAGAATTTTTGCAAAAGAAGTTCAGGTAATTAGCAGTGACGGTAATAACTTAGGTGTTATGCAAACTAAATCTGCAATTGAAATTGCTAAAGACGAAGGACTTGATTTAGTAGAAATATCTCCCAAGGCCAATCCACCAGTATGCAAAATTATAGATATTGGAAAATATAAATACGAACAACAAAAAAAAAATAGCAAGGCAAAAAAGAAA
>CABZZR010000009.1 GCA_902530215.1 uncultured Pelagibacteraceae bacterium
TAAACCCAGGTCTTTATATAGTTTCTACACCGATTGGCAACTTAGAAGATATATCTAGTAGGGCACTCAAGGTTTTAAATGAATCCCATGCTATATTTTGTGAAGATACAAGAAGATCTCTTAAATTGTTGAATCACTATAAAATAAACAAAAGCCTTTATCCTTGTCATAAATTTATTGAAAAAAAAGTTTCTGAAAAAATAATTCAAACTATTAAAGAAGGAAAAATTGTTTCATTAATTTCTGACGCCGGAACACCATCAATATCTGATCCTGGGCAAATAGTTGTTAACAGCTGTTTAAACAATAATATAGATGTAATACCAATCCCAGGACCTTCAGCAGTTAATTCTGCTGTAAGCATTTCAGGTTTCGATGAAAAGTATTTATTTTATGGCTTTTTACCTAAAAAAAAAAATGAAATAAATAAAGTGTTACAAGAGCTTAGTAATTTAAATTTTTCAATAGTTTTTTTTGCACCAACTAATTCAGTCAATAATTATTTAAGTTATTTTAAAAAGTTTTTTCAAGAAAGAAAAATTTTAATAGCCAAGGAAATGACAAAAAAGTTTGAAAGTTTTTATAGAGGTAATATTAAAGACATCAAATCATTTGATAATGATGTAAAAGGAGAATTTACAATAGTAATTTCCAACAGAAAAGTTGAAAAAAATAATTCAAAGAAAATCGACGAATCAGTTAAAATTAAAATAAAAAATTTATTAAAAAAGTACAGTACCAAAGATGTTGTTGAAATTGTATCAAAAACAGAAAATTTGCCAAAAAACGCAATATATAAAACATGTTTAACCATAATCAAAAAATTAAAATAAATTATTTTTACTTCTTTTTAATAGCCATTTTTTTAAGTGGGTGTGTAGGATCTTCTTCAATTGGAGTTTTTGGTTCGGGGGTTAGTGTTGCTATAGATCCAAGAACATTAGGAACACAAATTGATGACTCTATTATGCAAAAAAGTATAAGCACTAGGTTAGCGCTAATTGACAAAAAATATATCTTAAGTGTTTCTACGAAAGTATTAGATGGAAGAATTTATTTAAGTGGTAAGGTAAATGAACCTGAAGAAAAATTAAAAATTACAAAAATAGCGTGGGAAACTGACGGTGCCAGATCAGTTAAAAATAACATAAGAATAAAAGGAAATTTTTCATTTAAAAACTCAGCTAAAGACGTTTTAATTACGACCCAATTAAGAGCTGCATTTATCCTCAACAAAGAAATATCAGCAGCAAATTTTAATTTAGATACTATAAACCAAAAAATTTACATATTTGGAATTGCGAAAGATAAAAATGAAGTTGATGAAATTATGAAAGAAAGTAAACAAATTGCATATGTTAAAGATGTTATTCCTAGTATAATTTTGGTTTCAGAATTAAGTAGGCAAAAAAATTAACTAATTTTTTCTATTCTTTTTATAATCAATTATTTCAGAAGAATACGCTGCAACTGAAGCTAAATTTAAAATATCACTTGTTGATGATCTAAGTGGTGCTATTTCAATTGCCTCTCCCAAGCCTACCAATAAAGGGCCCACCACTTTTACAGCACTCAAGCTTTTCATTAATTTATAAGATATTGCTGCGCTATGTTTTCCTGGCATGACAAGCACGTTTGCATTGCCAACAATTTCTGAAAAGGGATAAAGTTCTTTGTATTCTTCGTTTAAAGCTACATCTGGTTGCATTTCCCCATCAAATTTAAAATCAACTTTCTTCTCTTTTAGTATTTCAATTGCTTCTCTCAAATTTTTTGTTGCTTTAGTTTTTGGAGTACCAAAAGTTGAATGGGAAAGAAGAGCAACTTTTGGATCAAAACCAAATAATCTAGCTACTCTAGCGCAAGACATTGCTATTTGAGCGAGCTGATCAGCAGAAGGTATCTCATGAACCGTAATATCAGCTACAAAAACAGTTCTACCTCTGTTTACCATGATATTTAGACCAAATATTATTTCTCCTGACCGCGGATCCACGACACGTTTAACCTTATCCAAAGTAGATGTATATCGTCTTGTATTGCCACTTACCATTGCATCTGCATCTCCGCAAGAAACCATGCAAGTCCCCCAAACCACTCTATCGTTTCTAACTAAACGATCACAATCTCTTTCTAATAAACCTTCTTTTCTTTGCATTTTTTCATAAAGAAAATGTGCATATTTCTTTCTTTTATCATTATCTGTAGAATTAATTATTTCTATTTTATAATTTTCATCCAAACCTATTTCCTTTAACTTTTCTTTAACAATTTCTTTTTTTGCTATTAATATTGGGTGTCCAAGTCCATTATTTTTAAAAGCTATAGCAGCTTTTAACGTATTTTCATCTTCACCATCTGCAAATACTACTCTTTTTTTATTTTTCTTTATTTGAGAATTAATACCTTGCATTATTGTTACAGATGGATCTAACCTTTGTCTTAATTGTTCTTTATATAATTCTAAATCATCAATTTTTTTTCTAGCTACACCTGTTTCCATTGCTGCTTTTGCCACTGATATAGGTATTACACTAATCAATCTTGGATCAAATGTAGATGGTATTATGTATTCTTTTCCATATTTTGGTCTTTCTCCACCCATTGCGGCCGCTACTTCATCAGGAACGTTTTCTCTTGCAAGTTCTGCAATTGCATGTGCGGCTGCTACTTTCATTTCTTCATTTATAGTTTTGGCTCTTACATCTAATGCGCCTCTAAAAATATATGGAAACCCAATTAAATTATTTACCTGGTTAGGATAGTCAGATCTACCAGTTGCTACTATTGCATCACTTCTTACCTCATGAACATCTTCAGGTTTAATTTCAGGATCTGGATTTGCGCAAGCAAAAATTATAGGATTTTTTGCCATTGATTTTACCATTTCTTTACTTACAACATTTTTTGCAGATAACCCCAAAAATACATCAGCACCTTTTATTGCCTCACTTAATGTTCTTAATTTTGTATCTATTGCATGAGCTGATTTCCATTGATCTAGATTATCTCTTCCTTGGTATAAAACTCCTTTTGTATCTAACATAATTATGTTCTCATTAGGTACACCATTACTTTTAAATAAATTGGTACAAGCAATGGCTGACGCACCAGCACCATTAACAACTATTTTTATATTTTTAATAGATTTTCCAGATATATCCAAAGCATTAATAAGAGCTGCTAGAGTTATTATTGCTGTTCCATGTTGATCATCATGAAATATTGGTATGTCTAATTTTTCTTTTAATTTTTGTTCTATTATAAAACAATCTGGCGCAGCTATATCTTCTAAATTTATACCTCCAAAACTTTTCCCTAAACTAGAGATACAATTAATAATTTCTTTTGAGTCTGATGAGTCAATTTCTAAATCTATCGCATCTATATCAGCAAATCTTTTAAATAAAACTGCCTTACCTTCCATGACAGGTTTTGAAGCTAAAGCACCTAAATTACCCAAACCTAAAATTGCAGACCCATTACTTATAACAGCTACTAAATTACCTTTAGTGGTGTAGTCATATGCAGCGTCAGGATTTTCAGCAATTACTTTGACTGGTGCAGCAACACCAGGAGAGTATGCTAATGCCAAATCTCTTTTGCTCGTCATTGGCTTAGAAGAAAGAATTTCTATCTTTCCTGATTTCCCACTATTATGGTAATCAAGTGCTTCTTGGTCTGTATATCTTTCTATTTTGGACTTTTTCTTCATTTGAAAAGCAAGTATCTTATAATTGTCACAAAAATATGGCTCACATGTCAAGATGAACTTAATAGCTTCAACATCTACATTTAGCTTTTTTACATTAATAAGCAGAATTCTAGGCTATGTCAGGGATATTTTGATAGCAATTTTTTTAGGCACGAGTATTTTTGCAGATGTTTTTTTTGTAGCATTTAGACTTCCCAATACATTCAGAAGACTATTCGCTGAGGGTACTTTTAATGCAGCCTTTATACCCAGCTATGCAGGTGAGCTAGCCCAAAGCAAAAAAAAAGCTAACCACTTTGCAAGTAATGTTTTTAATTTACTTTTTTTAATTTTACTTTTTTTAGTCTTTATTGCAGAAATTTTTATGCCACAACTTATATACTTGATAGCACCAGGATTTTATTCAAATCCTGAAAAAATAAGCTTAGCTATAGATTTGAGTAGAATTACTTTCCCTTTTTTATTGTTTATTAGTTTAGCATCCTTTTTTTCAGCAATACTAAATTCTTATAATAAATTTGCCGTCGCCGCAGCTGCACCAATAGTTTTAAATTTAATTTTAATAGGAGCTTTATTTTTTTCAAAATGGTTAAATTTATCCAACGTACATGTATTGTCTTATGCAATTTCTTTATCTGGTTTTTTACAATTATTAATTTTATTTTTTTTTGTAAGAAGGAATTTTACCCCCTTTTTAAGTTTAAAAATAATTCTTGATAAGAAAGTAAAGTTTTTTTTTAATAAATTACTTCCAAGTATTTTTTCCTCTGGCGTAACCCAAATAAATATTCTAGTTGGCACAATTATAGCTTCGTTTCAAGCAGGTGCTGTATCTTATCTTTATTATGCAGATAGAGTTTATCAAATTAATCTCGCAATAGCTGGTATTGCAGTTGGAACAGTTATGCTTCCACAGCTTTCAAAATATATTAAGAAACAAAACGTTAAAAAAATAACCCACTTACAAAATAGAGCAATAGAACTTTGTTTGTTTTTATCAATACCTGCTGCTACAGGATTATTTTTAGCTTCAAATGAAATTATTACTGCTTTGTTTGGATATGGTTCTTTTAATGATGTTAGTGTGGAAAATACAGCTCTTGCCCTAACCTTTTTTGCCTTTGGAGTTCCAGCTTTTTCAATATTAAAAATTTTTTCAAATTTCTTTTTTGCAAGAGATAATACTAAATTACCTTTTCATTTATCAATTATTTCTGTAGCCATAAATATTTTAATTAGTGTCTCTTTTTTTAACAAAATAGGATTTATTATAATACCGATAGCTACATCAATTTCATCTTGGATAAACGTTTTTATGCATTATTATTTTATTAGAAAAAGAAACTTTCACAGTTTTGATAAAACTTTTATCTATAAATTACCCAGAATGATATTATCAGTGGTTGTAATGGGTTTTATTTTATATTTATTATTAGGCCTATTTTCTGATAAATTTAATTATAATGAAAGTTGGAAATCTATTTACTTATTTATTATAGTAACAATAAGTGTAATAGTTTATTTTTTGATTTCAAACTTTTCAGGAGCTTTCAAATTTAAAGAAATTAAATTAAATTAAATTTAGCATATGAAAAAAAAAAGAGTATTTTCAGGAGTTCAACCAACTGGAAATTTACATTTAGGAAATTATCTGGGTGCTATAGATAATTTTGTTAATTTGCAAAATAAATTTGAATGTATCTACTGTGTTGTCGATCTTCATGCCATAACAAATCATCAAGACCCAAAGCAGTTAAAATCAAATATTTTAGAAACGGTTGCTAGTTTTGTTGCATCAGGATTAAGTACAGAAAAAAATATTATATTTAACCAAGCTAGCGTTGCAGCACATAGCGAACTAGCCTGGATTTTTAATTGTGTTTCAAGGATAGGCTGGATGAATCGAATGACACAATTTAAAGAAAAGGCCGGATCAAATAAAGAAAATGCTAGTGTTGGCCTGCTTGTTTATCCAAATTTAATGGCAGCCGATATTCTTATTTACAAAGCCACCCATGTGCCAGTAGGCGAAGATCAAAAACAACATTTAGAATTAACAAGAGATATAGCAAAAAAATTTAATAATGATTTTAAATGTAAAGATTTTTTTCCAATAGTAGAACCATTAATATCAAAAGATATACCAAGAGTTATGAGTTTAAGGAACGGAAAAAAGAAAATGAGCAAGTCAGACGATTCTGACTATAGCAGAATTAATTTAAAAGATGATAAAGATTTAATTAATCTAAAAATTAAAAAAGCTACAACAGATGCAGACTCAATTCCTTCTGAAATTTCTGGTTTAAAAGATAGAGCCGAAGCAAAAAACCTATTATCAATATATGCAAGCATAAACAAAACTAATTTGGAAAAAGTTCTAAAAGATTTTGGAGGTAAAAATTTTTCAACTCTTAAGAGTAGTTTAAGTGAGACAATAATAGAAAAAATTTGCCCTATAGGAAAAGAAATTACAAAATTATTGCAAGATGAAAAATATTTAACAACAATTCTAAAAAAGGGTACAAATAAAGCAGATTTAATTGCTAAAGAAAATATAAAAGAAATTTACAACTTAATAGGTCTAACAAAGTTCACTTGATAAGTTTATTTTAGTATTATAGTAATTAACTATGATGGTTGAAACTGAACACACTCCAAATCCCGAAACTCTTAAATTTTTGCCTGGCAAAATAGTTTCTGAAATAGGACCAGTTGAATTTAATAAAGGCAATAATCAAGATAATAAAGATGTACCTTTAGCAAAAAGTATATTGTCATTAAAAGGTATCGACATGGTTTTTTTTGGCGAAAACTTCATTACCGTTAAAAAAGAAAAGAACTTTCAATGGGATGATTTAAAACATGGAATTATAGCTGAGATTAACGACTATTATTCAAGAGGCAACGAGGTTGTTTTAAAAAAGACAGATAAAAAAACTTCAAGTTCAGAAAAAAATTCATCTAATGAAACCGTAAATAAAATAAATGAAATTTTAGATAGTAAAGTTAGGCCTGCTGTTGCAAGAGATGGCGGCGATATAAAATTTAAATCATTTGAAAATGGAGTAGTAAAAGTAGAACTTAAAGGGAGCTGTTCTGGATGTCCCAGTTCAGTTTTAACGTTAAAGCAGGGAGTACAAAATTTGCTATGTCATTATATTCCTGAGGTTAAATCTGTAGAGGCAATACCTGATAAATGAAAAAAAATTTTACATCTTATAGAGAACAATTACTCTATTTAGCTAAAGTTTATGGAGTTGTTGAGATTAAAAGTTATGCAAATGCAAAAAAAAGATTATCCACATCTCAGTTAGAATTAATTTTAATTAAGAATAAAATAAAACTTCCTTTAAATAGATTAAATAGCAAATTAATAGCTAAATTGGAATTAAGAGAAAAATCAATCACCAATGTCTGGTTGTCTCTATTTTTTATTGTATTTTTAGCAGGTTTTATTACTAGTAGACCTTACATTAAAAAAATTGTGAATGAAGTTAAATTTACTTACGTTGCAGAAGAATACAAACAAATAGATAAGGACAGCAAAAAAGTAGTAAAAAAAAATAAAAAAGTAGATAAAGATAAAGAAAAGAAAATTACAAAACCAGAAAATGACAATACAATTAGCCTGAATGTCCAAACCACGATTAATTTATTTACTGATTTAGAATATGATCTAAAAAAAATCCGTAATGGACAGCAAGTTAAGCCAGTATACTTTACCAAACTACCCAAAGATATCAAATCGTTGGGGGATACATCACAAAAAAAGAATTTATTTATTCAGATAGTTTTACCTTTAATCTTGGCTGAAAATACTAAAATACTAGAGGATAGAAAAAAGTTATTTAAAATTTTAAACAAAAATTTCAATACAATTGGTGAAAGAATTTGGTTAAAAAGAAGATTTAAAGAATACAAAGTTGAAGACTCTGATTTAGCAGAACTCAAGACAAGAATGGATATCATTCCAGCATCTATAGCTATCGCACAGGCAGCTAAAGAAAGTGGGTGGGGAACATCTAGATTTGCATTAGAAGGAAATGCATTGTTTGGCCAGTGGACTTGGAGTAAATCTGCTGGTATTGAGCCAATAGATAAGGACGAAGACAAAAGTCATAAAATTCTGGCATTTCAAATTTTAAGGGCTTCAGTTAAGGCGTATAAAAACAATCTTAATACTCACAAGGGTTATAAGGAATTTAGAGAAGCAAGAGCAAAATTAAGACAAGAAGAAAAAAAAATAAATGGACTTGAACTTACCAAACATCTAGATCGTTATGCCGCAACAGGCAGGGAATATACCAAGATAATAGAAAAAATTATTGTACAAAATGATTTAACCGATTTTGATAATGCCAAGTTGTTATCAACGAAATCTAAAAAAGGTGTTTCTCTATAGTTGCTATTTTTCTCCAACGACAAATTGTATCCCTAACCAGCGCCAAGAACTATCTTTGTCTTTTAAAGAACAATTAATTCTACCTCTTTCTCCAACAAATTTATCTTCTAACAAAAATTTAATTTTGTATTCATTTATAAATTGAATCTTAGATTTGTGCCAATTTCCACCCTCATTTGAAAAGCAATTAATATTTTTAATATTAATTAGATCAGGATAGAAAGTAATTTCAACAATTGGAGGATTGTTATCTTTAGATAAATATTTGTCTTCCGGTATAATTTTTTTATGTGGAAATGGAAGAGTGTTTATAATTGTTTTAAATCTTTTTAAATTTCCATATTTCTCATTTATTGAATATCTAGGTAATTCAAATTTATCGTGTGTAATATCTATTACTCCAGAATGTTGACCAAATGCAAATTCAAACTTCATTTCATTAACGACTTCTTTAAATTGATCACTGTATTCGCCAAAAGGATAGGAAAAAAATTTCGGTGAAAAATTTATTTTTTCTCGGAAAAGTTTATCAGCTTTCATTAGGTCTTTTAAAATTTCGGTTTTATTTTTTTCAACCAAGTAACCATGTGTATGACTGTGATTTCCAATTAAACCTAAGTTACTATTTTTTATTTCTTTAATTTCATCCCAACTCATATATCCATTTGATCCAACGGTTTCAGTATTTACAAAAAGAATAAATGGTATCTTTTCTTTTCTTAAAATTGGCCAAGCATGTTTGTAAAAAGATGTAAAAGCATCATCAATTGTTAATAAAAATACTTTCTCTACGTTATTTTCCAAATTTTTTTTAAAATTATTAGGGTGTATAAATTTATGATTTAGTAGTTTGATTTCACTTATATGTTTTTTAAATATTTCTATTTCTATATTGGTTGAAGGATATTTATTTTCATCAAATCTGTGGTACATAAGAGCAGTAATGCCTTTATTTTTATCTAAATTATAATTAATTTCACTTATTGATTTATTTGATAATAATAAGATTAAAAAGAGAATTAAAATTATGAATTTTTTATCTATTGATTTTAGCAATTTTTGCACCTCACTGTATTTTAATATTAATAACAAAAAAATACAAAAATTTATTTCAACAGACAATTATGAAAATGACCATATGGCACAGGTAATATTGGATTTTTTAAATCAAAACAATTTTACAATTGATGATTTAGAAGAAATATTTGTTAATCAGGGACCTGGTAGTTTTTCTAGTATTAGAACATCTATTTCTGTTGCAAAAGGATTTAGTATTGCAAAAAAGTTAAATCTATATGGTTTTAATTCTTTTTTATTGTATGCAATTACATATTATAATTCTAAAAATTCAATATATTCTTTAATTAAAATAAAAGAAAAATATTATTTAAAGTCATATCAATTTAATAATTTATTAATTTCTGCAACAAAAGAGATTACTATTAACGAAATTTTATCTAAGCTTTCAAATAATGTTATAGTTTGTCCCAAAATTGCTGAAAATTATTATGATCAAAGATTAATAAATCTTCCTAAATTGGAGTTTGTAAAGGAAAATTATGAAATATTAGTTAAACTAAAGAAAACAAAGTATTTAGATAAGGATAATTTGAAGCCTTTATATTTAAGTTAATATCATTTAGACTTATTTATAAAAAATTAGTGATATGAATAGTATTGAAAAAATTTGTTCACAAAAGGGTGTTAGACTCACCGATCAAAGGAAATTAGTAGCAGAGGTTATGTCCGACGCTAAAGATCATCCTGATGTTGATGAATTACATAAAAGAGTAACTAAAATTGATCCAAAGGTTAGTGTGGCTACAGTTTATAGAACAGTTAAACTTTTTGAAGAAGCAGGAATAATAGAAAAGCATGATTTTAAAAGTGGCAAAGCTAGATATGAGAGGGCACCTGAAGAACATCACGACCATTTAATAGATGTGAACAGTGGAGAAATTATTGAATTTGTAAATGAAGAAATAGAAAAACTTCAAGAAAATGTTGCAAAAAAATTAGGCTATAAACTAGTAGATCACAGATTAGAGTTATACGGAACTAAAATTAAAAAATAATAAAATTGACAAAAAAAATATTTATTAAAACCTATGGATGTCAAATGAATGAATATGATTCTAATCGTATTTATGATTTAGTTTCCACGATAGGTTATGAAAAAACGGATTTTAAAAAAAAAGCAAACTGTTTAGTGTTAAATACCTGCCATATTAGAGAAAAAGCAACTGAAAAAGTTTATGATGAAGTTGGTAGAATAAAAAAAGAATTTAGAAATTCAAAAAAACCTCTCGTAATTATCTCTGGTTGTGTTGCGCAAGCTGAGTCAGAAGAAATGTTAAAACGTGAACCTTTTATAGATATAGTAGTTGGTCCACAGTCATATCATAAAATTAATGATTTAATTTTAAATTACTATAGAGAAAGCAAAAAAATTAATTTAACTGATTTTGATACAGTAAATAAATTTGATAAATTAGAAAGTATTGGTCATTCTGTAAATAAAACTTCAAGTTATATAACAATACAAGAAGGTTGTGATAAGTTTTGTAATTTTTGTGTAGTTCCTTATACACGTGGACCAGAATATTCTAGGCCATTTAATCAAATAATAAATGAGGCAGAAACTTTAGTTAATAATGGTGCTAAGGAAATTGTATTATTAGGTCAAAACGTTAATGCTTATAATTTTACTAACACGAAGATGAATTTCAGATTATCACATTTACTTATAGCACTTAATAAAATAAAAAAGTTAGAGAGAATTAGATTTACCACTTCTCATCCCAAAGATATGTCAGAAGATTTAATCAAGTGCTATAGCGAGTGCACCAAATTAATGCCCTTTTTGCACTTGCCTATTCAAAGCGGATCAAACAAAATTCTAAAACTAATGAATAGAAAACATACACGAGAGTACTATTTATCAATTATAAAAAAGCTGAAAGAAATCAATAATAAAATAAAATTTTCAAGTGATTTTATAGTTGGATATCCTGAAGAAACAGAAGATGATTTTAACGAGACGCTCGATTTAGTTAATTTGGTTGGTTTTATAAATTCATATTCATTTATTTTCAGCCCAAGGCCAGGTACTCCAGCGATGGAAAAAAAATTAAATAATAAAAATCAGAATAAAGAACGACTTAATAAATTGCAAAATTTACTTAGCAACATTCAGATTCAAGAAAACAAAAAGTTTGAAAATAAACATTGTGAAGTGTTGGTAGAAAATAAAATTACAAATCAAAATAAATTTTTTGGTAGAAATAAGCATATGACACCAGTAATATTTACCTCAAATAATAGTAAGATTGGTAGTATAACTAATGTTAAAATAGAATCTTCTAATCGTAATACTTTATTTGGTAGTGAAATAAATAATAAAATTGAGGCAGCTTAACTTGGTAAAAATTGATAAACAAAATAGAAATGGTAAAGAAGCATCAATAACTTATGCAAACGATAGTTCAATAAATATTAATATTTTTAATAACGAGATTCTAAAAGAAATTGTTGGAGCATTTGATAATAATCTTAGAGAGTTAGAAAAGCTATCAGGATCAGAAATTTATTATAGAGGAAACTCTATTATAATTAAAGGTGAACAACTTTCTAATGAAAGAGTTAAAAAAGCAATAGAGTATTTGATAGATAGATTTAAATTTAATAAAAAAATAGAAAATAGTGATATAATATCATCATTAAATAATGACATGGTCGAGAATGTAAAAAATAATTCTAAAGTCCAGCATTTAGAGGAAGTTATTAAAACTCCCAAAAGATCTGTGATTCCAAGATCAAAAAGACAAAGAGATTATGTGAAGTCTTTAAAAACTCATCAAATAATTATGTCTTTGGGACCTGCAGGTACAGGAAAAACTTATTTAGCTGTTGCTGCTGCTTTGTCAATGTTACTAGAAAAAAAAGTTGAAAGAATAATATTGTCAAGACCCGCAGTTGAGGCAGGAGAAAAACTTGGATTTTTACCCGGTGACATGAAAGACAAAATAGACCCATATCTAAGACCATTGTATGACTCTCTTTATGATTTATTAGACTACGAGAAAATTCAAAGAAAATTAGAATCTGGGGAAATAGAAATAGCACCCCTTGCGTTCATGCGAGGTAGAACCTTAAAGAATTCCTTTGCTATTTTAGATGAAGCTCAAAATGCAACTATGACACAAATAAAAATGTTTCTAACTAGAATTGGGGAAAATTCAAAACTAGTCGTTAATGGAGACCCTTCTCAAATTGACCTTCCAAATAAAAGCAATTCAGGTTTAATTGAGTCACAAAAAATATTAAAAGGAATAAAGGAAATTGCGATTATAAATTTTGACCATCAAGATGTAATACGCCATCCTTTAGTTACAAAAATTGTAGAAGCTTACCAAAAAAAAAGTGATGATAAAAATTAATGTTGCAGTTGATAACAAATACTGGCAAAACAAAATTCATAATCCAAAAAAGTATTTAAGCAAAAAAATTAAAAAAACATCTAATATTTTTGAATTTTTAAAAAAAAAAAATTATATATTCACAATTCTTTTAACAAATTCCTTAAATATAAAAAAACTTAATAAACAATTTAGAAAAATTAACAAGCCTACTGATGTTTTATCATTCCCTTCTTTTTCAAAAAAAAGTTATTTTAAGACTAATAAGCAAAAAAATATATATTTAGGAGATATTGCAATTTGTTACGAAATTATAAAAAAACGCTCAAAAAAAAAAGATTTTATCGCTGAATTTGATAAAGTTTGGGTTCATGGTTTTTTGCATTTACTTGGTTATGATCATGTGAAAAAAAGTGATTATTTAAAAATGATTAAAGTAGAAAACAAAATTCTTAGTATAATTTAAAATTGAAATAATTTGACTGATTTTTTTAGAAATAAATTTTATATCGTATTTATTTATCCATTTTTCCTAGGGTCGATATTAATATTTGCTTTTTCACCATTTAATTTAACATTTTTGAATTTTTTATCATTTTCATTTTTGTTATATTTGATTCTTTTAATAAAAAAAAAAAATTTTAATAATTTTAATTTTTTCTACCTGGGTTGTTCTTTTGGTTTTGGTTTCTTTCTATTTGGAAATTATTGGATTTCTATATCGTTAACACATGATGATAATTTTAAATATTTAATTCCTTTTGCCTTAATTTTTATTCCTTTATTCTTATCTTTGTTTTTAGGAATAGTTGCATTTATAGTAGGATCTTACGCTTCACAAAATATTTTTTTCATTTTATTATTTTCAACAATTTTTTCAATATTTGAATTTTTAAGAGGAAATATACTTACAGGATTTCCCTGGAATCTTGTAGCTTACACCTGGTCGTGGTCACCTGAATCAATACAAATTTTGTCAGTTATTGGTACATATTCATTTAGTTTAATATCAATTACTTTGTTTTCCCTACCTTTTCTTTTTTTTCAAAAAAAAATTCATAAAAAAAATGTTTTTTTAGCTATTTTTTTTTTCATACTTTTAGTTTTTAATTATTTATACGGTTATTCAAAAATCAGAGAAAATAAATTTAAATTTAGTGAAAATATAAAAGTAAAAGTAATATCACCAAATCTTACTTTACAAGAATTTCAATCAAATGATGAAGTTTTGTTACTTCAAGATTTGATCAGACATAGCGAACCTGAGAAAGATATAAAAACATTATTTATTTGGCCAGAAGGTATATTTTATGAGTCTTATTTAAGTAAAATTAAAAAATACAAAAATATTTTTAGTAAACATTTTTCTGAAAAGCACTTAATTATTTTAGGTATTAATAATTTCGTTAGAAAATCAAACAATACAAATTATTTTAATAGTTTGGTTTTATTGAATAACCAATTAGAAATTTTAGCAGTTTATAATAAAAAATATCTAGTACCATTTGGTGAATTTTTACCTTTAGAGTCTATTTTATCAAAAATTGGGCTTAAAAAAGTTACAAGAGGATATAATTCATTTTCACCAGGCAAATATAGAGAAAATATAATTTTAGATAACTCATTTGAAAATAAAATAATTTTACCGTTAATTTGTTATGAAATTATTTATTCAGGTAAAATAAAAAATAATAAAGATCAGAGTCCCGACTTAGTGATAAATATTTCAGAAGATGCTTGGTTTGGTGACTCTATAGGACCACATCAGCATTTTTCGAAAGCTATATATAGAGCAGTTGAAGAAGGTGTGTTTGTTGCTAGATCAGCTAACATGGGAATATCGGCAATAATCGATCCTAACGGTATACCGAGAAAAATCCTCAAAAAAAATCAAAAAGGCTCAATCGAATACAACTTCCCGTCGTATTTTAACAAATCAACTTTATTTTCAAAATATGGAAATAAAATATTTTTTTTAATAATTTTTTTGTATATATTGCTAACTTTAATTTTAAAAAACTTTAAATCTAATGAGTAAAAAATCGTATTTATTTACAAGTGAGTCTGTCTCTGAAGGTCATCCAGATAAAGTATGCGATCGTATCTCTGATATGGTTGTTGATACATACTTAGGTAAAGAGCCTTTTTCAAGAGTTGCATGCGAAACACTAACAACTACAAATAAAGTTGTTTTAGCTGGTGAGACTAGAGGACCCGAAATTAACAAAGATGATTTAATTAATAAAGTTAGAAATTGTATAAAAGATATTGGGTATGAGCAAAAAGGCTTTCATTGGAAAAATTGTAACATTGATGTTCACTTACATTCTCAGTCATCTGATATAGCAATGGGTGTTGATTCAAAAGGAAATAAAGATGAAGGTGCAGGAGACCAGGGTATAATGTTTGGCTATGCATGTAACGAGACAGAGGTTTTAATGCCCGCTCCAATTTATTATTCACATAAAATCTTAGAATTAATGGCACATGATAGAAAAAATGGTAAAGCTAACAAACTTGAGCCAGATTCCAAAAGTCAAGTTACGATGCAGTATGAAAATGGTGTACCTACCAAAGTAACTTCTGTGGTAATATCAACGCAACACTCTGCTGAAGTTAATCAGGCCCAAGTTAAAGAAATTGTTAGACCATATTTAGAAAAGTCTATCCCAAAAAATTTATTAGCAGATTTAAGAGATGAAGAATTTTATGTAAATCCAACAGGACAATTTATAATTGGCGGTCCTGATGGTGACTCTGGTTTAACAGGAAGAAAAATTATTGTAGATACTTATGGTGGCGCAGCACCTCATGGGGGAGGAGCTTTTTCTGGAAAAGATCCGAGTAAAGTAGACAGATCGGCAGCTTATGCAGCAAGGTATGTAGCTAAAAATGTAGTCGCATCAAAAATTGCAAACAAATGTTTAATTCAACTTGCATATGCGATTGGAGTTTCAAAACCATTATCGATATATGTTGATCTTTTTGATGGAGACGAAGAAAAGTCTAAACATGTTGAAAATTTAATAAAAGAAAATTTTGATTTAAGTCCAAGAGGGATACGCGAGATGTTATCTTTAAATAAACCTATATATGAGCGCACAGCAGCATATGGTCATTTTGGTAGAAAATCTGGATCTGACGGATCTTTTTCTTGGGAAAAAACTGATAAAACTGCAGTTTTTACAAAGTAAAACTTGAAAAAAGCATTAATATAAATTAAATAATACTTAAAATACCTAGAAGATCAAAATGGGCTTTAGCCCATTTTTTTTTAGGAGGAGGTAAAATGTTAAATAAAAGGTCGGATAAATTTGAATTAATTAGAATTGCTGAGTCCGTAGCAAATGAAAAATCCATTGATAAGGAACTTATATTAAATTCAATGGAGTTGGCTATACAGAAAGCAGCAAAAACACGCTATAGTTCTGATACTGAAATAAGAGCAATCGTTGATAGGGAAACTGGATCTATTGATTTATATAGAGTTTTAAAAATCACAGAAAAACCTGAAAATTTAAATGTCGAAATATCTCTTGAAGATGCAATAAAAAAAGAAGCAAATAAAGATTTAAAAGTTGGAGATGAGATAAAAGAAATTTTACCACCAATTGAATTTGGTAGAATAGCTACTCAAGCCGCAAAGCAGGTAATTACTCAAAGAGTAAGAGAGGCTGAAAGAGAGAGACAATTTAACGAATTTAAAGATAAAAAAGACGAAATTCTAAGTGGATTAGTAAAAAGATTGGAATTTGGAAATGTTATAATGGATCTAGGCAGGACTGAAAGCATAATTAAAAAAGAAGAATTAATACCTAGGGAAAATATTAAACCTGGAGATAGAATTAAAGCTTACTGCGTTGATGTAAGAAGAGAAATAAAAGGTCCACAAATTTTTTTATCTAGAGCTCATCCGCGTTTTATGGTGAAACTTTTTCATCAAGAAGTTCCAGAAATTTATGAAGGTATAATTGAGGTAAAATCTGCAGCAAGAGATCCAGGGAGTAGAGCAAAAATCAGTGTTTTTTCAAAAGACTCATCTTTAGACCCCGTAGGAGCATGTGTAGGAATGCGAGGAAGTAGAGTACAAGCTGTTGTAAATGAGTTGCAAGGTGAAAAAATAGATATTGTACACTGGAATGAAGACACTGCAGTTTATGTTGTCAATGCACTTTCTCCAGCAGAGATACAGAAAGTTATAATTGATAATGACTCAAAAAAAATAGAAGTCATTTTAACCGAAGAAAATCTTAGTAAAGCAATAGGAAGAAGAGGTCAAAATGTTAGATTGGCTTCAAAACTTTTAGATTTTGAAATAGACATCTTAACAGACAAGGAAGAATCTGAAAAAAGACAGATAGAATTTAAGGAAAGAACAGAAAATTTTGTAAACAATCTTGAGCTAGACGAGACACTTGGACAGTTACTTGTTTCTGAAGGATTTGGAACTATAGAAGATATTGCTCAATCGACACCAGAAGATATTTCAAAAATTGATGGCATAGATATTGAAACAGCTAAAGAGCTTAACGATAGATCAAAAGAATATTTAGAAAAAGAAAAAAAGAAGTTGAGAAAAAACTTAAAGATTTAGGCGTAGAAGATAAATTAATGAATTTAAAAGGTTTAACACCAGGCATGTTAGTTACTCTGGGTGAAAATAATATAAAAAAACTAGAAGAATTTGCTGATCTAGCTTCTGATGAACTTACCGGCGCGTATGATGAAATCAAAGGAGAAAGGATTAGAATAGATGGTTTACTTGAAGATTTTGCATTATCAAAAAATGAAGCTGATGATTTAATAATGAAAGCAAGGGAAATAGTTTACAAATAATGGATAAATTCAAAAAAAAATTAACATTAACAGGAAAAATTAAACAACAGACTAAATCAATAGATTTTTCGGATAAAAAAAATAAACGTTCTGTTTTAGTCGAAAAAAAAGTTCATAGAGGCAAAAGTTCTGGTTTTTCTTCACGTTTTGGCAATAAAAATTTTGCAAATAAAAACACAAAACATGAAGGGAGTATGACCCAAAAAAACCAAAACATTAACTTAACTAGACCTCAAAATAATAAAAGTTTTGAGCTAAGAAAACTAGCAGAACAAAAGGCCAAAAAAAGAATTAAAAATATTGGATTAGAAGAAGAAAAAGGAAAAAAAAATCTTGATAAAAATAAGAATTTTGGATCAAAAAGAGAATACAAACTCACAATTTCGCGAGCTTTAGAAGATGAAACGAGCTCAGGAAGAGAAAGAAGTTTAGCTTCTGTAAGAAGAGCTAGATTAAAAGAAAAAAAATTACAATTTTCAGACCAAAAAAATAGTGAATCAAAAAAAGTAATAAGAGATGTTAATATTCCTGATGTAATATCTATCCAGGAACTTTCAAATAGAATGGCAGAACAGGCAAGTTCTTTAATCAAACATTTATTAAATATGGGTGTTACTGCTACTATTAATCACAAGATAGATGCAGATACAGCTGAATATTTGGTTAAGGAATTTGGTCATGTACCGATAAGAGAAATTGCGCCGGAAGCAACTTTCTCTAAAGCTAAAGATGAAGAAGGAAAAATTCTAAAAAATAGACCACCTATTGTAACAATCATGGGTCACGTAGATCATGGAAAAACCTCAATACTTGATGCAATGAGACAAACCAATATTGTATCTCAAGAACATGGAGGTATAACTCAACACATTGGAGCATATCAATCAAAAGATAAAAATGGAAAGATAATTACATTCATAGACACTCCTGGTCATGCAGCTTTTACGGAGATGCGTGCTAGAGGATCAAAAGTTACGGATATTGTGGTTTTAGTTGTAGCTGCAGATGATGGAGTTAAGCCACAAACTATAGAAGCAATAAAACATGCAAAGTCTGCAAAAGTACCTATTATTGTTGCTATCAATAAGTGTGATTTACCAGGAGCTGATATACAAAAAATTAAAAACCAATTACTTGAATATGAATTAATTTCAGAAGAATTAAGTGGAGACACACTTTTTGCAGAAGTATCAGCTGTTACAAAAAAAAATTTAGAACAATTAAAAGAACATATAAATTTACAAGCTGAATTGATGAACTTAAAAGCTTCAACAGACGATAAAGCAGTAGGAGCTGTTATAGAATCAAAAATTGATAAAGGAAGAGGTCCAGTCTCAACAGTTTTAATTACAAATGGAACTTTAAAAAAAGGAGACTACTTTGTTTGTGGAAAAACTTGGGGCAAAGTGAGAGCAATGATTAATCATGAGGGCAATATGGTCGAAGTAGCTGAACCATCAGCTCCAGTGGAAGTTTTGGGAATGAATGAAGTCAGCAGATCTGGAGATGAGTTTACGGTAGTTGAAGATGAGGATAAAGCTAAAGAAATCCATTCGTTTAGAATCGATCATATAAACGAAAAGAAAGGACCTTTAGTTGTTGCTAAACAAGAAACTATTTTTGAGGAAAAAAATAAAGTTAACGAACTTTCAATAGTAATAAAATCTGATGTACATGGATCAAGCGAAGCAATTAAATCTACCATTGAAAAAATTAAACACGATGAAGTAATGCCAAAAATCATTTTATCAGGAGTTGGCTTAATCAATGAAAGTGATGTATCTTTAGCCCAAGCATCCAATGCACTAATAATAGGATTTAATGTTAAAGCTAGCAAAGAAGCAAAGAAACTTGCTGAAAATTATAAACTAAAAATTAATTACTTTAACATAATATATGAAATTGTAGATTTTATAACAAAAAATTTATCTGGGATGTTAGAGCCTGAAGTTAAGGAAGAGATATTAGGTTCAGCAGAAATATTAGAAATTTTTAAAGTTTCAAAAGTTGGTAAAGTTGCAGGATCAAAAGTTTTAGAAGGTGAAATTACATCAAAATCAAATGCAAGATTAATCAGAGATGGAAATGTACTTTATACCGGCTCTATTGTAAGCATCTTTAGAGAGAAAAATGCGGCAAAACAAGTAACCGCAGGATTGGAATGTGGCATCACGTTAAAAGATTTTGTAGATTTTAAAAAAAAAGATGTAATAGAAGCTTATAAATTGGTAAAATCAGAAAGAACAGTTCAATGAAACCAAGATCAGGTTATATTTACTCCCAAAGACAATTACGTGTAGGTGAATTGGTAAAACAAAGTTTGGGCCAGATTTTTTTGAGAGAAGAGGCAAAATTACCTTCTTTAAATACTAAAAGTATTACTGTTACCGAGGTAAGAATGAGTGCAGATTTAAAAAATGCTAAAGCTTATATAGTACCACTAGGGGGTAAAGATACTGATTTAGTAGTATCTACCTTGACCGAGTTCTCACATCTTGTTAGAAAGGCATTGTCAAAAAAGTTAGATATTAAGTTTCTTCCAAAAATATCTTTTGTTGGAGACAAGACGTTTGATTATGCTGAAAAAATAGAAAAACTCATAGATCAAACTAAAAATACATATGAAAAAAGAAGAGAGTAAAACAATAAAAAATAAATCGCTTGCTAGAAGCTCGAAGGATACAGGATCTTCAGAAGTTCAAATAAGTTTTTTAAGTAGCAAAATTGAAAAATTATCTGATCATTTTAAAAAGTTTAAAAAAGATAAACACTCTGCTACTGGTTTGCTTAAAGCTGTAAATAAAAGAAAAAGATTATTAACTTATTTGAAAAAAAATAATCCTGAAACCTATAGCAAAGTTATTAAAGAATTAAATATACGAAAATAAATGTTTAAAGTTTTTAAAAAAGAAATCACATTAAATGGAAAAAAAATTAGTCTAGAAACAGGTAAGATTGCTAGACAGGCTGACGGAGCAATAATTGCTCAATGTGGCGAAACAGTAGTTATGGCTACAGTAGTAGGAGCAAAAAAAGTAAATCCTGAAATAGATTATTTTCCTTTATCAGTTAATTATCAAGAAAAATATTATGCTGCAGGAAAAATTCCTGGAGGTTATTTTAAAAGAGAAGCCAGACCTACAGAAAGTGAAACTTTAATTTCAAGATTAATTGATAGACCCATTAGACCTCTATTTCCTGATGAGTTTAGAAATGAAGTTCAATTATTACCGACAGTAATATCTTACGATAAAGAAAATGAAGCTGATATTTTATCAATAATTGCATCATCTGCGGCTTTGGCAATTTCTGGCATGCCATTTTTAGGTCCAGTAGGTGCGTCGAGAGTAGGGTTTATTGGTGGAAAATATGTTCTTAATCCTTCTAAAGAAGAATTAGAAAAATCCAAATTAGATCTTGTTGTAGCAGGAACAAAGGATGCTGTTTTAATGGTTGAATCTGAAACAAAAGGTTTAACAGAGGAAGAAATGCTTAATGCAGTTAAATTTGGACATGAAAATTTCATTCCAATAATTAATATGATCGAAGAACTTGCAAAAGAATGTAAAAAACCTGACTGGATTTTAGAGAAAAAAGATCTTTCTGAGGTTAAGAAAAAACTTGAAAAAGAATTTACATCTGAATTGAAAAAAGCTTTTTCAATAAGAAATAAACAAGAAAGATCCAATCTTATTTCAGAAATAACTGATAAAGCAAAAAAATTATTTGAAGAAAACGAAAACTTTACAGAGTTAGATGTTAATTATGAACTTAAAAATTTAGAAAAAAGAATAGTTAGAACTGATATATTAAAAAATAAAAAACGTATTGATGGAAGAGGGCTTTCAGATGTAAGACCAATTATGTGCGAAGTTGGAATTTTGCCAAGAGTTCATGGTTCAGCATTATTTACTAGAGGTGAAACTCAAGCAATTGTAGCAACTACACTTGGAACTTCAGATGATGAACAAAGAATTGAAAGTTTAGACGGTCTTCAAAGACAAAGATTCATGCTACATTATAACTTTCCTCCATTCTCAGTTGGCGAAACTGGAAGAATAGGAACAGGAAGAAGAGAAATCGGACATGGGAAATTAGCTTGGAGAGCTATAAATTCATCTTTACCATCAAAAGAAAGTTTCCCTTATACATTTAGAATAGTATCAGAGATTACGGAGTCCAATGGATCTTCTTCAATGGCAACAGTTTGTGGAACCTCATTAGCATTAATGGATGCTGGTGTTCCAATTAAAGAACCGGTGGCTGGTATTGCTATGGGATTAATTAAAGAAGGCGATGATTTTAGTGTACTGTCAGATATTCTTGGAGATGAAGATCACTTAGGTGACATGGACTTTAAGGTTGCTGGTACAAAAGATGGAATTACATCACTTCAAATGGATATTAAAATTATCGGAATTACATTTGAAATAATGGAGAAAGCTTTAAAACAAGCTAAAGATGGAAGAATCCATATCTTAGGTGAAATGAATAAAGCTTTGGGTAAATCAAGAAATAGTGTTGGCAAACACGCTCCAAAAATGGAAAAAATAACTGTAGATAAAAAAGATATAGCTACTGTTATTGGAAAAGGTGGAGCGACTATCAGAGAAATAGTTGAAAAATCAGGAGCTAAAGTTGATGTTAATGACGAAGGAGTGGTAACAGTTGCTGCGCCAGACGAAGAATCCAGAAATATAGCTTTGCAAATTATTAAAGATTTAACAGCCAAAGCTGAAATGAATAAAATTTATAACGGAAAAGTAATTAAAATCATGGAGTTTGGAGCTTTTGTTAACTTTCTTGGAAAACAAGATGGGCTTGTTCATATATCGGAACTTGCCAACAAAAGAGTTGCTAAAGTAACTGATGTAGTTAAAGAAGGAGATGCAGTTAAAGTTAAAGTTATTGGTTTCGATAGAGGTAAAGTTAAATTATCTATTAAACAAGCAACTATTTAATTAAATAGAACATTTCTTAATTTCTTCTTCTCTTTTTTAAATTTCCTTTTTTCTTTTAAAGAAAACTTAGGTTTTTTCATTACACTTGAGTCTTTGAATGATTTACCGCTATATCTTTTTGACACAATATTAAGTAATATTTTTAGGATCTGGCATCCCTACTTTGTTATATCCTGCATCTACATAATGAATTTCACCAGTAACAGCACCTCCAAGATCACTTAAAAGATATAAAGCTGAGTTTCCAACATCGTGGATATCTACATTTCTTTTCAAAAAAGAATGGTCTTCATTCCATTTGTATAAAAACTTTGCATCTCCAATAGCTGAAGCTGCTAGAGTTTTTATTGGTCCTGCGCTTATTGCATTTACCCTGATTCCTTTTAATCCTAAATCCCTAGCTAAGTATTTAACACTTGCTTCAAGTGCAGATTTACAAACACCCATTACATTGTAATTTGGAATGGCTTTATTAGATTCGTAAGTTAAAGTGAGCATGCTTCCACCTTCATTCATTATCTTAGATGCTTCTTTTGCAACTTCTGTAAATGAAAAGCATGAAATTAACATACTTTTTAAAAAATTTTCTCTAGTAGTATTTAAATACTCTCCCGATAATTCTGATTTGTCTGAAAAGGCAACTGCATGAACAACAAAATCAATCTGATCCCATTTTGATTTTATATCTTTAAAAAGTTTTATTATTTCATCTTTTTTTTCAACGTCACAGCTAAATGTGATATTTGAATTTACTTTCTCTGCTAAAGGAATAACTCTTTTCTTAAGAGCATCCCCAAGATATGTAAATGCTAATTCTGCTCCAGCTTCAGCTAATTTTTGAGAAATACCCCAGGCAATTGATCTTTCGTTAGCAACGCCCATAATTAATCCTTTTTTTCCTTTCATTAAATTCATGAATTAAACCTTCTCAAATACTAAAGTAGCATTAGTTCCACCAAAACCAAAACTATTAGACATAATAGCATTTAAATTTATGTTTTTTTCAACTTTTGTAACTATTGGAAATTTTTTTGCTTCTTCATCCATATCATTTATATTTACTGAAGCTGAAATGAAATTATTTTTCATCATAATTAAACTATAAATAGCTTCATGAACCGATGTTGCACCCAAAGAGTGTCCAGAAAGTGATTTTGTAGAACTAATTTTAGGCACAGTTTTTTTAAACACTTCTCCCACTGCTTTTAGCTCGGTAATATCACCAACAGGAGTTGAAGTACCATGTGTATTAATGTAATCAATCTTATTTTTACTTGTGCTAAGTGCTAATTCCATACATCTAATGGCTCCTTCACCAGAGGGGGCGACCATATCAAATCCGTCAGAGGTTGCCCCATAACCAGTGATTTCTGCATAAATCTTTGCCCCTCTTGCTTTTGCATGCTCATAGTCTTCTAAGACTAATACTCCACCTCCTCCAGATATCACAAATCCATCTCTAGTTTTATCGTAAGGTCTAGATGCTTTTTCTGGAGTATCATTATATTTTGATGATAGTGCAGTCATAGCATCAAACATAGCTGTCATTGCAAAATGCACTTCATCGCTACCGCCTGCAAAAACTATTTTTTGTTTTCCAAGTTGGATTTGCTCCATAGCGTTTCCAATACAATGACCACTAGTAGCACATGCAGAACTTATTGTGTAATTAATACCTTTTATTTTGAACGGCACAGCCAATGTAGCTGACGCTGTGCTTGACATAGTTCTAGGAACAACAAACGGTCCCATTTTCTTTGGATTTTTTTCACGGGTTTTATCAGCTGCTAAAATTACGTTTTCTATTGAAGGTCCACCTGAGCCCATAATCATACCAGTTAAATTATTACTTACATCTTTTTCTTCCAAACCAGAGTCTTCTACAGCTTCTTTCATAGCAATATAATTATATGCGGAGCCGGGCCCCATAAATCTAATTATTTTTCGGTCAATATGATCCTCAAGTTTAATTTTTGGTTTTCCGTGAATATTACTTTTTAAATTATGTTCTTTATATTCCTCACAAAATGTAATTCCCGATTTTGAGTTAACTAAAGAATTATAGACTTCATCTTGGTTATTGCCTATACACGAAACTACACCTAATCCAGTTACAACTACTTTTTTCATTTTATAAACAATCCAACTTTCAAATTTTCTGCATGATATATTTTCTTGTTATCTGCCATTAATATTCCATCAGCTAGTCCTACTGTTGCACCATGTTTTTTTAAAATTCTTTTCATGCTTACTTCGTACGAAGCAATTTTTGTATCATTTAAAACTTCTCCAGTAAATTTTACCGTGTTAACACCTAAAGCCCTTCCTTTTCCTTGCTCACCTAACCAACCTAAATAAAAACCAACCAATTGCCACATTGCATCTAATCCTAAACACCCAGGCATTACTGGATCTCTAAGAAAGTGACATTTAAAAAACCATAAATCAGGTTTAATATCAAGCTCAGCTTTAATTTCCCCTTTGTTATAAATTCCTTTATTTTCAGATATGCTAGTAATTCTATCAAACATCAGCATTGGCGGAAGAGGCAATCTTGCATTTCCTTTTCCAAAAAGTTTCTCATTTCCGCAATCTATTAAATCTTCATAATTATAAGTTTTTTTTTTAGTCATTTTAGAAATATTTAAACAATTACTTGATTAATTCTATATTATATATATGGTCTTGAACAAATATAAATTACCTATCATAAGATGGAAAATTTAAGCAAATATAAAGAAAAATTAGCATCCGCGGGACTAAGAGCGACTAAGCAAAGGTTGATGGTGTGTAAATTGCTTTTTGGCCAAAAACAAACATTTCATTTTAATATAGAAGATATATCTAGATTAGCTAACAAAAGTTTTAATAAAAAAATATCTTTGGCAACCATTTATAATACTGTTAATGAGTTTAAAAAAAAAGGTTATCTAAAAGAAATTTCATTAAAGGGAAATAAAACTTTTTATGATACGAATACAAAACATCATCATCATTTTTATGATGAAGATATGTCGCAGCTGATGGATATTGAAGATAAAAATGTTTCGATAAATTATTTGCCAAAAATACCAAATGGAAAAAAAATTAGATCTGTTGAAGTTCTAGTTAAAATAGAAGACATTAAATAAAATCAAATAATAATAGATTAGAATAGTTCTAAAGTATTGACTATAATTTATAATAGTTATAAGTTAGTAATAACATGAGCGAACAATCAAAATGTCCATTCACTGGTGCTGGAACTCCTCCAAAGTTTCCAACCGGTAGAGGTACATCCAATAGAGATTGGTGGCCCAACGGTTTAAACCTCAAGATTTTAAGTCAACACTCTGCTTTAGTTAACCCTATGGAGAATAAGTTTAATTATGCAAAAGAATTTAAAACACTTAACTATAAAGCACTAAAAAAAGATTTACATAAATTGATGACTGATTCACAAGATTGGTGGCCCGCAGACTACGGTCACTATGGACCTTTGTTTATAAGATTGGCATGGCATGCTGCAGGAACATATAGAACTGGTGATGGACGTGGAGGCGCTGGTACTGGCAATCAAAGATTTGCCCCTCTTAATAGTTGGCCAGACAATGTTAATCTGGATAAAGCAAGATTATTAATGTGGCCTATTAAAAAAAAATATGGAAAAAAAATTTCCTGGGCTGATCTTTTCATACTAGTTGGAAATGTAGCTTTAGAATCAATGGGATTTAAAACTTTTGGCTTTGGTGGAGGTCGAGAAGATATTTGGGAACCCGAAGAAGATATTTATTGGGGGTCAGAAAAAGAATGGCTTGGTGTTAATCGTTACAGTGGAACAAGAGATCTTGAGAATCCTTTGGGCGCGTCTCATATGGGGTTAATTTATGTAAATCCACAAGGACCTGACGCAAATCCAGATCCTCTTTTAGCCGCACACGATATTAGAGAAACATTTGGTCGTATGGCCATGAATGACTACGAAACGGTTGCTCTCGTAGCTGGCGGACATACTTTTGGAAAATCACATGGTGCCGCTCCTGAATCTCACAAAGGTCCAGAACCTGAAGGATCAAAAATTCAAGATCAAGCCACTGGCTGGAATAGTAATTATAAAAGTGGTTTAGGAGTTGATACAATAAGTAGTGGAATAGAAGGTGCATGGACAACTAATCCAATAAAATGGGATATGGGTTATTTTGATAATTTATTTGGTTACGAATGGGAATTAACAAAGAGCCCTGCTGGTGCACACCAATGGAAACCAAAAAAGAACGGACATGATATTGAAATGACTCCTGATGCCCATGAAAAATCTAAAAAAAATCTTCCAATGATGCAAACAACAGACTTATCCTTAAAAATGGATCCTAAATATGGACCAATTTCTAAAAATTTTCATAAAAATTCAGATGAGTTTGCAGATGCATTTGCTAGAGCTTGGTTTAAGCTTACGCACCGTGATATGGGGCCTCGTGCTTGCTATTTAGGTCCAGAAGTTCCAAAAGAACAACTAATTTGGCAAGATCCTATTCCAAAAGTTAAATACAAACTTAAAAATAAAGATATTAATATTCTTAAAACAAAAATATTAAAATCAGGGCTTTCTGTTTCTCAACTAGTTTCAACAGCCTGGGCATCAGCATCTACTTTCCGAGGTTCAGATAAAAGAGGTGGAGCTAATGGCGCAAGAATTAGACTTGCACCACAAAAAGATTGGGAAGTTAATAATCCATCTGAACTATCTAAGGTTTTAAAAGTTTTAGAGAAAATACAAAAAGATTTTAATACGAAGAGTAAAATAGTTTCATTATCTGATCTAATAGTTTTAGGAGGTTCTGTAGGAATTGAGAAAGCAGCTAAGAAGGCCGGCCATAAAATAGTGGTACCATTTACAGCAGGACGTGGCGATGCATCACAAGATCAGACCGATGTATATTCTTTTGGTTTACTTGAACCAAAAGCGGATGGATTTAGAAACTATATTGTAAAAACATCTAATGGATCAGGAAAAAAACCTGCAGTATCAGCGGAGGAAATGTTAGTTGATAAGGCGCAGTTAATGAAACTTACAGCACCTGAAATGACAGTTCTAGTTGGTGGTATGCGTGTATTAAATACAAATTTTGATAAATCAAAACATGGAGTATTCACAAAAAAACTAGAAGCACTTACAAATGATTTTTTTGTTAACCTACTAGACATGGATACAAAATGGAAAGAAGTTTCCAAAGCAGAAGATTTATTTGAGGGCATAGACCGTAAAACAAATAAAGTAAAGTGGATTGGTACTCGAGCCGACCTTATATTTGGATCAAATTCCCAACTACGCGCATTAGCTGAAGTTTATGCATGCGAAGATTCTAAAGATAAGTTCATAAACGACTTTATATCAGCCTGGACAAAGGTAATGAATCTAGACCGTTTTGATCTAAAGTAGAATTTAAATATATTTTATTTAATTTTTCCCCATAAATAGTTTTTTTCTATCCAACCGCTAAACTCTCCAGTAGTAATTTTACACCAATTTTTTTTACATTTTTTAATTAATAAAAGTCTGCCTTTGGCCATGGTAGCTATCGGATTTGAATATTTTGTTGGTTTTTTAAAAAGAACTGTTTTGTCATTTATTACAATAGCTGACTTCTTTTTCGAAAGTTTTGAGATATGTATCCAACCTGTATTGTAATTTAAGTCTGAAACTTTTCGCCAAACATCAGATTTTTCGACTATTAACAAAGGAAAATATTTTTTTTTATAAACAAATTTTACAGGATATTCAAAAGCTGGTCCTAATCTAACATTAACTTTATCACTTCTTAATGTTAAAAAGTACTTATTTTCATTAGCTAATAACTTTGAGCTTAATATTAATGTTATCAAAAGAATAAAATTAAATTTTTTTATCACAAATACAATTTTTTAATTTGTTAAGTTTTATTTTTTTGAATTTAAGTTTTAATGTATCAATAATTAAAATATACCCACAAAGGGACTCGCCTATCATTAATATTTCTTTTACCGCTTCGTTTGCCTGTATACTTCCTGCTATTCCTGCTAAAGATCCTACTACACCTTCGCGTTCACAACTAGTATCTTCAATTTGTGTATTTGGTATAAAACATTTTAAACACGGTGAATTTTTTTTATTTTTAAAATTAAAAGTAAATATATGTCCATCAAATTTGTTTATAGCAGCTAAAATCAAGATTTTCTTATTTTTAATACAATAATCATTTATTAAAAATTTTGTTTCAAAATTATCACTTCCATCAATTATTATTTCATAATTTTTTGCGATTTTATCAATATTATTTTTATCAATTCTTAAGTCAAAAGTTTTTATATTTATATTAGGGTTTATTTTTTGTAATTTCGATTTAGCAATTTCAATTTTATTTTTATTTATTTCATCTAAGTTATATAAAATTTGTCTATGTAAATTTGACGGGTCAATTTTATCATTATCGACTATTCCAAGATTTCCTATACCCATTCGGGCAAGATAAACTGCCGCAGGTGTACCCAATCCTCCCATACCTACTACAAGTATTTTTGATTTAAGAAGTTTTTCTTGTCCGACGGGACCTATTTTTTTTAAGGTTATTTGTCTAGAATATAAATCAATTTGTTCGTTTGTAAGTTTCACTTTTTTTTCCGATAAATAAAATTTATTAGATATATTAAATAAAAGTTTTTACTATTCGATCTGCAATTTTATCAGCAATAAATGATTTTTTACTATATTCGATTTTTTCAATATTAAAATTTTTATCAATAATTGAAACTTCATTAAATACCGAGTCAATGCCAAAATTTTCATTTGAAATATCATTTGCGATTATCCAATCACAATGTTTTTTTGCAAGTTTATTTTTTCCATTTTTGATTAAATTAGAAGTTTCTGCAGCAAATCCGATAACTAATTTTGGTCTCATCGAGTTATGATTTGATACATATTCTAAAATATCGGCATTTTTTTTTAATATAATTTTAATTTCATCTTTTTCATCTTTCTTAATTTTTTTGTTATAGAAAGTATTAAATGTGTAATCACTTACGGCAGCAGTACCAACAAATATATCTGTAGGTAAATTTTTTTTAACAGCATTAAGCATTTCTTTTCCAGTTACTACATCAATTTTTTTAATTTTATTTGATATGTCCAGTTTTACTGGCCCTGATATTATTGTTGTATTTATTCCAATTTTATCTAGTGATTTAGCAATTTCATAACCTTGTAATCCAGAAGATTTATTAGTTATAAATCTTACAGGATCTAAATGTTCTCTAGTTGGGCCTGCTGTTATTATTGCACTTAAATTTTTTGATTTTAAAATATTTTTGTTATTAAAAAAATTATTTAAATAATCAAGTATTATTTTTGGATCTGACATCTTTCCTTGTCCGTACTCACCACATGCCATTTCACCAATTTCCGGCCCTACGCTAAGATAGCCATTTGAAAACAACTTATTAAAATTTTTTTTCGTTATTGAATTTATCCACATTCTTACATTCATAGCAGGTACCAGAATTGTGTCTTTGTTTGAAGCAAGAACCAGAGTTGATGCTAAATCATCCGCAATTCCATTTGCAAACTTTGCAATTATATTAGCAGTAGCAGGCGCAATCAAAATAACGTCAGCCCATCTGGATAATGAAATATGATCAAATTCAGATTCGCTTTCAGCATCAAAAAAATCTTGATAAACCTTGCCTTTTGATAATGCCGCAACTGATAATGGTGTGACGAAATTTTTTGCAGATTTAGTTAAGACAGTTTTAATTTCAACATGCTGTTTTTTTAATAATCTAATTAAATCTAAGCATTTATAAGCCGCAATACCACCACTTATAATTAATAAAATTTTTTTATTTTTTAAATTTTTTTTCATTATCACGTATTAAAATAGTAAAAGTAATAAAATTACAAGAATTAAAATTCCACTAAATAGCCTATTTTTTTGCATCTTAACTTTGAGCTCATCTTCATGAAATGAAGAGTTGTTAATGTTATTTTTTTTAGTTTTTTCAGCAGCTAATAAAGTTATTAGCTTATTAGCTTTTTCCATTATATGAGGAAGTTCAGGCAATTTTTTTAGTATTTCGGAAGTACTTGATATTGTTTGATTCAACTTATTAATAGGATCACTTACTTCTTTTAACCAATTTTCTAATACCGGTCTTGAATCATTCCAAATGTTAGTTTCCGGATTTAATCTTCTTGCAACTCCCTCAACTACCACCATAGTTTTTTGCAAAAGTAGTAACTGTGGTTGAGTTTCCATATTAAATTTTTCAGTAATTTCAAAAAGTTGAGATAAAAGTTTTCCTCCCGAGATATCTTTAATTGATTGACCAAAAATTGGTTCACCCACTGATCTTAATGCTTGAGCAAATTCATCTTTTGAAGTTGTATCAGGGACTAGTCCTGCAACAAAGTGAACTTCAGCTACTTTTTTATAATCTCTTTTTATGAAACCATATAAAATTTCAGCTAGATACATTCTATTAGCAATATCTAATCTTCCCATAATGCCAAAATCAACCGCAACTATATCACCTTGTTTATTAACAAATAAATTTCCTTGGTGCATGTCTGCATGAAAAAAACCATCTCTTACTGCCTGTTTTAAAAATTGTTGAATTAGGTTTTTAGATATTTTTTTTAAATCTATATTTTCTTCTTTTATTTTTGTAACTTCCCTAATAGGAATCGCTTCAATTCTATCTAATGTTAAAATTTTTTTACTTGTATAATTCCAATATATCTTAGGAACTTTAAAACCAATATCATTTTTTGTATTTTCATAAAGTTCATTTGCAGCAGCTGCTTCAAATCTTAAATCCATCTCTATACTAGTAATTTCTTTTAATAAATGAACTACTCTAGTTAGTCTTAGTCTACGTGTTTTTTTTACTAAACTTTCAACTATTGAAGCTAAAAACATTAACGCGTTAATTTCTTCTAAAAATATTTTTTCAATATTCGGTCTTAATATTTTTATTGCAACCCCTTTTTTAATTTCTCCATCATTAATATCCGCAAAGTGTACTTGTGCAATTGAAGCTGCGGCTACCGGTTTTGATAAATTGGAAATATTTTTAAAATTTGTTTCACCTAATTCTTTTTTAATTTGATTTTCTGCTTCTATCATGCTGAATTCGGGTAATTTATCCTGAAGTTTTGATAGTTCTTCTGCCAATTCATCCCCAACAATGTCTGGTCTTGTTGCCAAAAATTGTCCTAATTTTATAAATGTGGTGCCCATTTTTTGAAGAGAATTTCTAATATTTTCCTTGGGTTTTTGAGTATTAAGATTTTGTTTTTTTTTAAAACTAAAACCTAAAATATCGAATAAGATTTTTATTAATAACGGTGGTTTATATATTTTGGAAAATGAATCAATCATGTTTGATTCTGCAAGCTTTCTACCTATTTTAAAGATTAAGTATAAATTTTTAATCATTTATATTTTCCAACCAGAATGAATTGCTACTATTCCACCAGATAGATTTCTGTAAGATAAATTTTCAAATTTTGTTTTTTTCATCATTTTTAGCAGTTCTTCCTGAGCCATGAAACCATCGATACTTTTAATTAAATATTCATATGGTTCAGATTTTCCAACAAAAAACTTTCCGAATTCAGGAATTAGTTTTGAATATTTTTTATAGAGTTTATTAAAATTTTGGCTTTCAATTTTTGAAAATTCTAAACACATAAATCTACCTCCTGGTTTAAGAATTCTATATGCTTCTTTCAAAGCTAAAAATTTATTACTTACATTTCTAAGTCCAAAACTTATTACGTAATAATCAAAAACATTATTTTTTAAAGGTATCTTTTCTGCATTAGCAACTATCCAATTTATATTGCTATTTTTTTTTAATCTATTCTTAGCAATTTTAATCATATTTTTGTTGCTATCTACACAAACCACTTCGCTCTTGTAATTAGTATTTTTTAAAAAAATTTCTGCAATGTCTCCCGTACCCGAAGCTACATCAACAAGTTTTTTATTTATTTTTGGAGCTAACCATGTGATAAGGTCTTTTTTCCATATATTGTGTAAACCAAATGATGCGACATTATTCATTAAGTCATATTTCTGATGAACAGCATCAAAGACCTTGTTCACAAATAAATCTTTTTTATTATTTTGATAATTCATT
>CABZZR010000010.1 GCA_902530215.1 uncultured Pelagibacteraceae bacterium
GTGGGAATTAGAGCTGTTCCAATTGGCGAGGCTATGATGAATTGCGTCTTATTAGATCATTTTTTAATGAATCGTGCACAATGTAAATAAAAAAATTATCTAATTTGTTTTGTTTTAGGCAAAACAACATTGGATTTAATTACGCTTAAAACTTTTTGTTCAATTGATTCAGAATCAAGTCCTGCTGTTTTATACATATTTTCAGGTGTATCTTGATCAATAAATTTATCAGGCAAAATCATAGATCTTATTTTTAAACCTTTGTCTAAAACACCTCTTTCAGAAAGTAGCTGAAAAACATGTGAACCAAATCCACCTATAGATCCTTCTTCGATAGTAATTAAAACTTCGTGATTTATAGCAAGATCTAAAATTAATTTTTTATCAAGTGGTTTTGCAAATCTTGCATCAGCAACAGTGGTTGATATACCTTGAGCATCTAATTTGTTTGAGGCATTTAAACATTCTTGTAGCCTAGCGCCAAAACTCAAAAGAGCCACCTTGTTACCTTTTTTGACAATTTTTCCCTTCCCTATTTCTAAAGTTTCATTTATTTCAGGTAGTTTTATACCTAAACCATTTCCTCTCGGATATCTAAAAGCACTTGGCTTATCATTAATGCTTACTGCAGTATTTACCATTTTTACTAATTCTGATTCATCGCTTGCAGCCATAACAACAAAATTTGGTAGTGTACATAAATACGTAATATCAAAAGCACCTGCATGAGTAGGTCCATCTGCACCGACTAATCCAGCTCTATCTATTGCAAACCGCACTGGTAGGCTTTGAATTGCCACGTCATGAACAACTTGATCGTATGCTCTTTGAAGAAAAGTAGAATATATTGCGGCAAATGGTTTGTAGCCTTCGGTAGCTAAACCTGCTGCAAAAGTTACTCCATGTTGTTCAGCAATACCAACATCAAACATTCTATCTGGAAATTTTTTAGCAAAAATATCCATTCCTGTTCCAGATGGCATAGCACCAGTTATTCCTATAATTTTAGAATCATTTTCCGCATGCTTCACTAAAGTATTAGCAAAAACTTTGGTATATGAAGGTGTGTCTGACTTAGGTTTTGATTGTTTGCCTGTTATTACATCAAACTTACTAACGCCATGGTATTTATCTCCTGAGTCTTCTGCGGGTTTATAACCTTTCCCCTTTTTAGTGATTAAATGAATTAAAATTGGTCCATTATATTTTGAATTTTTAACGTTATTTAAAACTGGAACCAAAACATCAAAATCATGACCATCGATTGGTCCAATATAGTGAAAACCTAATTCATTAAAAAGTGTACCTCCAGATACTATATCTCTTATAAACTCCTCAGCCTTTCCTGCTTTATCTTTAAATCTTTTAGAAAATGCTGAAGTAATTAATTTTACTGTTTCTCTAAAGCTAAAATAAGTTTTACCTGAAAGTAATCTAGCCAAATATGAACTCATAGCGCCTACTGGCCTTGCAATTGACATGTCATTATCATTTAAAATAACAATTAAATTTGATTTCATTGCACCTGCATTATTCATTGCTTCATAAGCCATACCAGCACTCATAGCTCCGTCACCAATAACAGCTACTACTTTGTTAGAATTTTTTGATAAACTTTTTGCAACAGCCATGCCTAAAGTAGCAGAAATTGAAGTTGAGCTGTGTGCTGCTCCAAAAGGATCATATTCACTTTCAGATCTTTTTGTAAAACCCGAAAGTCCTCCTCCCTTTCTTAAAGTTCTAATTTTTTGTTTTCTGCCTGTGATAATTTTATGTGGATAAGCTTGATGACCAACATCCCATACCAATCTATCTTTGGGAGTGTCAAATACATAATGTAGCGCAATTGTTAACTCAACAACACCTAAGCCAGCTCCAAGATGTCCGCCTGTTACGGAGACTGCATCTATTAATTCCTCTCTTAATTCTACTGCAATTTGTTTAAGATCTGTTTTTTTAAATTTTTTTAAATCTGAAGGATAGTTTATTTCGTCTAACAATTTTTTTTTCATTTTTTAAAATTCTCTATTTAATATAAATTTTACTGATTGTAATAAATCGTTGCCCTTAATACCATATTTTTTAATTTTATTAATTATTTTTTTTTCTAAATTTTCAGCAAATTTTATTGTTTCATGATAACCAATTAAATTTACAAGTGTCTGCTTGCCTTTACTTTTATCAGTTTGCGTTGGTTTTCCTACAATTTTGCTATTTCCAGCAAAATCAATTAAATCATCTGCTACTTGAAATAACAATCCTATATCTAAACCTATTTCTTTTAAATTTTTTCTTTTTTTTAAACTGTAGTTTTTGATAATAGCTGAAGTCTCACAACAAAAAGCAAATAGCTTTCCAGTTTTATTTTTTTGAATTTCAATAATTTTATTTTTAGATATTTTTTTATTTTCAAGTGTAAGATCAAGATACTGACCTCCAGCAAGACCTATATACCCAGAATAAATACATAAAATTTTTATCAGTTCGTTTTTTATTTTAGCGGGTAATTTTAAATTATTCCCAGACATAATTTCAAAAGCAAGAGTAAGTAAAGAGTTGCCTGTCAGTATTGCGGTATATTCATTAAACTTTTTATGAGTTGCTAACTTTCCTCTTCTTAAATCATCATCGTCCATAGCAGGCAAATCATCATGTATTAACGAATATGAGTGAATACATTCGACGGCAGCACCTATAGCAATTAAATTATTATAATTTATATTAAAAATTTTACCTGTATTAACAATCACACAAGATCTAAACCTTTTTCCTCCAGAGAAAAGACCATATTTCATAGGTTCTAGCAAATGAAGATTTTTGTTTTTTTTAAATATTTTTTTTAAAAAAAAGTTTGTATCAGTTGCTATCGTATTTAGTTTTACAGGAAAATCTGACATTGTTTTTGGTTAATATAGAGAATTTTTAGGTTTTTTAATTTTAGATATTTTAATTGCCTTTGCCTTTTTTTTAAATTCCTCTTGAATATGATTATTAAGCAACATCATCTTATTATAATCATATACTGATTCTTCAAGATTAATCTGATGGCTTTCTAGCTTTGAGATTATTTCGTTAATTTCGATTTGAGCTTCTTTTATAGATTTTCTTTTTATATCTTCTGGAATTTTTTTTGATTTCATAATATATCCTTATACTAATTAATTTATGAAAAATATCTATTCAAATATATATAGGCCAAATTTAACTAATTTAAAAAAAGCAAAAAAAAACATAGAAAATAATAAAGTAATTGGTGTTCCAACAGAAACAGTTTATGGACTTGCTGGTAATGCTTATTCGGATACCGCTGTAAAAAAAATATATAGTATAAAGAAAAGACCTTTTAAAAATCCTCTGATAATCCATTTTAAAAATTTAAAAGATTTAGAAAAAGATATAATCCCAAACAAAAATTTTTTAAAGTTATATAGAGCATTTTGCCCTGGACCAATTACATTTGTTTTAAAAAAAAGAAAAGGATCAAAAATTTCTAAAATAGCTACTGCAGGATTAGATACTGTGGCAATTAGAATTCCAAGTCATAAAGTTATAAGAAAGTTGCTTAAAATTATTAAATTTCCACTTGCTGCTCCAAGTGCAAATATTGCATCAAAATTAAGTCCTACGTCAGCCAAGGATGTATTTGAAGAATTAGGAAATAAAATTAACTTTATACTAGATGGTGGAAAATCAAGAATTGGTCTGGAGTCTACTATTATTGACTTAACCAAAGGACCGTCGATACTTAGGCCAGGAATTATTACTTTAAATAATATCGAAAAAATTTTAAAGAAAAAAGTAGGAGTCAAAAAAAATTTGAAAAAGATTAAAGCACCAGGGCAGTTAAAATTGCATTACTCCCCTGGAATTCCAGTTAAAATGAATAAAAAAATGGTGAAAAAAAATGAAGCTTTAATAGGTTTCGGTAAAAATTTTAAAAATAAAAAAAATCACTTTAATTTAAGTCAAAAAGGTAACTTGATGGAAGCTGCAAATAATCTATATATGGTCATGAGAAAGATAAAAAATAAGAAGTTCAAGTCTATTTCTGTAGTAAAAATACCTAAAAAGGAAATTGGTTTTGCTATTAATGATAGACTAAGAAAGGCATCAAGTAAGTGAATGAAACTATAATTGAGGTAAATAATTTAGTAAAAAAATTTAAACATTCTTTCGCTGTAAATAATTTAAATTTTAAACTAAAAAAAGGTACTATTTTAGGTCTATTGGGACCAAACGGATGTGGAAAAACTACTACATTAGGTATGCTCTTAGGTTTAATTAAACCAACTTCGGGAACTGTTTTAATAGATGGAAAAGATATTGAAAATGAAAAAAATAGAACAAGCTTACTGGAAAAAATTAATTTTATTTCACCATATATCGAATTACCCAAAAAACTAACTGTTAGGGAAAATCTTATGGTTTATGGAAGAATGTATGGCGTAAAAAACCTAAAAGACAAAATTTCAGATTTAATGCAAAATTTAAATTTATCTGAATTTAAAAATAGAAAAACAGGAGAGCTTTCATCCGGCCAAAAAAACAGAGTATCGCTAGCAAAAGCATTGGTCAATGATCCTGAAATACTTCTCTTAGACGAACCAACAGCTAGTTTAGATCCAGACGTAGGTGATTACATTAGAACTTATATAGAAGATTTTGCCAAAAAAAAAAATAAAACTATCCTCCTTGCATCACATAATATGAATGAAGTAGAAAGACTATGCAATGAAGTCATGATGATGAAAAAAGGTGAGATAATCGATAAAGGGACCATAAACTCTTTAATAGATAAACATGGTAGAAAAAATCTAGAAGAAACTTTTTTAAAAATTGTTAGAGAATAATATGAAACTTCACAGAATGTATGCACTATCTATTCGTCATCTTTACCTCATTAAAGGCTCATTTCCTAGAATATTGGATTTAATTTACTGGCCAACAATTCAAATAATTCTATGGGGATTCATTTCACAATTTTTTACTATGTATAGCGATTATTACAATAATACGATTGGTGTAATTTTAAGTTGTGCAATTCTTTACGATTTTTTATTTAGATCTAGCATCAGTTTTAATATGTTATTTTTAGAAGAAATTTGGAGCAGAAATTTTACAAATTTATTTGTTGCTCCATTAAAGGTTAGCGAAATAATAACAGCTCTAACTGCAACAGCATTATTAAGAACATTAATTGGTATAATTCCTGCAATAATTCTTATGAGTCCTTTGTTTGGAGTTTCTCTTTTTCAAATGGGACCTGCGCTATTTTTGTTATTTTTAAGTTTATACCTTTTTGGAACTACACTGGGTTTACTGGTTACATCAGGTCTTCTTAGATTTGGGCCTGCTTTTGAAAATACTGCTTGGTCATCTCTTTTTCTTTTAGCTCCACTAGGTTGTGTTTATTATCCACTCTCTATTTTACCTGAATGGTTACAAATTTTAGCAAAAGGCTTGCCTTTAGTTTATATATTTGAGGAAGCAAGATCAATATTAGTTAATAATGTTGTAAATTACTCTAATATTATATCTGCGCTAGTCTTAAATTTAATTTATTTTACTTCAGCAATTGCAATATTTTATTTAGCTTTTTCTGGAGCTAGAAAAAAAGGAACACTTATTAATGTTGGTGAATAAAAAAAAATTAATAAGTTGTCCATTTATTTATCATCTCTGAGATGGAGTCTTCTAAATTTCGCATAAACTTAAAGCCAGTGCTAAGTAGTTTTTTATTAGATAATGTGTAACCTAAGTTGGGTGTTTCATCCTTTGTGCTTAGTAATTTAACTTTAGAATTATTTTTTTTACAAATTAAGGCTATATCTTTGACCGTGGTAGAGTCTTTAGTGAGGTTAAAAATTTCATTTTTTATATATATTTTATCAGCCATAAATTTAAAGCAACGAGCAACATCAACTAAAGGAACGAGACTTTTAAGCTGTTTGCCCCCGCCGAATAGTTTAATCGTACCATTTAAAGATGTTATTTTAGAAAATAAATTTGGCATTATGCTTAATCTTGTTGAATCTGAAGAATAGCCATAAACAGACCCAAGTCTCAAAATAATAAAATTATTTCCTGACTTTATAATATCATTTTCGTTTTGCAATTTTCCTGTGGAATACGCAAGAAAAGGACAGGGCTTTTCTTTTTCAGTAACATTTTTTCTTATTCTTTGAAAACCTTCAAATATTACGTGGCTTGATGGAAAAATAATTTTACACTTTTTTGAAACAGACCTGATGACATTTTTAGTTCCTTCTATGGCAACCATTTTAATATTATTATCTCTTGCAGGATCAGACTCTTTTTTAACGTATGCAACATCAGTAATCCCTGCTAAATGATGAACAATATCACTGTTTTTTAATATTTTCTTTAAATAGTTTTTATCAAGGATATCTCCTTGATAAAAGGCTATATTCCATTTTTTAAGTTGATTAACTCTCTCAGATAAAAATCGTTTATCAATTACAATTATTTTACTTTTTCTACTTTCTTTAGAATAAAGTTTGCATAATTCAGTACCGATGTAACCTAGCCCACCTGTAATAACAATTTTCTTTTTTGATTTCATAATTGAAAATATTCTTTGAAACTTCTAAGCGTATAAAGTTTAAAAATCAATATATTTGTTTATGATTGGAAAATATCATATTTTGGTGCGCTCGGAAGGACTTGAACCCTCAGCCTTCTGGTCCGAAGCCAGACGCTCTATCCAATTGAGCTACAAGCGCAACGAACATTAGTATACTATATACTTAATAAAAAAAAAAATTACTATGTATAAAATAAAAAGCAAAAGTAAAGAAAAAAGAATAGATACTTTTCTTCAATCTACAATTAAAAGTTTAAGTAGAAATAGGTTAAAAAATCTAATTAAAGATGGAAACCTGCAAATTAACAATAAAGTAATAAGAGAACCCTCAAAACAAGTAAATGTTAATGATGAGATTCTTTTAAGGACACCTGAACCCTATAAAGTAGAAATAGTACCTCATAAAACAAAGTTAAATATTGTGCACGAAGATGATGATGTAATTGTAATAAATAAACCAGCGGGAATGGTGGTACATCCAGGAGCCGGCAATTACACCAAAACATTAGTAAATGCTCTGCTATATCACACTAGAAATAATTTATCTAATATTGGTGGAAGATTAAGACCTGGCATTGTTCATAGAATAGACAAAGATACAAGTGGTCTAATTGTGATAGCAAAAAATGACAATGCTCATTTAAATTTATCTGAACAATTTACCAATCATACAATTAAAAGAAAATATGAAGCATTAATTTGGGGTTCATTAAGACCATTGGCTGGTAAAATAAATGAAAAAATTAGTCGCTCAAAAAAAAATAGAAAATTAATGGAAGTAAGTTATTCAAAAGGAAAAAATGCAACTACTAACTACAAAACAATTGAAATTTATCAAAATATTGATGTGCCTAAAATAAGTCTAGTTGAATTTCAATTAGAAACTGGAAGAACACACCAAATAAGAGTTCATATGATTTTTAAAGGAACTCCAATAGTTGGCGATAAATCTTATGGAAATAAAAAAAAAAAATTTAAAAAAATAAATCCATTCGTAGAAAAAAAAATTAATAACTTTAATAGACAGGCTTTGCACGCAAAAAGTTTAGGGTTTATTCATCCAAAAACAGAGGAGTTGATTTCTTTTGATGCTCCAAGACCTAAAGATTTTGATGAATTGCTAAAAAGCCTTAAAAATCATAGAAATTAATGACCTTGTTTTTGTCATATTTTAATTATACATAACCTTTTACATATATGGGCACAAAAACAATATATTCAAATCTACCAACTCTTTCAGACGAAGGTGGCTTAAGGAATTATTTAAATCAAATTAAAAAATTTCCAATACTTGATGCTGAAGAAGAGTATATGTTAGCCAAGAATTGGAGAGAAAGAGGAAATTTAAAATCAGCACAAAAATTAGTTACAAGTCACTTAAGGTTGGTTGCTAAAATAGCTCTAGGCTATAGAGGATACGGGCTACCTATTGGAGAACTTGTGTCAGAAGGTAATATAGGATTAATGCAAGCTGTAAAAAAATTTGATCCTGAAAAAGGATTTAGACTAGCAACATATGCAATGTGGTGGATAAAAGCATCTATTCAAGAATATGTTTTAAGATCATGGAGCTTGGTAAAAATGGGAACAACAACAGCTCAAAAAAAACTTTTCTTTAACCTAAAAAAATTAAGAAATCAGTTAGGAAGTGCAGATGATAGAGATCTTAGACCAGAACATGTAAATGAAATATCTAAAAGATTAAATGTAAAAAAAGATGAAGTAATTTCCATGGATAGAAGATTGTCAAGAAGTGAGAAATCTTTGAATGATCCAATAAAATCTGATGAAACTACAGAATGGCAAGATTGGGTTGTAGACGAAAATTTAGATCAAGAGCTTTCTTTATTACAAAAACAAGAAATGGATGAAAGAAAAGATATAATGAATAAATCTATGACTATTTTAAATGATAGAGAAAAATCAATACTATTTGCTCGTAGATTGTCAGAAAAAACTGTTACATTAGAAGAATTAAGCAAGAAATATAAAATTAGCAGAGAAAGAATTAGACAAATCGAAACTAGAGCTTTTGAAAAACTACAGAAAGCAATGCTAAACGCTGCCAATTCAAATAATCTACTACCCAAAAATTAATTTTATTTAAAAGGATTTTCCAAAAGAATAGTGTCTTCTCTTTTGGGACTTGTAGAAATACTAGATATTTTTACTCCGCAATAATTTTTAATAAATTTAATATATTGTTGGGCTTTTTTTGGAAGTTGGTTCCATTTTTTAATACCCTTAGTATTTTTAAGCCATCCATCAAAGTGTTTATATACTGGTTTTACTTTAATTTGATCTTGCAATGAACTAGGTAAATAATCAATTTTTTTTCCATTAAGTTTATAAGCAACACAAACATATAAATCTTTGAATTGATCTAATACATCAATTTTGGTTAATGCAATACCATTTACTCCAGAAATTAAACAAGATTGTTTTACCAATACAGCATCAAACCAACCACATCTTCTTTTTCTATTTGTAACAGTGCCAAACTCATTTCCCCTTTTTCCTATTTTATTTCCAGTTTCATTTTTTAGTTCTGTAGGAAAAGGACCTTCTCCTACTCTTGTCGTATAAGCTTTAACTATGCCCAAAATATAGTTAAGGCTATCAGGACCACAACCAGTTCCAGATAATGTAGCTCCTGCCACTGTATTTGATGATGTAACAAATGGGTAGGTTCCATGATCAACATCTAAAAGTACACCTTGGGCACCTTCAAAAAGAATTTTTTTTCTTTTTCTTTTCAATTCGTCTAATACTTTCCAAACTGGCTTGGAGTATTTGAGAATTTTAGGTGAAACCTTTGACAAATCGTTAATTAGTTTTTGTTTATTTATTGTATTTTTTCCTAGCCCTTTTCTTATAGAATTGTGGTGAAATAAAATCATATCTAATCTCTTTAATAAAATTTTTTTATTTGCTAAATCCACTACTCTAATTGCCCTTCTTCCAACTTTATCTTCATAAGCTGGGCCTATTCCTCTTCTTGTTGTTCCAATTTTGTCTGTATTTTTTGCGTCTTCTCTAATGCCATCCAGTTCCTTATGAAGTGGTAAAATTAGTGGTGTGTTTTCTGCTACATACAAGTTTTTATTTGTAATTCTTATCCCTAACCTCTCTATTTGTTTGATTTCATGTAGCAATGCCCATGGATCTAAAACAACGCCATTTCCTATAATAGAAATTTTATTTTTTCTAACTATTCCAGATGGTAATAATTTTAATTTGTAAGTAATGCCATCAACTACTAGGGTATGGCCTGCGTTGTGTCCACCTTGAAATCTTACAATAACGTCCGCTTTTTGTGATAACCAATCAACAATCTTTCCTTTGCCTTCATCTCCCCATTGTGAACCAATTACAACTACATTTTTCATTATCTAAATTTTTTATCTATTAATATTGAATTCAAATGGTTTATAGGACCGTTGCCTTTTCCATAATTAGGGTTAGATCCTATTGCCTGGTTAACATATTTAATTCCTAACTCACAGGATTTATTTAAAGGTTTTCCACATGATAAAAAAGTTGCAATTGCACTTGATAAAGTACAACCAGTACCATGAGTGTTTCTGGTTTTAATTTTCTTATTTCTAAAAATTTTTATTTCTTTTCTATTTAATAGAATATCTGTCATATATTTTGACTTTATATGTCCGCCTTTAACTAAAACATTTTTAGCTCCTAATTTAAGCAAAATATTGGCAGCATGTATCATATCTTCAATATTTTTAATTTTAGTTTTGGTTAAAATTTCAGCTTCAGGAATATTGGGCGTTATTAAGTAAACTTTTTTAATAAGTTTGTCTTTTAAAGTTCTAATTGCTGAGTGATTAATTAATCTAGCTCCTCCTTTTGCGACCATAACAGGATCTAAAACAATCTTTATATTTTTAACTTTATTGAGGGCATTTACAACAGATTTAATTACGAGAGACGAATGAAGCATTCCGATCTTTACTCCATTTGGTTTTATATCTTTGCAAGTAAATAAAATTTGTTTTTTTATTTCTTTCGGATTAATTGGTATTACAACACTTACTCCTGTTGTATTTTGAACTGTAACAGCAGTTAATGCAGTCATTGCATAAGAACCTAGAGAAGTAACAGTCTTAATATCAGCCTGTATTCCCGCACCACCAGAAGAGTCTGATCCTGCAATTATTAAAATTTTAGATTTAGGTTTCAATTCTTTATTTTATTGATCTTTTAATTATTTTTATACATTTTAAAATTAAACTTTTGTCATGTGACTCACCCATAATTCTTATTTTTGGTTCGGTGCCAGATTTTCTTATTAAAAGCCTTCCATTATTATTCATAAGTTTATTTGCTTTCTTCACTGCTTTTTTGCATCTAGATTTGTTGATAACGTTTTTATCTTTTACTACTACATTTTCTAATATTTGAGGCAAAGGTCTAAAAACATTAAGCAACTGACTTGCCTTTTTTCCTTTTCTTAATGAAAATAAAACTTCTAAAGCAACCATTAAACCATCTCCGGTAGTTGCAAACTTTCCTAAAATTATATGGCCTGATTGCTCTCCTCCTAAATTAAAATCAAATTTTTTCATTTTTTCCTTAACGTATCTATCTCCTACTTTTGATCTAAAAAATCTAATTTTTTCACTTTTTAAAAAATTTTCTAAACCATAGTTTGACATTAATGTACCTATTACACCGCCCTTTAAAATTTTTTTTGATTTCCATCTACTAGCTAACATTGCGATAATTTGATCGCCGTCAATAATTTTTCCCTTTTCGTCACACATAATAATTCTATCAGCGTCTCCATCAAATGAAATGCCGACATGAGCTTTGTATTTTTTTACAAAAGATTGAATTCTAGAAGGATAAGTGGATCCACATTTATAATTTATATTAAACCCATTGGGTTTTACCCCAATTGAAAGTACTTTTGCTCCAAGATCCTTAAGTAATTTGGGCGCAGCCTTATAACTGGCTCCATTTGCGCAATCTAAAACTATTTTTATCCCATTTAATTTAAAATTTTTAGGAAAATTTTCTCTTAATATTTTAATATACTTGTCATTTCCATATTCTAGTCTTTTCACTCTCCCCATCAATTTAGGATCTGTGAGCTGTTTTGTATTTTTGGCATCAATTAATTTTTCTATTTGTTTTTCAATCTTATCTGATAACTTCATTCCGTCAGGTCCGAATAGTTTAAGACCATTATCATAATAAGTATTATGGGATGCTGTGATCATAATTCCCATATTTGCTTTCATTAATTTTGTTAACATTGCAAGACCATTGGTTGGTAGAGGTCCTAAAGTATAAACATGCATTCCACCAGACGCTAAACCTGAAACTATAGCTGGTTCTAGGGTATACCCTGATAGTCTGGTATCTTTAGCTATTATTGCTACTTGTTTTGTTTTTTTTTGATTTTTAAAATAAGTTGCAGTTGCTAACCCAAACTTAAAAAATTTTTCTCCAGTAATATTTTTTTGATTGACAGTACCTCTTATACCATCTGTGCCAAAATATTTGTTTGCCATGAATTAATTTTCGTTTAAAATCTTTTTAAAAACTAATATTCCTTGATTAACTTCTTTAACATTATGAACTCTAAATAGCTGAACTCCCTGCGAAAGTCCATACAACACAGATGCTAATGTACCTCCTGTACGATCTGGTGTATCAAATTTTGTTACAATATGTTTTATAAAGCTTTTTCTAGAAGTTCCTATTAGTATTGGACAGCCAAGACTATGAAATGTTGAAATTTTTTTAATTAATCTTAAATTATGTTCTAAATTTTTTCCAAAACCGATACCGGGATCAATGACAATGGAATCTTTTTTATATTTATTTTTTAAGCAAAAATTAATTTTTTCTTCAAAAAAATCATAAATATCTAACAAAACATCATTATAACGTGGATTGATTTGCATATTATCAGGAGTTCCTTGCATATGGTGTAGGATGAAAGGAATTTTATATGAATTTATAATATTAAAAGATTTGGTGTCAAAATTTAAACCTGACACATCGTTAATAATATCGATGCCATTCTCTATACCTTTTTTCATAACATAAGCTTTTCTTGTGTCTAAAGATAAAATTATTTTAGGATATTGTTTTTTTAATTTAATTATTATTTTCTTTATTCTATCCCATTCTTTTTTTTCATTAATTATTTTAGATCCTGGTCTTGTTGATTCTCCGCCAATATCAATTATAGATCCTCCTTCTTCAAACATTTTTTTTGCGTGAACATAAGCTTTGGAACTTTTAAAAAATAAACCTCCGTCAGAAAAACTATCTGGTGTAACATTAAGTATTCCCATTATTAATGGATTATTAAAATTCAACCCTAATAACTTTTTTCTTTTTGATGTTATATTTTTTATATCAAACCTGATTATATTTTTTTTTTCTTTGCTTAAATTTTTAATTTTACTAACTAAATGATAGCTACTCTTGATTTGATTATTCTTTTTTCTTTCAAAAATTTCGATGCTGCTAAAAGCGATCTTATCATTGCCAGCTAAAGGTAGTGCTTCTTTTTTTTTAATTAGATTTTTTGCATAACTGCCATACGTAAAATTACACGGTCTTGTGTAATATTTTCTCATTAGGGTTTTAATGGGCAGGTTTTGGTTTTAAACCTAAAGAACCTAGGGCTGAAGATTCTTCCTTGTTACTATTATTCTCTTCTGATGCTCTTTTTGGTTCAACATTTTTTAATATTAAATCTTTTATTTCTTCCCCGCTCAAAGTTTCATAAGTCATTAATGCTTTAGCCAATTTATGCAAATCTTCTAACTTTTCAGTAAGAATTTTTTTTGCTTTTTCATACCCTTCATCAACAATTTTTTTAATTTCTGCATCTACTTTCTTAGACGTTTCTTCTGACATTTGCTGGTGTCTAGCAACTGATCTTCCTAGAAATACTTCTTGTTCATTTTCTCCATATTCCATTGGTCCAAGTGTCTCGCTCATACCATATTGCATAACCATAGCTCTGGCTAATTTAGTTGCCTGATTAATGTCTGAGCCTGTTCCACCTCCTGCTCCTGTTGATATATTGTCTTTACCAAAAATAATTTCTTCTGCTACTCTGCCCCCAAAACAAATTGCCATTCTAGCTTTTAATTCTTTTATTGAATGTCCGTACTTATCTCTTTCAGGAAGATTAACAACCATTCCTAAGGCTCTGCCTCTTGGTATAATTGTTGCTTTATGAATAGGATCTGAATGATCTAAATTGAATGAGACTATTGCATGACCACCTTCATGATAAGCTGTTTTCCTTTTTTCATCCTCGGTCATTACCATTGATCTTCTTTCTGCGCCCATCATTACCTTATCTTTAGCCTCTTCTATGTCTGACATAGTTACAATTCTCTTGTTTTTTCTAGCAGCTAATAATGCTGACTCATTACATAAATTTGCTAAATCAGCCCCTGAGAATCCTGGCGTACCTCTTGCTATTGTTCTCAATTTAACGTCAGGCCCTATCGTAATTTTTTTAATATGAACTTTTAAAATTGCTTCTCTTCCAATTATATCTGGATTTGGAACCACAACTTGTCTATCAAATCTACCTGGTCTTAATAATGCAGGATCTAAAACATCAGGTCTATTAGTTGCTGCAATTACTATTACGCCTTCATTAGTATCAAAACCATCCATTTCAACAAGTAACTGGTTTAAAGTTTGTTCTCTTTCATCATTTCCTCCACCAAGTCCAGCTCCTCTACTTCTTCCAACAGCATCAATTTCATCTATGAAAATTATGCACGGAGCATTCTTTTTTCCTTGCTCCATCATATCTCTGACTCTTGATGCTCCAACACCAACAAACATTTCAACAAAATCTGATCCAGAAATTGTAAAGAAAGGTACATCAGCTTCTCCTGCAATTGCTCTTGCAAGTAAAGTTTTGCCTGTTCCTGGCGGTCCAATTAAAAGTGCTCCTCTTGGAATTTTTCCTCCAAGTCTTCTAAATTTTCTTGGGTCTTTTAAAAATTCTACTATTTCTTCAACTTCTTCTTTAGCTTCATCAATTCCAGCTACATCATTAAATGTTACTTTACCTCTAGCTTCTGATAATAATTTAGCTTTAGATTTTCCGAATCCCATAGCTCCGCCTCTTCCACCTTGCATTTGGCGCATAAAAAATATCCATACACCAATAAGTAAAAGCATTGGGAACCAAGATAAAAGTATTCCTAGTAAAGAAGGCATTTTATCTTCTGTTGGGGAGGCAGTAATGTTTACACCTTTTTCAGTAAGTTTTTCTACTATATTGGTATCGTTAGGTGAGTAAGTTTTAAAACTTTTGTCATTTGACAGTTTTCCAGTAATGTTATTTCCTTTTATTTCTACCTCAACAACTCTACCGTCATTAACTTCTTTTAAAAAAGTCGAAAACGGTATTTCTGCTCCTGCAGAGTTAGTTTTTTGTGGATTTTGAAATAAATTGAACAGCCCTATTGCCAAGAAGACAATTAGACCCCACATCATTAGATTTTTAATATTCATAATTATAATTCTTTTATAGTATATACATATTGTTTATTTCTCTAAAAACAAGTGGGCTAATTGACCAAAAATAACAAAAATATCCAGTATTTTATTAAATTTTTACTTTTTCTCTCTCAAAAACAATATAAGCGGGCAGTTTAGTTATTAAACAGTTTCCTAGTGTACTTTTGCTAAACTTTTTGTTTTTTAAAGCAGCAATTAAATTCAATATTTTTTTTGATCTTGGTGGGTAATTTTTATTACCTAAATTCACAAAAATTTGAGACAACGATCTAAAAACAATTTCTTTGGGTTCTTTTTTAAAAATAGATTTTTTAAGCAAGCATTTTTTTTTAGAATACCTAACATATTTTGCTTCGGCATTTTTAGTATAAAATTCGATAGATTTTTTTGACTCATTCAAATTATCAATAGTTTTTGATAATTTAGAAAAACTTAAACCTTCTTTTGCCATTAATTTAATCATTAACCTGATTCGAGTCCTAAAAAATTTTTTATTTTTATTGCTGGGATCTTTAATATGTTTTTTAAAAATATAATTTGTTACTTTTAGAAGTTCCCTTTTTTCCAGAGTTAAAAATGGCCTAATAATATTTATTTTTTTATATGTATTTATTTCTGACATTGAAGACAAGCCGGTTAAACCACTGCCCCTAATAAGTCTCATTAAAAAGGTCTCTATTTGATCATCTAAATGATGTGCTGTTATAAAATATTTAACATCGTTTTTTTTACATTTCTCATAGATAATTGAATACCTAATGTCTCTTGCCTTTGATTGAATATTACTTTTTGGAATAATACCTTTATATTTTAAAATTGTTCCATAAATATTATATTTATTTAGCAATTTTTTTACAGTATTCGCCTCTTTTGATGAGTTAGATCTAAGGCCATGATCAACAATAAAATAGAAAACTTTGTTTTTATATTTTGCTTGATATAATTTAGAAAAAAAAGCTAAGCACATACTGTCTGCCCCGCCAGATACACCTACTGAAAAGCTTTTTTTTCCAATATGCTTTTTTAATTTTTTTTCAAAAATTTCGTATATTTTTTTTAAATGAAAGTCTTTTTCTTGATCTTTAGCTTTGCTTACACTTGAATTTTTTTTCTTCATACTTTGCTTTTTGAAGCACGGATGCATCAGCTTTAGGATATTGATTTTCAATTGCTAAAATCATTGAGCATCCCTGTTCTTTTTCACCTATCTGAACAAGCGTAACTCCGAGTTTTAATAAATTAACTGGGGCTTTGCTACTCTTTGGATATTTTTGATAGCCATCTAAATAAGCTGTAGCAGCATCTTGGTATAACTGACGTATTCTAAAAGTTTCTCCATACCAGTATTGTGCATTACCTGCCAAATTATGTTTAGGATGGCTGTCAATAAACTCTCTTAGTGCAAATTCAGCTGTGTCGTAATCTCCAACTTTTACAAAACTTATAGCAAAATTATATCTTTCTTCGACACTTAAATCTGGTAAAATTTTTTCTGTTCTTTCAGGATTTTCAGTTATTACTGCCTGGGATGTTTCAATTGACATTGTTTTTTGTTTATCTTCGCTCATTCCGATATCTGAGTCAGTAATTTTTCCTAGTTCAGATGCTTCGCCTGTACCTGGTAATTTTTTCTGTTTATCATTTGTTTGTATTTGTGATTGAAACCCTTGAGACTCTATATCTTGAAATCGCAGTTGATTGTCTGATTGTATCTTAGAGACTCTTGAAGATAATTTGTCTATTTTAAAATTAATTTGCTCAACCTTATTTGTTAATTCTCTAAACTGATTTTCTATTTCTGAGAGTTTTAACAGGTGTCGTGTTAAAGCATCGCTGTTTTCAAATGATTCTGTTTCAGCACCCGAAATAGAGTTGGCGCCATAAACAGCTTTTTCTAAAGTTTTAATATCTTGTTGTATTTTTTCTAAACTTATTTGTAAATCTTCTTCTTCAGAATATGCGCTTACAAATATAGAATTTAGTATTAAAGTTACAAAAATTAGTTTTAAATACTTTTTAAAAAATTGAATCATTTTATTATAGATGTTTATATTAAATAAAAAAAAGGCAAAAAAAAGACCTCTTATTTTGTTAAAAAAGAGGTCTTTTTAATTTTTAAATACTTTAATTAGCTTTAACTGTTACAGCTCTTCTGTTTTGTGACCATGCTAAAGGTGTAGATCCAGAATTAACTGGTCTTTCTTTACCATAACTAATCACATTAATTCTATTTCCAGAAATTCCATAAGTCATTAGATAGTCTTTTGCTGCATTAGCTCTTCTTTCTCCGAGCGCAAGGTTATATTCTCTTGTACCTCTTTCGTCAGCATGTCCTTCTAGTGTAACACTTATGTCTTTATTTTTTCTCATCCAAGCTGCCTGTTTTCTAAGTGTATCTCTTGCAGCTGTTGTTAAAACAGATTTGTTCGTTGCAAAAAATACTCTGTCAGGAACGCCTGTTGCTAAATATTCAATTGTCTCTGTTCCAGTATAAACGTCTCCTTGAAGCAGGTTGTTTGATTTTTTAGTAGTACTACAAGCCGATAGGGCTAATGTAGCTAAAATAACCAATAGTAAATTCCTAATTAATTGCGCGCTCATTTATTACATCTCCATAGATTAGATAGATATTTAAGTAATATTCCAAAATTAAATACATGTTTCAAGCTTAATTTTCAACTGAAAAATCTAGTTTCCGCTCAACAAAGAGGACCAAGAAGGGTCAGATGCGTCTGTTTTAGTCGAAATCTCCCTTTCGTTATATCCTGTAAGATCAATTGACCACAATTTAGCTGTAAACCCTTTTCCTTCAGAATCTGATTTTGTTTCCCTGTAAAAAATTAAAACTCTTCCATTAGGTGCCCAGGAAGGGGCTTCTTGATAGAAGTTTTCTGTTAGCAATCTTTCCCCTGTTCCGTCAGTTCTCATTACACCAATATAAAATCTTCCTTTGCTAACTTTTGTAAAAGCAATTAAGTCTCCTCTAGGTGACCACACAGGTGTTCCATAAAGTCCTTTTCCAAAACTTATCCTTTTTACTTTTGATCCGTCACTTCTCATAATATAAATTTGCTGTAATCCACTTCTATCGGAGTTGAAGCATATATATTTTCCATCGGGCGAATACGAAGGAGAGGTGTCAATTGATGGGTGGTCAGTTAATTTTTCAACAACTCTAGTTTCTATGTCCATTGTATAAATATCTGAATTACCATTTTGCGCGAAACTCATAATAATTTTTTTTCCATCTGGGGAAAATCTCGGTGCAAACGTCATGCCGGGAAAATCTCCTACTACTTCTTGAATGCCAGTTTCAATGTCTAACAAATAAACTCTTGGTAAATTTCTAAAATAAGAAAGGTAAGTTACTAGTTGAGCAGTTGGACTAAATCTTGGGGTTAATACTAATTCATTACCCAAAGTTAAATATTTGGTATTGGCTCCATCTTGATCCATGATCGCTAATTTTTTTATTCTTTGTGTTTTTGGCCCTGATTCTGAAACATAAATTATTCTAGTATCAAAGTAACCACTTTCACCTGTTAATCTCATGTATATTTTGTCAGAAATTATGTGTGCAACTCTTCTCCAATTATTTGGAACTGTTGTAAAAGCTAAGGCTAAAATTTCTTTTGCTGCTACTACATCCCATAGTCTAAACTCAACTCTTAACTTGCCTTCCTTGATGAGTATTTTTCCAGTAACTAAAACTTGTGCTTTAATTAATCTCCAATCTTCAAATCTAGGTTTTAAATGAGCAATATCTGGTTTTTGTACAAATGCACTTTTATTTAATGGGTTAAATAAACCAGACCTTTTTAAATTAATTTCAACAATTTCAGATATCTTTTCGCCTACATTTTTCTGGTTTACGGAATTATCCAGCTTAATATTTTCACTTCCCTCAGACATATAAAGAGGAGAAATTGCTATAGGAAGTGGATCAAGATTACCGCGTGTAATATCTATAGTTGTAATCGCAAAAACTTGTTGTTTAAATAACAATATAAGTACTAAGCTAAATAAAATCTTTTTAATCATCCTTTAAGCATTTCCGTTGCGTCAAAGTTCATGTCCATTTCTTTCCATTTTTCATATCCTGTAGGCGGAACTTTAAGCGGTTGACAAAGCCTTACTGCACGCAGAGCGCTTTCAGCTAAAACTTTGTAAAAATTATTACCTGGCATATTCATCCTAGCATGATCTTTTATTTCTGCTTTTGCAATCGTGCCATCAGGCCTTAATTTTAGTTTTATTCGAACAAGTAAATTTTCATCGTAAGGTAGTCCTAGCGGAATGCTCCAACAACCAAAAATTTGAGCTTTTAATGCATCTTCTTGCGTAAGGGTTAATCCAGAAGCAAAAGAGTTTTTTACACTGCTTTGTGTTAACTTTTTATCTTCTCTTGTTGTTTCGGCAACTTTTTCCTTTGATTTATCAATTAAAGCTGCAATTTGATTTGGATCAAAAAGTTCTTCTTTTTCAAATTCTGATGATTGTTTAATTTGAAGCTCTACCTCTTCAGGGTTTTGTTTTTTTTTAACTATTTGTTGTTTTTCTTTTTTTTCCTCTGGTAATGGTATTCTGTCAGGTTTTTCCTTTTTCTTTGAGCTCGGTGGAGCTTGCTCTGAAACAACCCTCTCTTCTTCTTTTTTAATTTTTTCTAGTGTCTTTCTTGCCTTGGGGGCAAAAGGAATATTCGTCTTATCAGATATTTGTATAAACTCTACTGAGACTATAGGTGGAAGTTCTATTGGGTTTCTTTTCATAAATGGCAAACTTAATGCAGTTAAAATAATCATAAAACTATGAAAAAGAACAGATAGAATAAGATTTTTTGTCATCATTCATTTTGTGGCTATTGTTTATACGGTTCCGATATTAAAGCAACTTTTGAAAATCCAGCACCAGATAAAGTTCCCATAACTTCTAAAACTCTTCCATAATTAATTTTTTCATCACCTCTCACATAAATTCTTGTATCGGTTCTATTTTTTGAAATTGCTAAAATTTTAGGTACCACTTCTTTAAAGCCCACTTGATGTTCTTGTATAAATATTTCACCTTTTGAATTTATTGAAATAGTTAATGGTTCTTGATCATCAGGTAGGGAGTCTGCTGCTGACTCCGGTAAATCTACTTGCACTCCTACTGTAAGCAAAGGTGCAGTAACCATAAAAATTATTAGAAGTACTAACATCACATCTACAAAAGGAGTTACGTTTATTTCACTCATTGGACCTTTTGAAGAGTGTTTAATTTGAAATGACATATATTTAAATTATAGAAAGAAATCTTTTTGAAAAGTTGTCTACTCTGTTCGAATACTTTCGAGAATCACTCACAAATTTATTGTAAGCAACAACTGCTGGTATAGCGGCAAGTAACCCTAGTGCTGTAGCAAATAAAGCCTCTGCTATTCCCGGCGCAACAATTGCTAAGCTTGTGTTCCTTGAAATAGCTATTGATTGAAAAGAATTCATGATTCCCCAGACCGTTCCGAACAATCCAATAAAAGGTGCTGTCGATCCAACAGTGGCAAGAAATGTAAAATTTTTTTCAATATTTCTTATTTCTTGTTCTGCTGTAATTTCAATTACTCTTGAAACTCTTGCTGCTTGAATTGATGAATTTTTTGATTTTGTTTTAATGAGTTCTCCCATTGCATTTTCAAATATCTTTGCAATAGGATTTTTGCCTTTATAACTTAAATTGTTATAGAAACTTTCAGCTGATTTAGATTTCCAAAATTTATCTTCAAAAGCATCAGCATTTTTTTCTATAAGTTTAAACATCTTATATTTTTCGAAAATTAATGCCCAAGAATAAATAGAAGAAGCTATTAACAGAATGATAACAAATTTAACTACAAAATCTGCTCTTATAAATAACTGCAATAAAGAAAAGTCTGTTGTAGTTCCCAGACCTACTGCTTGTGATACGACATCTTGTTCCATTAATGACTATTTACACTTAAATGTGTCATGAATTTGGCATGATATGAACTATTGTTGCTGATATGTTTCAAAAAAATATCTAGCAATTAAAATGGAGTCTGCTTTATTTAAGTCCTTTTTTCTTGAAAGTTCCGCTGATATACCGGGATATAATTCAATTGCCTTTGTCCTGCTAGCGTCTTTATTTGTATTAATTAAATTGTAGTGTTTTTTCCATTTGGTTGGTCTTACAAAATAAATAGGTAATAGTAACGCGGAACATACGCCTTTTATCACTCCATAAGATTGTCCAAAATTAAACATGCTTGTAACTCCCTGGCCTGGCATTGCACTAACTTGTTCAACGATTAATACAAATTCTTCCCCTTTTAATTTTTTGTCCTGTAGGCACCTTTTTATTATTTTTGCGAGATAGGGACCATTAACCTGTTTTTTATTTTTTTTACCCTCAATCATAGTTGGCATATCGTGAACTTCGGCTATATCTTTATTTATTAAAATACTTAAAGCGCCATTTACTCCTGGGTCAACACCAAATATTACCATTTAATTTTTAACTTTTAGTTCGTAACATGATTTGAATAAACAAACTGAACATCGTCATTATCTTCTAACATATTTATAAACTCATTTATATATTGTATTTTTTCAGAATTAACTTCTTTTAAACTTAATGGTTTCCATTCAATTTGAAAGGACAAAAAATTATTAATATTTTTTTCTAGATTTGTTTTTACATTATAGAATTCATTTTTATCAGTAATGATTTCGCAAAAATCTTTATGCATAGTGCAATCTTTTGCTCCCGAATCGACAGCCATTTCAAAAAGTTTGTCCTCAGCAAATTTGCTACTATCAACTCTCAAAACTCCTACTTGTTTAAATAAGTGTGAAGCTACACCGGAGGTACCTAGAGACCCTCCAAACTTCTGAAAAATAGTTCTAATGCTTGATGCAGTTCTATTTTTATTATCAGTCAATGTTTCTACTATTACAGCAATTTTTTCTGGTCCAAATCCCTCATACCTCATACTTTCGTAATTTAAAGCTTCATTAAGCTTTGACTTACTAATTGCTCTTTCAATATTATCCTTTGGCATATTGCAATCTTTTGCCATCTGAATCGCACTCCTTAATCTAGAATTCATTTCAGGATCGTTAGAGCCAGATTTTGCTGCTACAGTTATTTCTCTTGAAAGTTTAGAAAAAATTTTTGATCTCTGTTTGTCTGCTTTTCCTTTTTTGTGTTTTATTCCTGCCCAATGTGAATGACCAGCCATAATTTAAATAGAAAAATTTTTTAGTCTGCTTCCTGCGATCACTGGATACACTTTATCTGCCAAACCTGATTTGGTATTACATTCAACAATTAATCCCGAAACAGTTCCTTCTCCTACTGCTGGATAATGTCTTTTTGCTGAAGGATCTTTTAAAAATTTCTTTATTGAATTATGCTTATTCATTCCTATTACAGAATCATAGTCTCCGCACATGCCAATATCAGTTTGGTAGGCTGTTCCATTATTTAAAATTTGAAAATCCATTGTTGGAACATGTGTGTGTGTTCCTACAATCGCTGAAACTTTACCATCAAGAAAATGGCCTAAAGCCATTTTTTCACTTGTAATTTCTCCATGAATATCAACGAATATAAAATCAACATCTTTTTTAAGTTTATATTTTGCTATGAAATTTTTTGCTGCTTGAAATAAATCTTCACACTTTTTCATAAATATATTTCCCATTAAATTGATAACTGCGACCTTCATATTTAAATTTTTAATTTCAAAAATACCAAAACCATTTCCAGGTGAGTTTTCAACTAAATTTTGTGGTCTTAATAATCTTTTTTCTTTTGGGATAAAACTAATAATTTCTTTTTCATCCCAGATGTGGTTTCCAGTAGTAATGACATCTACACCTATACTAAATAAATCATTACAAATTTTTTCTGTTATTCCAACGCCTTGTTGACCAGCATTTTCACCATTAACAATCACAAAATCAATTTTATTTTTCTTAATTATTTTTGGTAAATATATATTTACAGACTCACAGCCAATATTTCCAACTACATCCCCTAAAAATAGAACTCTCATATATTATTTTTATTTTTCCTTATAATTCTTTTTTCATTTAAAATATAATCCAATCTATAGTCATATTTATTTACTGGAATTTTGTTCGCCTTTTGAAAACTATAAGCAATACCAATTGTTATAATTTTTTTAATTTTATTAATTTTTTTTAAAGCTTTATCATAAAAACCCTTTCCATATCCAATACGGTTTAAATTATTATCATAAGCTGCAAGTGGTACTAAAAAGCAATCTGGATAAACAGTTTTGTTAGATCTGTTGGGTTCCAATATTCCATATTTATTTATCATTAAGGGATCATTAAAATTCCATATTTTAAATTTCATATTATTCCCAGTATAGATCACAGGTAATGCAATCTTATAATTTTTTAAAATTGCCATTTTAATAAAACTTGTAACATCTACTTCATAGTTGTAAGGGAAATATGCCGCCACTATAAATTTTTTATTAGAAAAATTTTTATTAATAATCTTGAAAAGAGGATCAAAATTAAATTTTTTGATAAAAAAATTTTTTCTCAATTTAAGATATTTTTTTCTTAAATTTTTTTTTGTATCCTTATTTTTAATCATTAATTTATTGAACTTTATCTTGTCCTTCAGTCTTATCAATAAATTCCTGGATGGATTGTGTCGTGTAATCTAAAAATTGTTCGTATGCAAGTTTATTTGTATCTAGTGATTTTTTCAGTTTGTTTAGATCTTCTGTGATTGCTGAAATTTCTTTTTCTTTATCATCTTTATAATTAATGGCTAACGATTTAAGTTCTTTAAATTTTTTTGATAAATTTTCAAAATCTGTCTTTGTACTATTAACTTTATTTTTTAAATCAAAAAAATCATCAATTATTTGAATTACAGAAATTAATAAAAGTTTATTTTCGCCAATATTACCTAAAGTATTTTGCAAAGATTTAAATCTGTTATCTAAAAAATTTGCCAATTCTTTTAATCTTTCTTCCTGCCCATCGTCACACGATAACAAATAATCCTTACCATTAAATTTTATATTTACGTTTGCCATTCGTCAATTTCCTCAAGTAAGTTTTCCGTTTCTTGGTTAAGCTCATCCACCTTTTTGCTAAATTCATTTTTTTGGTCAAATTTATTATTTATTTCTTTTTGAGATTTCTCTAGTTGTTTTTTTAGATGGTGGTGTTCGTATAAAAGTTTTTGATATTTTTCTTGGGCCGAATTTTTTTCACCTAATAATTGATTTTTTTGATTATCTAGGCCAGAAATGTTTTCTTGCATTTTGCTCATGTTTGTTGAAATAGAGTGCAATCTATTTAGTGTTTCTTTAAGTTTATTTTCTTTTTCTTCAATATTTTTCATTTGATTTATTTTTAAATCATATTATTGATTTGAAGCAATGAAGTCTATAATGGTTTTATAAGTGGCAAATAAACTTAAAAAATTATCAAATGTTATAAGGTTTTTAACAATAGATGCTGTTCAAAAAGCAAATTCTGGGCATCCAGGATTACCGATGGGCATGGCTGATGTTGCGACAGTATTATTTAAACACTACCTTAGGTTTAATCCAAAAAATCCAAATTGGATAAATAGAGATAGATTTATTCTTTCTGCAGGGCATGGCTCAATGCTTTTATATTCTCTTTTATATTTAACTGGATATAAAAGTATATCATTAAAAGATATACAAAATTTTCGGCAACTAAATTCTATTTGTGCTGGTCATCCAGAGTATGAATTTAATAGTGGGATTGAAACAACAACTGGACCGCTTGGACAGGGAATAGCTAACGCAGTTGGAATGGCCATAGCAGAAGAAATATTAAAAAAAAAGTTCGGAAAAAATGTTATTGATCATAAGACGTACGTACTGGCTGGTGATGGCTGTTTAATGGAAGGAATAAGTCATGAAGCGATGAGTCTTGCCGGTCATCTAAAACTTAAAAATTTAATAATGTTATTTGATAATAATTCTATTTCCATTGATGGCCCTACTAATTTGGCAACTTCTGATAATCATAAACAAAGATTTAATAGTTATGGGTGGAATTATTTAGAAATAAATGGACACAATGAAAAACAGATATTTAATGCATTAAAAAAAACAAAAAAATCAAAAAAACCAACTGTTATATCTTGTAGAACAATTATTGGTTATGGATCACCAAATAAATCTAATAAAGCTAGCGCTCATGGTAGCCCTCTTGGAGATGACGAGGTTGCTTTAGTAAGAAAAAAATTAAAATGGAAACATGAGCCTTTCAAAATACCAAGCGATCTATTGGAAGAATGGAGAAAAATAGGAGAGCGTGGGTTTAAAGAGGAAGAAAAATGGAAAAAAAAATACGAAAGAAAAATAAGATTTACAAATAAAAATGATATTAATAATTTTTTTCAAAGCGAAAAAATAGACTTAATTAAAAATTTAGAGCCAATCGCTACTAGAAAATCATCTGAAAAATTATTGTATGGTATTACAAAAATTTTTCCTGACCTCATTGGTGGTTCTGCAGATTTGTCAGGTTCAAATAATACAAAAACTAAAAATCATGTAGTAATAAAACCAGGCAATTTTAAAGGAAATTATATTCACTATGGGGTTAGGGAGCACGCAATGTGCGGTATAATGAATGGGCTTGCGCTTCATAGTGAAATAGTTCCATACGGTGGTACTTTTTTAATCTTTAGCGATTATTGCAAACCTTCTATACGTCTATCAGCTTTAATGGGACAAAGAGTAATTTATATAATGAGTCATGATTCAATTGGTTTAGGAGAGGATGGACCCACTCATCAACCGATAGAACAATTAGACAGTTTAAGAGCTGTACCTAATTTAAATGTTTTTAGACCAGCAGATACCACTGAAACTTTTGAATGCTGGCAGTTAGCTTTGAAAAATAAAAATACTCCAAGCATTATCGCTTTAACAAGGCAAAAAATTTCTCCTGTAAGAAAAAAATTTTTAAAAAATAACATGTGTTCATATGGTGCCTATGAAATTTTAAGAACTAATGAAAAAATTGACTTAACTATATTAGCCACTGGTTCTGAAGTTGACCTGGCAGTAAAAATTGGTCACAAATTAGCCACAGAAAACATTTACTCCAAAGTAATATCTATGCCTTGCCAAGAAATATTTGATAAACAAGCAGATAAGTATAAAAAAGAAATTCTTAATGAAACATCATTTAAAATATCTATCGAGGCATCTACAACGAATTGTTGGAAAAAATATATAGGTGAGAATGGATTAACTTTTGGTATGAATGAGTTTGGAAAAAGTGCACCTTATAAAAAAATATTTGAGTATTTTAATTTAACCGAAGATCATATTATAGAAAAAACAAAAAAAATGATGAATAAATAACCATGACTATAAAAGTTGGAATTAATGGATTTGGAAGAATTGGCAGGATGATTTTAAGGTCAATAATTGAAAATAAAAGAAAAGATATTGAAGTTGTTGCAATTAATAATAAAGGCAATAATGAAGTAAGCAGCTTTTTACTTAAGCACGATACAATTCATGGACGCCTAGAAAACAAAATAGAATACGATGATAAATCAATTTCTATTAATGGAAAAAAAATACATATGTCGCATGAAACAGAAATTGAAAAAATTGATTGGAAAAAAAATAAAGTTGATATTGTTTTAGAGTGCACTGGCAAATTTAATACAAAAGAAAAATCTTCTGGTCATTTAAAATCAGGAATTAAAAAAGTTTTAGTTTCTGCTCCATGCAAAGGAACTAATAATATTGTTTACGGAGTAAATGAAAAAAGTTTAAAATCTAACGAACAAGTGATTTCAGCAGCTTCCTGTACCACTAACTGCTTAGCACCAGTAGCAAAAGTACTTAATGATAATTTTATTATTGAGAGAGGTTTTATGACCACTATACATTCGTATACTACTGACCAAAGACTATTAGATAATTCACATAAAGATCTGAGAAGAGCAAGAAGCGCCTCTAGCTCGATGATACCAACAACAACTGGAGCAACTAAATCTCTTGGAGATGTAATTCCAGAATTAAAAGGTAAAGTTGAAGGCATTTCTATAAGGGTGCCTACGGCAAATGTTTCTATAGTAGAATTTGTTTT
>CABZZR010000011.1 GCA_902530215.1 uncultured Pelagibacteraceae bacterium
GTATACATTTGAAATTCTTAATTTTGCGTTTTTTGATAACAAAGTCTGAATTACAAAAAAAGCAGCTGAGCTAGGGTCAGATGATACATCTATATTAAAACTGTCGAATTGTGAAAAGCCTTTAATGGAAGTTTTTGTTAATTTTTTATTTTTTCTTATTTTTATTCTATTGCCAATTTTTTCTTTAAGCATAATTTCAAGATGATTTCTTGTTGGTATTTTTTCTACAACTTCTGTAATACCTGGTGTCGATAATGCTCCAAAAAGTATTTGCGACTTGAGTTGAGCTGAAGGAATTTCCATAGTATGGGTTTTGGCAAGCGGCAAAGATGTACCATGGATGATTAAAGGTAATCTTTCTTCTTTTTTAAAATAAACATTGGCACCAATATCTTTCACATATTTTGTTCTAACAGGCCTTCTTTTTAAACTAGAGTCTCCTGTCAATTTTATTTTATATGGAAATGTCGAAAGTAAGCCTAAAAGCATTCGCAAAGTGGAACCACTTCCACCAAGATTTATTAATCTATTAATTTTTTTAAATCCTCCAATACCACAACCATAAACTATAAATTTATTATTTTTTCTAATAACTTTAATACCAAGAGTTTTTAATGCTTCCACGGTAGTGATGATGTCGTCAGAGATTAGGCCTTTAATTGTACTTTTGCCAACGCCCTGAGATGCTAACAATAAAGCTCTATGAGTGCAGCTTTTGTCCTTATCAACTAATATTTTTTTATTAAAATTTTGAGTTTTTTTATTAATAAATACCGAAAAACTTTTTAACATTTATAAATGATTATATTTTGAAATTTTCACCCAAGTAAAGCTTTATAGCTTTATCGTCATTAACTATTTGTTTACTAGTTCCTGATGTAATTATTGATCCTGCATTTATTATAGAACATCTATCTACAATTGAGAGAACATTGGAGGCATTATGATCTGTTATTAATATTGAAACGCCTTTTTTTTGTAGGTCGATAATAATTTTTTTTATTACTTCTAAATTTAAAGGGTCAACGGCACCATAAGGCTCATCCATAAGTAATATTTTAGGCTTATTAATCAACGCTCTTGCTATGACTAATTTTTTCCTTTCTCCTCCAGAAAGATTGTCAGCCAATATATTTTTTAAATGAGTCAAACTAAATTCAGATAAAAGTTGTTGTATTATGTCATCCTGTTCTTTTTTATCTTTTGTAGAAATTTCAGCTATTGCTCTTAAATTGTCTTCACAACTTAATCCTTTAAAAACACTATCATTTTGTGGAATGTAACCAATATTATATTTTTTTGCTCTTTCATGTATTGGAAGTTCACTAATTCTAGTTCCACTTACAAACACATCTCCATGGTTAGCTCTCATGATACCTAATAAAATATTAAATGTAACAGATTTTCCAGCACCATTAGGACCTAGTAAGCCAAAAATTTCTGCTTTATTAATTTCAAAATCAATTTTGCGCAAAATCAATCTTTTATTAATAGTTTTAGAAATATTTCTTACGGTCAATATAGGTTTACTTTTAAACTTTAGAATTCTAAATTTTTTCATATTAATTTACTATTTTTACTTTTACTTTTTTTTTATCTGTAACAGAAACTTTGGAAGTCTGTGTTAAAAGATCAATCGAAATTTTATCAGCAAACATAACATTTTCACCGTTATAAGCTGTTAAGTTATTATAAGCCACAATTAAATTATCAGAATTATGAAAATCTAAATTTTCACAAAAAACTCTGTTTATATCGTTTTCAACAACCACATTTTGATTAAAAAACATATCTTGAGAAGATTTATTATAAATAGCATAATCAGAAGTTATTAAAATTATTTGACCATCTTTATATACAAGTTTGGCAATTACATATTTTAAATAATTGACATCCGGATCATTGGTATTTGTTTCTGCAAATTTTGCCTTAATTTCATAAGGATTACCCCTTGAGTCGATGCCAGTATAAGTTATATTTTCAAATATATTATCTTGATTGATCTCTTCCTCAGTAATTTGTTCTATTTTTTTTGTTACTTTTACTGTTTGTTGGCTATAATAATAATAAATACTAAATATTATTAAAAATAATCCAAAAATTAGTAAAACAATTTGAATTTTTTTTTTACTATTCAAAAAAAACTCCTTTTAATAGTGTCATTTTATTCCTCTTTCTAGAGCCGCATGTAAATGTAGAACACCAGTAAGTTTTTTAATTTTTTTTTTGATACTTTTTTGGTTTGTAACTAGCAAAGATGTAATACCAAGTGTATTCATAGTATTAATAGCTGAAAGGGCGGTTTCATTTTCAGATACCCAACGCGGATTTTTTGTTGCAACATCTAAAATTTTTTTATTATACAAATTGTTTGCATTTCTTCTTAAATCTCCATCAGTTAACATCATAATTTTACTATCTTTTTTTACACAGACCATTCCAAGTTTTTTTTTGGATATTTCTTTGATTGCTTCTTTGATATTTTTTTTAAATGAAATAATTGGGATTTTATTTCCTGCAACCATAATTTCTTTGACCTGTATTAAAGCAGTAGCTAAACTTCCCGATGGATGATTAGATACAAATTTTTTATTCGTAAATTTTTTTCTTTTCATTAATGCAATAGCCAATGAATCGCCCCAGCTTAAAAAATTAATTTGTGTCGAGGTTGGTGCCAAACTATGTCCTGCTTCTGCAACTTTTGGAAGCAGAATTTTAATTGTAGAAAATTTTAGTAAAGTAGAACCAGACCTGCAACTTACACCAATAACCGGAATATTATTTCTTTTTGCATATCTCAAAATTCCGTTTAACTCAGAAGTTTCTCCTGAAACACTAAATATTAATAATACATCATGACCCTTTTGAATTGAGCCCATAGAACCATGATTAAGATCAGAAGATGAAAAAGCTACTGATGGTGTACCTAAACTTGAAAGTGATGATGAAATTTTATTACCTATAATAAAGCTTTTTCCTGTACCCACCACTAAAACTTTACCTTTTGTTTTGTATATTAAGTTAACTGCCTTTGTAAAATTAGAACTTTTATTAAAACTTTTATATAATTTTTTTAATCCAATTATTTCAGTTTTTACGGTTTGTTTTGCTGTTTCTAAATCTTTATTCATTTAATGTTGAAAAATATCTTCTGTAAAACCACCTTGATCTAATTTAATTCTTGTTTTTAAAAATTTAATACAACTTTCATAAAGTACTAATCTATTTTCTCTTACTAACATTTTATATAGTTCATCCTTAATTTTGTGTAAGAATATAACATCATTGCTACAGTATTGCAGTTGAGCATCTGTAAGTTCGTCTAAATTTTTGTTCCAATCACTACTCCCCAATCTTTTATCTAACTTTTTTCCACAAAATTCAAAAACTAGATCTTTAAGCCCATGATTTTGTGAGTAAGTTCTACAAAGTTTACTTGCGATTTTTGTATCAAAAATATTTTTCACATTGCATTTTAAAAAATACTCTAATCCAGACACATCATATCTTAAATAATGGCCAATTTTTGTAATTTTGTCATTTTCTAAAATTTTTACTATATTTGGAGCAGAATAATTTTCTCTGTTTGGCTGCACAATATAAGCATCATTGTTTCCAGTACTAAACTGTACTAAACTTAATTTATCTCGGTGTGGTATCTGTAAGCCAGACCCTTCTGTGTCAATTGCGAGACATTCTTGCTTTTCTAATTGTTTTAATGTGTTTGCGTCAATATCATTCTTGAATTTGAAAATTTGAGTCATATTTAAAACCATATATAATGTTAATAATGGCAAAATGCAAAATAATCAAAAAATAATTGGAATTTTTGGGGCAGGTGGATTTCTTGGAAGACATTTAATGCGTCAGATTACTAAACTTGGGTATAGAGTAAAGGTGGGTACATCTAATCCTTTCTTAAAAAACTATCTTTTACCACCTGGGAATCCTGGTCAAATTTCTCTTATGAAAACAAATATTTTTAATTCAAAAGATGTTAAAGAAGTTTTAAGAGGCTGTGACTTTGTGATTAATTTAGTAGGAATTTTGTATGAAACTAAAAAACAAAAATTTAAACAAATTCATATAGATTTTCCAGATCTTTTGGGAAGATGCTGTGATGAACTGGGAATAAAAAAATTAGTACATTTGAGCGCAATTGGAGCGAGTGAAAATTCTGCATCAAATTACCAACAATCAAAATTTAAGGGCGAACAAATTTTAATTAACAATTTTTCTTCATCCGTTATTTTAAGACCTAGTGTTTGCGTAGGTGAAGAAGATTCTTTCAGTAATTTATTTTCAAAATTAAGCATTTTTCCAGTTTTACCAATAGTATCTGCAGATTATAAATTTCAACCTATATATTGTGAGGATGTAGGAAAAGCTATTGTGAAAGCAATTCAGATTAAAAATAATGAAGGAAAGATCTATGAGTTAGGAGGAAGCAAGCAACTTTCGTTTCGTGAGTTTATAGAATTGGTTTTAAAAATTATAAATAAAAAAAGACTTATATTTAATATGCCAATGAAATTAGCTAAATTTCAAAGTCAAATTTTAGAAGCACTACCGATGAAACCTATCTTAACTAAAGATCAATGTTTAATTTTACAAGAGGCTGACAATATAGTCTCAGGAAATTTTTTAACAATACAAGATCTTGGAATTAAGCCTACCGATATAGAAAGTGTTATGCCAAACTGGTTGTGGAGATATAGAAAAGGAGCGTTTAAAGAATTTTCAAAAACTTAAGGTATTAAAACTGCTGGACCAATAATTTTTCTTGATTCCAAATCTTTATGAGCTTCGATAGCATTTTCTAATTTATATTTTTTGAATATTTCAATTTTAATTTTGCCCAATTTAACTCTTTCAAATAATTTTTCCGTTCCTTCATTGATTTGTTCTCTTGATGCAAGGTAATGAAACATTGTTGGTCTTGTAAAAAAAAGGCTTTTTGGCTGTATCATTTTTTTAACATCTATATTTGATAAAGGTCCTGAAGAATTTCCAAATGACACCATCATGCCCATGAATTGCAAGCATTCTATTGATTTTTCAAACGTATCCTTACCAACACCATCATATATAACAGGAACTCCTATCCCTTTAGTTATTTCTAAAACTTTTTTTGCAAAATCTTCTTTTGTATAGTTAATTACAAAATCACAGCCATTTTTTTTTGCGATATTAATTTTTTCTTCATTTCCTACAGTCCCAATAACTTTGCATCCAAGACTTTTAGCCCATTGACAAAAAATCTGTCCAACACCACCCGCTGCTGCGTGAAATAATATAGTATCATTAGCTGAAACTTTGAATGTTTTATATAATAAATAAAAAGCTGTAAGTCCTTTTGTCATTAAAGTTGCAGCAGTGCTGAAATCTATACCATCGGGTATTTTTACAAGATTTTTTGTAGGATAATTTCTTAAAGAACTATAAGAGCCTAGAGGCGCCCCTGCATACGCAACATTATCACCAACCGAAAAATTGCTTACTTTAGAACCTACTTCTTTAATAATACCCGCTCCTTCCGAGCCAATACCAGACGGTAGATTTAACGGATATAGTCCTGATCTGTGATAAGTATCTATAAAATTTAAACCTATCGCTTTTTGTTCAATAGTAACTTCATCAGGTTCTGGTTTTTTAAGTGTAATTTTTTCGAATTTTAAAACTTCGGGGCCACCTGTTTTTTCAATTTTCACAACTAATGTCATTTTTGTACAAAGTTTCCAGTATTATAATCTTCAATAGCTTGAAGAATTTCTTTTTTAGTATTCATTACAAAAGGCCCACCTCTTGCAATAGATTCACCAATTGGTTTTCCAGATATTAGTAAAAATTTTGCCTTAGTGATACCTTTAATTTTAAGCTTTTCGCCTTTTGTAAGCAGTATCAATGTAGAACCATTAACTTTATTATGGTTTTGTTCACCAGTTTTTATTTCTCCTTCAATTAAGTACACAAAAGAATTGTGAGTAGAGGGGAGATTAAAATTAAACTCTTTATCTTTTTCAATTTCAATATCAAAATATATTGGTTCAACGTTATGACCTTTAACAGGACCTTCGGCATCACCAAATTTTCCAGCAATAGTTTTTATTTTTTTATCCGAGTCTTTGTGAACCTGCATTTGTTTAGAGTCTATATAGATGTATTCAGGTTTATTCATTTTCAGTTTTGAAGGCATATTTATCCATAATTGGAAACCATGAAGTTTTCCTTCAGTCATTGTGGGCATTTCAGAATGAATTATACCACCACCTGTTTTCATCCACTGAACATCGCCAGCGGACATTCTTCCTTTTGCACCAGTGCTATCTTCATGCTCAAATTCTCCAGCAAGCATGTAGGTTACAGTTTCAATTCCTCTATGCGGGTGAGGAGGGAAGCCCCCAATATAATCGTCTTTATTTTCTGATCCAAATTCATCTAACATTAAAAAAGGATCAAAATAATTAGGCTCAACACCAATACTTCTCTTTAACTTAACACCCGCACCATCAGACGCTGGCATTGGATCAATGATTTTGCTTACTTCAATACTTTTCATTAAATTTATTTAAACTTTTTATCATAGAATTAGATAATTTTAAGAAGGTCTTCTAAATTATTAATAACATACTTTGGTTTATAACTTAATTTATCAAATACTTTATTTAAGCGATTAACCCATACAGCGTTATAACCAAAAACTCCTCCTCCAGAAACATCCCAAGTATTTGAGCTCGTAAAGCAAATATTTTCAGGTTTGCAGTTGTACTTTTTAATAGGCATTTCATAAACTTTTGCGTCTGGTTTGTAAACTCCAACAGACTCAATAGAAAAAATATCATCAAAATAATTTTGAATATTATTACTTTCTACTAACATTTCTAGAAGTTCTGGAGTTCCATTAGATAGGATAGCAATTTTAATCTTTTTAGCTTTTAGGCCCTCTAAACATTTTTTAACTTCAGGGTAAGGGCTAAGTTTTTTATATAAATCTAATAGCTCATTTCTCATTTCTTTTTTAATTTTAAAAGTTTCCATAGTGTGATCTAAAGAATCTTCAGTAATTTCCCAGAAGTTTTTATGTTTTTTCATAAGACTTCTTAGCCATGTATATTCAAGTTGAGTAGTTCTCCAGGCATTTGCAAAACCTTCCCACTTACTTCCAAGCTTTTCTTTACATTTTGCAGCTGCAGAATTTACATCAAATAGAGTGCCGTACGCATCGAACACACAGGCTTTAATATTTTCTATTTTCATAACAAGTCTTCTAATTTTTGAACTTCCCCAATTTTAAAAATAATTGCATCTTCTTTTTTAAAACCATATTTTTCTGCGCTTGCTTTAAAACGAACAGGTGGTTCCATAATGGGTTCAAGTGATAATACAACTGTTCCCCAGTGCATTCCAATCACTTTTTTACTTTTTAAATCTTGACCAATATTTAATGCTTCCTCAGGATTAGTATGATAAATGGATTTATCTTTTTTTGGTGCCATTGGATAAAAATTATAAGCTCCAATATTAATAAAAGATAAATCTATAGGCCCATATTTTTTTCCAAGCTCTTTATAGATACTTCCATAACCTGTATCACTAGCAAATAATATTTTTTTATTTTTATATTCGATTAAAAAATTGCCCCACAATGTTTTATTGGTATCCCACAAACTTCTTTTTGACCAGTGCACTGCAGGTAAGAAGGTAATTTTTAAATCATTTACTTTTATTTCGTCGTACCAATCCATTTCACTTACATTTGTGTAACCATTTCTTGTAAAGTATTTTCCAAGCTTAAGTGGAGCTAGTACCTTTGCTTTTTTGTATGGAAATCTTTGTATAGTTCTAGTGCTCAGATGATCATAATGATTATGTGTTAGTAAAAATAAATCTACTTCAGGTATCTCTTTAAGATTAATCGCAGGATCCACAAATCTTTTTGGACCAAAAATTAAAGGCCCCATATTTTTTTCAAAAACAGGATCTGTAATAATAGTGGTATCTCCAATTTTAATTAAAAATGTAGCATGTCCTATCCACGCAACATAATCATTGTCTTTATAATCTTTTAGATTTTTTAAAACTTCTTTTTTGTCTATGACATGATTAGCTGGAACACTCATATTAAGTTTCTTTTTTTCTTCATTAAATATCTTAAAACTCCAATTAAAAGAAGAATCTCTTACTGGGGAGCCTTCAGGGTTTCTAAAAGTACCGTCAGGTAAATGATGATAAGGTAAATCTTTCATAGTATTTCCAAAAGTATTATAGTTGAACAAAAATAAAATAACTAACAATGATAGTAAAATTTTTTTCTTCATGAATACAAAAATAAGATTATATTTTTCTGATAAGATTGAAAGTGATTTAGTGGCACATATAAATAAAGAACAATCTCATTATATAAAAGATGTTATGAGGTTGAAGAAAGGAGATATATTCTCAGTTTTTAATAGCCAAGGAGAATGGGATGCTAGTATTCAAAATTACGAAAAACAAGGAACCAAAATTAAAATATTAGAAAAGACTAGAGATAAAAAAAATGAACAAAATATTTGGTTAGCTTTTACTCCCATTAAACAAAACCCAATGAATTTTTTAATTCAAAAAGGAACTGAATTAGGGGTTCAAAAGTTTATTCCAATTTTATCAGAAAGAACTTCAGTCAAAGATATTAATAATGAACGTGTTAAAAAAATTATTATAGAATCAGCTGAGCAGTCAAATAGAATTTCAATTCCGAAAATTGAACCATTAAAAATATTGAAAGATTTTTTATTTAGCTTTCCTAAAAATGGAATTTTAGTTTTTTGTGATATTAATTGTAATCAAAGTGATTTTAAAAAAATTTTACTAAAAAAAGATTTAGGCCCAGTTTGTATACTTGTTGGGCCTGAAGGAGATTTTTCTGAAACTGAAAGAAATTTAATAATTGATTCAGAGCAATCTCAATCTATTTCATTAGCTAAAAATATATTAAGAGCAGAGACAGCAGCAATCGCAGCAGTTACACTAGTAAGCTATTACTTGAATCTAAGTTGAATTTTAAAACTGCATCAAGTTGACACAGCAAGGTATTTAATTTTCCTTACAATTCAGACCTATAATGAAAGATCCACAGTGTAAAATATTGTGATAAAAATGAAAAAGTTGTAAAAAGTAATATATTTTTTTTATTAAAAAAATTTGAGGGTTTTAACTAAATGTTTGTAGCAATAATCTTTGCTTTAATAATTGTGGGATCAATTATTTTCCATTTTTGGAGTCCATGGTGGTGGACACCAGTTGCATCTAATTGGGGAAATATAGATGATACAATCATATTAACATTTTGGGTAACAGGCGCAGTCTTTGTTGCTGTGTGTCTGTTTATGGCCTATTGCGTTTGGGCATACCGTTACCGTCCGGACAGAAAAGCAGAATATAAACCAGAAGATAAAAAATTAGAATTCAGATTAACTTGGTTAACAGCTTTAGGTGTAGTAGCTTTACTCGCCCCAGGATTAATAGTTTGGAATAAATATGTAACAGTTCCTGAAAATGCATTTAAAATAGAAGTAGTTGCTTACCAATGGGGATGGAACTATAGATTGCCAGGAGATGATGGTGTTTTAGGTAAAACAAGTGTTGGCTTGATTAGTGATGAAAATCCTTTTGGACTAGATACTAAAGACCCAAATAGTAAAGATGATATTTTAGTAATGGATGCAGACCTTCACCTAAAAATAAATCAGCCTGTAAAGATAGAACTTCGTTCTTTAGATGTGCTGCACAATTTTTATATTCCACAATTTAGAGCAAAGATGGATACACTTCCCGGTCTAATAACTTTTTATTGGTTTATTCCAGAAAAAACTGGTGAATTTGAAATTCTTTGTGCCGAATATTGTGGAACAGGACATTATGCAATGAGGGGATTTGTAAAGGTAGATGAGGAACAAGATTATTTAAATTGGTTGGCAAAACAAACTAGTTTTGAAAAAATGATAGCGGAAAACAAATTGACAAAAGACTTAATAGCAGAAAAAAATTAGGAGAAAAATAATGAGTGATGATTATAGAGATAATAAAATAGAGACTAAATCGGCAGATAGTTCATCTGGTAGCTATGTTCCTTCGGCTGATACAATTCCAGCCCAAGAAATACCAGATCAAGAATTATACCATGCTAAGAGTTTTTGGACTAAATGGGTATTTTGTCAGGATGCCAAAGTTATCGGTGTTCAATATGCTTTAACTGCTACTGCAATTGGGTTTATAGGATTAATTCTATCATGGGGCATGAGATTGCAGTTAGGTTTTCCAGAAACATTTTCGTTTCTTGGTCCAGCTACATATTATCAGTCAGTAACCATGCATGGAATGATTATGGTTATTTATTTGCTTACAGCATTATTCCTAGGAGGTTTTGGAAATTATCTAATTCCTTTAATGGTTGGTGCCCGTGATATGGTTTTCCCTTATGTGAACATGGTTAGTTTTTGGATGTTCCTTGTGGCAGTATTAGTTTTAATTGCCAGTTTTTTTGTACCTGGCGGACCAACAGGAGCAGGATGGACCTTATATCCTCCACAAGCAATATTACCAGGAACACCAGGATCGGAAATGGGGATAGTACTTATGCTAGTTTCTTTGTCATTGTTTGTAATAGGTTTTACAATGGGTGGATTAAATTATGTTATTACAATTCTTCAATCCAGAACTCGTGGCATGACTTTAATGAGAATGCCATTAACTATTTGGGGTATTTTTACCGCTACAGTACTGGCGCTTTTAGCTTTTCCAGCACTTTTTGTAGCATGCATAATGATGACACTTGATAATTTATTAGGAACAAGTTTTTTTATGCCAGAAATATTTACCATGGGTGAAAAATTGGATTATGCGGGTGGAAGTCCAATTTTATTTCAACATTTATTTTGGTTTTTTGGTCATCCCGAGGTTTATATAGTTGCTTTACCAGCTTTTGGAATTGTATCTGACTTGATCTCAGTGCACGCAAGAAAAAATGTATTTGGTTATAGAATGATGGTGTGGGCAATAGTAATTATTGGAGCACTCAGTTTTATTGTATGGGCTCACCATATGTATGTAAGCGGGATGAACCCGTGGTTTGGTTTCTTTTTTGCAACAACTACATTAATTATTGCAGTGCCTACCGCAATTAAAGTTTATAACTGGGTTTTAACACTTTGGAGAGGAAACATTCACCTTACAATTCCAATGTTATTTTCTTTAGGTTTTATAGTTACTTTTGTTAACGGGGGAATAACAGGCTTGTTTTTAGGAAATGTTATTATAGATGTTCCGCTTTCAGATACTTATTTTGTTGTTGCACACTTTCACATGGTAATGGGGATTGCACCTTTAATGGTGGTATTCGGTGCCATTTATCATTGGTATCCACTTATTACCGGTCGTCACTTAAATCAAACTTTAGGTAAAATTCATTTTTGGGTAACATTTGTTGGTGCTTATGCAATATATTTCCCAATGCACTATTTAGGTTTTATAGGTGTGCCGCGTAGATATTTTGAAATGTACGACAGTCCTTATATGACTTCCGGAGTTGGTTTGAATCAATTTATAACGGTAGCAGCTTTAGTGGTAGGATTCACTCAAATTTTATTTTTGTATAATATTTTTACAAGTTGGTATAAAGGAGAAAAATCAGAAAGAAATCCTTGGAAAGCAAATTCATTAGAATGGCATACTCCAGACTACCCACCTACGCACGGAAATTTTGGTAAAGAATTGCCAGTCGTATATCGTTGGCCATATGACTTTAGTGTACCTGGATCCGATAAAGAATATATTCCTCAACATGTGTCACCAAGCGAAGTTCCAGCAGCAAAGGCAGAGCAAACGTGAGCAAAAAAGAATTAAACATTTTTAAACTGCTTTCGCAAAAACCCTGGGAGCCATCACAAGCAGCAATTGACAACCAACATGATGGTAAAACATTAGCTTCAAGCAAGGCGAAACTAGGTGTTAGAACCATTATGGTTGTGAGTACAGTTATTTTTTCACTATTTGTTGTTTCATACTCTGACAGAATGTTGGTTCATGACTGGAAAAATTTATCAGAGCCTTGGTTGCTTTGGATTAATACTGCTGTATTAATTGTTACAAGCTTTGTATTTCATAAGGTCAAAATTTTTTCTGATCAAAATAATTTTGAAAAGGCAAAAAATAGCATGTTGCTAGTAGGTTTTTTATCTTTTGTATTTATTACTGGCCAGTTATTAGTTTGGCAACATTACATAAACATAGGACAATATGTTTCGACAAATCCTGCAAACGCTTTTTTTTATCTTTTTACTGCTTTGCATGGCTTGCACTTAATGGGGGGATTATTTTTTTGGGGCAGAGCTACAACAAAATTATTTAGAAACAATTATAACATAAATAAAATTAAGCAAGCGATAGAACTATGTGCCATATATTGGCATTTTTTGCTAATAGTTTGGTTTATTTTGTTTGGTTTAATGATAGCAACTTAAAAGGAAAAATTTATGAGTCAATTTGATCTTTCAAAACTTCCACAAGGTTCAAAAGGTTTTATGCACGATTGGGCTTCTGATCAAAGGGCTTTCAAAGGTGTTCCTTGGGGAAAAGCAATGATGTGGATTTTTCTTTTAAGTGACACATTTATTTTTAGTTGTTTTTTGATTGCATTAATGACTGCACGTGCTTCAACAACTGTAGATTGGCCATACCCAAGTGAAGTTTTTGGATTAACAGTTTTTGGAACGAGTGTTCCCTTGCTGCTTATAGCAATTATGACGTTTGTATTAATAACAAGTAGCGGAACAATGGCCATAGCAGTTAAATATGGTTATGAGAAAAATCGTAAATTATGTGGTTGGTTTTTATTAGCTACTGCTATTGGAGGTTTAACTTTTGTTGGAATGCAAGCATTTGAATGGTCAAAATTAATTTTTCATGATGGAGTGAGACCGTGGGGAAATCCATTTGGTGCAGAACAATTTGGTGCATTCTTTTTTATGGTAACGGGTTTTCATGGAACGCACGTTTCAATTGGTGTGATTTTTCTGTTTATTTTCTCGAGAAAAGTTTTTAGAGGAGATTTTGATACAGGCAGAAGAGGATATTTTACCTCTATGAAATCAGATTATGAAGCTATAGAAATTTTGGGACTATACTGGCACTTTGTCGATTTAGTTTGGGTATTTATTTTTGCATTTTTCTATCTATGGTAAGGTAAACAATGGGAAACGATAAAAAACAAGAAGTACATACACATAAACTGGGAATTTACCTATGGATTTGGGGTTTGTTGTTTGTATTTAGTTTCTTTTCATACATGGTTGATTACATGAATTATCAAGGATTGCTAAGATGGTCACTGATAGTATTTTTTATGTTGGCTAAGGCTGGATTTATAATGGCCATATTTATGCATCTATATTGGGAACGTTGGGCTATCGTTAATGTTTTGCTGTGGCCAATGACAGCAATAGGAGTTTTTATTGGGATCATGGCTGCTGAGGCTTATTATACATTTTTTACAAGAATGTTTTATTTTGTTGTTGGAGGTTAGGGCAACATTAAATTTTACAAATGACAATTTCAAAATCAAACACACTAAAGATAAATTACTTTAGTTATGCTAAAGCTTTTTTTAATTTAATGAAACCTCGAGTAATGTCATTAGTAATTTTTACTTGTGCTGTTGGAATGTTAATTGCACCTGAAAAAATTAATTTTTTAGACTCTATCTTGGCTCTTTTGGCTGTTGCCTTAGGATCAGGAGGAGCAGGTGCATTAAATATGTGGTACGAATCTGACCTAGACTCTTTAATGACCAGAACTTGTTTGAGGCCAATACCCACTGGAAAACTAACAAAAAATCAAGCACTTATTTTTGGGGTATTATCATCTTTATTTTCAATAATTGCTTTGTATGTATTTTCCAATTTAGTTGCGGCAACAGTTTTAACTATAACTATTTTATTTTATGTTTTTGTTTATACAATTTGGCTAAAAAGAAAAACTCCACAAAATATTGTGATAGGTGGTGCCGCAGGAGCTCTGCCGCCAATAATTGGGTGGGCAATAGCAATGGAAAATATATCTTTAGAGCCAGTAATTTTATTTTTAATAATATTTATTTGGACTCCTTCCCATTTTTGGGCATTAAGCTTATATAAAACGGAAGATTATAGAAAAGCTAAAATTCCAATGTTGCCTGTTACTTCAGGAATAAAAAAAACTAAGTTAAATATATTTATTTATGCTATTGCTTTATTTCCAATAGCTTTAGCTCCATATTTTTTTCAATTCTCAGGAACAATTTATTTTATCTCTGCTCTGATATTAAGTTCATACTATATATTTATTGCTTTTAAACTATTAAAAGAAAAAAAACCTTTGTTAGAAAAAAAAATAGCAACTAGACTTTTTGGATATTCTATATTTTATCTTTTCATAATTTTTACTTTTGTTTTGATAGATAAAATTTATTTGACTTAATATATGAGACTTTCCAATAAAATTTCAGTAATTTTCTTACTGTTTTTTATTTTAATTTTTTTCATTGCTATATTTGTTATAAAAGAAAAAAAAACAGTTTTTTCATCGCCAATTTCTGTAAATTTAATAACAAGTGTTCACCCGGACTTGCCATGGAATTTTAAAGCCATTAAATCTAACCTCCAAATTAAACCTGGAGATGTTACTACAATCGAATACATCGTCGAAAATAAAAGCAATAATGAAAGTACAGGTGTTGCTACTTTTGCATATTATCCAGATCAAATAGGTGCCTATGTAAGCAAAATAAACTGCTTTTGTTATGACGCTAAAACACTAAAACCACTTCAAAAAGACAAGTTTGTGCTAGTTCTTTTAATTGATCCCGAAGTGACAAAAGATTCCAAGACAAATTCAATAAAAGATATTACTATTCAATTTACTTTTTTTGATTATAAACAATCGTTAGAAAACAAAAGTTAAATATGACTTTAAATACTTTGACAGTTGAACCAAGTACAGTATTAAAACTTTGTACAGTATGTGTTACAGGTAATAATGGTGGAAAGATAGCTTTGCTTGTTATTATTTCTTCACTAGTTCTTTTGGGCGTAGCTAATTGGGCAAGAAAGAAATATTTTCCCAATAAAAAGGAAATTTCTCAACAAAAATAATCATATCTTAAATAGTAGCGCATTTTCTCTAGATAATGTCTTTATTCTATACTAAAAAAAGATATGGAGTATATAAGCACAAGAAATACAAAAGACACTTTTTCTTTCAAAGATGTCTTTTTGAATGGTTTGGCACCTGAGGGTGGTTTGTATGTACCCAAAAGTATTCCAAAATATTCTCTTAAAGATTTAGATAAATTAAAAAACCTTTCTTATTTTGATTTAGCTTCTAAAATTGTCTCAATCTTTTGTATAGATGTTTTTAGCGAAAAAGAAATTAGTAGTTTTATTAAAAATTCCTACAAAAGTTTTAGAAATGATCAAGTAGTAGATATCAAAACTTTAGAAAAATTATATATTTTAGAATTATTTCATGGCCCGACACTTGCTTTTAAAGATATTGCGATGCAAGGAATTGGGAATATGTATGAAAATATTTTAAAAAAAAATAATTTGAATATTAATTTAATTGTTGCAACATCAGGTGATACTGGTGCGGCAGCTATTGATGCAGTTAAAAATCGACCAAACATTAAAATTTTTGTTTTGCACCCTGAAAATAAAATATCTGCAATTCAAAGAAAATTTATGACAACTGTGAATGCACCCAATGTATTTAATATAGCTATCGATGGAAACTTTGACGATTGTCAAGACGCTATTAAATCAATGTTTAATGACAAAAATTTTAGAAAAAAAATAAATCTATCTGGTGTCAATTCAATTAATTGGGCAAGAATAGTTTTTCAAATTGTATATTATTTTTTTAGTTACTTTAAAATCGCAAATAATTACGAAAAAGTAAACTTTTCTATTCCTACAGGAAATTTTGGTGATGCATACGCTGGATATATTGCAAAAAAAATGGGTCTTCCAATCAATAAATTAATTATTGCAACAAATACAAATGATATTTTAAAAAGGGCATTAACTACAGGTCACTATAAACCATCGAACGTTGAACATACCATATCACCAAGCATGGATATTCAAGTTGCAAGTAACTTCGAAAGACTGATTTTTAATGTGTCAAATCTTGATAAAAAAATAATAGATTTAATGAGCAGTCTAAAAATGCAAGGCGAATATAAAATTGAAAATCAAGATTTAAAAAAGATAAAATCAGACTTTGAGGCTGAAAGCTTAACAGAAGAGGAAACAATAAATACTATTAAAAATGTTTATGAGAAGTACGAAATGTTAGTAGATCCCCATACTGCTGTAGGAATCGGCGTTGCAAACAAAGTCTCTTTAAATGAAAAAATAATTGTGCTGTCTACTGCACATCCTGCTAAATTTCCCGAAATTGTTTTAAAATCAACAAATAAAAAACCAGAACTACCATCAAATTTGAATGACATATTAAATAAAGAAGAAAAATTTGAAAAGTTACCCAACAATTTAGAAAATATAAAAAATTATATATTGCAAAGCGCAAAGTAGATTAAATAGTAGGTACAGCTTTTTTAGCAATTTTATCAGCTAAATTATTCAACTCGTTTGTAGAGTGGCCTTTTACCCATTTCCATTTAACTTCGTGAAATTTTATTAAATTATTTAAATCTATCCATAAATCAATATTTTTTACTTTTTTCTTATTTGATGTTCTCCAATTATTTTTTTCCCACTTTTTTATCCAAGTTGAAATACCATCTTTTAGATATTTAGAGTCAGTATAAATTTTAATTTTTTTTTTTTTTGAAAAATGTTTTAGACCTTGAATAGCTGCTACTAATTCCATTCTATTATTTGTTGTATATTTTTCTCCACCACATAATTCTTTTTTTTGTTTTTGTTCAAAAATAATTGCTGACCATCCACCAGGGCCAGGATTCCCAATGCAGGCACCATCTGTGTAAATTTCAATCATGTTTAAATACAATAATCTTCATAATTTTTTACACTGTTATGAAATTCCAATCGATTTAAATATTCAACTGGATCTTTTATTTTTACTATTGCTCCTTCAACTAAATTTAGATAATCAAATACTCTTGTTAGTAAAAAACGCATAGCTGCTCCCTGAGATAAGACTTTTAAACTTTCTTTTTCTTCTTTTTCTATCTTTCTTATACTTGAATATCCGTCGATAAATCGTTTTGCTTTTGTAACATTAAAACTCACGTTTTCTTTAACTCCGTCAAAACAAAGTGCATTTATACAAATTGCAATTTCGAAGGCAAAAAAATCGTTACAAGCAAAGTAAAAATCAATAATTCCGTTAAACTTATTATTTTTAAAAAAAATATTGTCTGGAAATAAATCAGCATGAATAATTCCTGATGGCAAATTTTTTGGCCAATTTCTTTCTATTTCAATTAAACTATTTTTTATAATATTAGGAAGTTTTTTGTTAATTTTAGAACAGTCATTTTCTATTTTGTTGAATAGTGATTTCCAAGATTTAACAGAAAGATTATTTTTTCTTTTAATAGATAATTTTTCTGTAATTTTATGAAGTTTTGCAGTTTCTACACCTATATCATAACAATTTTGTGGACTTAATTTTTCTTTTGACTCCCCTTCGATAAATGAAACGACCGCAGCCTTTTTATTTGAAATTTCAGAAATATAACTACCATTTTTATTTATAATTGGATTAGGGCATTTAAAATTAGAATTAAATAAATTTTTCATTAGCCCAATAAAAAAAGGAATATCTTCTTCGCTAACTCTTTTTTCATAAATGGTTAGTATAAATTTATCTTTTTCAGAATTTATAATATAGTTGGTATTTTCAATGCCTTCTTTTATACCTTCAAAATTTTTAATTTCACCTAATTCATATTTCGTAAAGAAATTAGTTATTTCTGCTTTGGATAATTGAGTATAAACAGCCATTATTTTTATGTTTAATATAAAATTTATAATACACAAAATGTTATTTATCTGTAATATAACTAATTAATGGATAAACCTCTATCAACACAAAAAGCTCCTTATAAAATTTTTGCAGAAAAGGGAAAGACATATTCTTGGTGTACATGCGGTATATCTATTAAACAGCCATTTTGTGATGGATCTCACAAAAAAGATGGAAAATTTAAGTCACTAAAGTATTTGGCAACAGAGGATAAGTACGTTTTTTTCTGCGGATGTAGGAAAACTAATTCACCCCCATTTTGTGACGGATCTCATTCTAAATAGACTTGTTCTTTAAGAGAGTTTTTACTTCTTCAAGGTTTTTTGAATATATATTGTCAAGTTTCGATTTATCAATTGAAGTAGAAATTAAGTGTTCGATTGATTTTATAGCAACGGTGATTGCTTTGTTTCTTATTTCTTTAATTGAATTTTCTTTTATTTGAGTAATTTTATGATTCATTGATTTTTTTTTGGACTCAATCATTACATAAAATTTTTCAGTACTATCTATTATATTTTTTTCGCTGTCTTTTTTTGCTTTTTCAACTATATCTTTTACTTCTTTTGTTGATGCATTTAATTTATCTTCATGTTCATTTAAAAGACTTTTAGCTTCATCTTTTAGCTTTTCAGCATTTTTAATTTCATCTTTAATTGAGTTTATTTGTTCATTTAAACTTTTATTAATTTTCTGTGGTAATTTTAAATATATTAATCCAGATATAAATATTACAAAGGAAACGGATACCCAAAATGTTGCGTCTATAATCATATCTGTTTTTGGTTAATTTTTTTTGCAGAAGATTCAACTACTGCTTTTAGGTTACTTTCATTAACTTCAGTACCTACAATTTTCATCATAAGTGAATTTACAACTTCTCTTGCAATTTCATTGACTTTTTCAGTCGAAGTTAATTGAAAATTTTTTATTTCATTTTCAACTTTTTTAATCTCTTTATCAATTTCATCATCAAATTTTTGTTTTTTCAAATTTAATTCTTTTTCTAAATTATTTTTTTCTTCCAATATTATTTTTTTTGCATCATTTTTTGCATCATCTATAACTCTATTATATTCTTGAATTTTTTTTGTTGTTTCTTCTTTAAATTTTTCTGCATCTTGCAGATCTCGCATTATAATAGATTTTCTATCTTCAATATTTTTTGTAATTTTAGGTAGAATAAATTTCCAAATACAAAGGTATAAAAATACAAAAGATACTACTAGCCAAAAAATTTGAGCTGGCCAGAACTCTGGGTTTAGTTGAGGCATGCCAGCCTCAGCCGCAAACCCAGAATTATACTGCAAACAAACTAGTAGTAAGCCTTTGATAAAAATAAAATTATATTTCATTTTAATTTTTTAAAATGCAAATAAAATTATTAAAGCAACTACTAAACCAAATAGTCCAGTAGCTTCTGCCAAGGCAAAACCTAGTAATAAATTTGGAAACTGCTTTTGTGCTGCTGAGGGATTTCTCATAGCACCAGAAAGATAATTTCCAAAAATTATACCTATTCCAACTCCTGCGCCTGCAAGAGCGATCGCGGCAAGTCCTGCCCCAATCATTTTAGCTGCTTCTAACTCCATATTTCCTCCTTTTGATTTTAATGGTGTAAGTTGAGTGCATCGTTTAAATATATACAAGTTAAAATTGCAAAAACATAAGCTTGAAGGAATGCGACAAGAATTTCCAAACCTGTAAGTGCAACCGAAAAGGTTAGGGGTAGCCAACCACCTATTATTCCAAGACTTATTACAAATCCTCCAAAAACTTTAAGCATTGTGTGTCCCGCCATCATATTAGCAAATAGTCTAACAGATAAACTTACTGGCCTACTCAAATATGATATTATTTCAATTACAATAATTATTGGTAGTAAAAAAACTGGAACACCACTTGGTACAAAAAGTTTTAAATATCCCATTCCGTGTTTTACAAAACCTAAAATTGTTACTCCAATAAAAATAGCAATTGCTAAAACAAAGGTTACTATAATATGACTGGTAACAGTAAAAGCGTATGGTAGCATTCCAACCATATTGCAAAAGAGAACAAACATAAATAACGTAAATACAAAAGGAAAAAAAGGTTTAGCTTTTGATCCCGCTGTTTCGTTAATCATTTTTGCAACAAAAGTATATGTTAATTCGGAAAGTATTTGAATTTTTGATGGTACTATGGATTTTTTTTTGGCTGCTGAAAATAAAAATCCTAAAATTAAAAAAACATTTATTAACATAAACAATCCGGCGTTTGTAAAAGAGATATCAACTCCACCTAGGTTTATTTCAGGTCCAATTCTGTATACAGTGAATTGGTGCATTGGGTTTGCTGCCATATTAATTACTTACTATTAGTATTATTTAAGTTATGCATTTTTTTAGCAGATCTTACTGCATTTAAAATACCAGCAATAACACCTAGAAAAAAGAAACATATTATCAACCAGGGTTTAGTATCAAAGAAGTTATCCAAAATAAACCCTATAAATGATGAAATTACAACTGCTGCAACTAATTCTGTACTTATTTTAAAAGCGTTGCCTAAAAAGAAATAGTCAGTTTTTTTCTTTTTTGTATCAGTATATTTTTCTTTTGCAATTTTTAAGCGAGTTGATATTTCATCTAATTTTTTCATAAAGTTTTATTTTAAGCTACGAGCTCTTCCGCTTTTTCTAGATTAACTGCGACAAGCTGACTTATCCCTTTTTTTGGCATAGTAACTCCATACAATCTATTCATTCTCGACATAGTAAGTGCATGGTGAGTTATTATAATAAATTTTGTAGAAGTGATTTTTATAAGCTCGTTAAGTAAAGAACAAAATCTCGTTACGTTGGCATCATCTAAAGGAGCATCAACTTCATCCAAAACACATATAGGTGCTGGGCTTGTTAAAAAAACTGCAAAAATCAAAGCCAAAGCAGTTAGTGCTTGTTCACCACCTGATAGTAATGTAATGGACTGTAGCCTTTTACCAGGTGGACTTACCAACATCTCAAGGCCAGCTTCTAGAGGATCATCAGAATCAACTAGTTCTAACTTCGCCGTCCCACCGTTGAATAATTTTTTATAAACTTCGCTAAACTTTCTATTAACTTTATCAAATGCTTCTATTAATCTTTCTCTTCCCTTTTGATTTAACTCATTTATTCCAGATCTTAACTTGATAATTGCAGTAACTAAATCTTCTCTATCTTTTTCCATTTTAATAATATTGTCTTTAAATGTTTTAGTTTCCTCATCAGCTCTTAGATTTACCGAACCTAAAGATTCTCTTTGTCTTTTCTTTTTATCTAACTTTTCTTCTTGTTCTACTGGATCAGGAAGTTTATCTGCATTTTCTAGGTCTGAAAATTTTAGTAAATTTTCTTCTTCTATATTCAATTCATGAGCAATTCTTTCACTTAGATCTTTTTTTCTTATTTTTAGCCCTTCTTCCGTAGCAATGGATCTTGCACGTTTTTCTCTAGCATTAATCATTTTTTCTTGTACAGCCTGAATATTGCTATTTATTTCATTATATTTTGTTTCAGCAGAACTTAAATTGTTAGAAATTTCTTCTAGATCTTTTTTTGTATCATTTTCGCTCTGTATAAGTTGCCCCTTTTGAATAGCTATTTTTTCAGGTATTTTTGAAGTCAGGTTAATATCATTCTCAATTGACTCTAGACGTTTATTTAAACCACTAGAGGTTTTTTCAGAATTTGTTTTAAATTTATCCCAACTTTCAATTTCTTTCTCAATATTTAAAAGTCTTTCTTTGCGTTTAATTGAATCCGTTTTAATACTTTGGCTTTTACTAAGATTGACTGCATAATTTTCTTGATATTTTTTCATGTTTTTGGTCATTTCCATAATCGAATTAGATAAACTTTCATCATTATTAGTTTCAATTAAATCTACTTTTTCCTTAATTTCTCTAACAATATCGTCAATTTTATTCACAGCATCCCCATAACTTTTGTTAGCAACCAGATCTTTAGTTTGCATCAAATTAAAACTTAATTTTTCAAAGAATTTTTTATTTTCATTATCGCTACTTTTTTT
>CABZZR010000012.1 GCA_902530215.1 uncultured Pelagibacteraceae bacterium
TGAGCCTAGGTAATACTCGTATATTCTAAAAAACTGTTTATCAAACATATTTTTGACTTTTTCCCTATTTGAAACAAATCTATCGAGCCATGCTTTTAAGGTTTTGTCATAATGCTGGATTAGGCTTTCACAATCAGACAATACAAGGTTATTTTTTTCAATATGAGGTACAAGTTCGCTCAAACTTGGCACTTTACCGCCTGGAAAAATGTATTTATTTATAAAAGAATTGCTTGGCCCTGGAGTTTTGGTGGAGCCTATTGTGTGTGTTAAACTTAAACCGTTATCAGTCATTAATTCAGACAATTTTTTAAAAAAAGTACTATAATATTTAGGATGTACATGCTCCAACATTCCTACATTTAATACTCTATCAAATTTACCTTTTGCTTCTCTGTAATCCATAAGTTCAAAATTCACTTGATTTTCTAATTTGAATTCCTTTGCTTTTTCTCTGCTATACTTTAGTTGGTTTTCACTTAAGGTTATTCCTAAAACTTCACATTGGCTTTTACGGGCTATGTCAATACATATTCCGCCCCAACCACTTCCTATTTCTAAAATTTTCATATTTGGTTTTAAATGCAATTTTTTTATTAAATGGTTTATTTTATTTTCTTGTGCTTCTTCTAATGTTTCTTGATCAGAATGAAAATATGCACAAGAATATAGTCTGTGTTTTTTATCAAGAAACAAGTCATATAATTCCTCTCCTTTATCATAATGATGGGCAATATTTTTTTTTGAAATTTTTGGGCTATTTCTTGTAATAAAATTTCTATAAGATGATAAAAATTTATTGTATAATTTTGCATACTTATTAATCTCTCCACCTTCAATATTTTTAAGACACAGACACAAAAAATCATACATTGATCCATTATCAATTTCTATATTATGTTTTGCATACTCTTCTCCTAAATAAAGCTCAGGATGTAGTAGCAATTTCCAATTTAAATCTTTTTTTAATAGCTTTACAGTTAAAGGTTTTTCCTTGGAAGGATTACCGCAGATATACTTTTGCCCTCTGTGGTCTATTAAAATAATTCCTCCATCATTAAATATTTTTGATAAGAAGTTTGCTAATAACATATTTTAAGCTGCAATATTTTTATTTGGTATAAAGTTTATCTTTTTTAACTTTTCTAATAATTCTTTCTGTTTCTCTCTGGACAATAATACTAAAGGTGGGAGCAATCTCTCGTAGTTTTTATTTTGAATAGACATAAAACTATGTAAAGCAGTAATTAAATCACCAGATTCATCAAAGGCTCTTCTTATTTCACACATTTTTTTGTTTACTGTTTGCTCTTTTTTATTTTGAAAATCATCAAAAACTTTTCTTGCAAAAAAATTTACATTTAGGGTAGCTGATATGCATCCAGCACAACCTAATTTTAATCCTTCTAAAAGATTTAGCTCAGATCCCACAAACATAGAGAAATTTGGAATTTTTAAATTATTCCACAAATTTTTTGTAGAGTCTTTCATGCCTAAAAATTTTTCTGTTCCATACTCGTTAATTAATTTTTCGACAATGCTTTGACTAAAGGCATACCCAGCTCCTAACTTGCTGAAATTATAAAGTATAATTTTTGACTCAGGAACCTGTTGAATTATATTTGAGTAAAATGCATAAACTCCTGGGTCAGTATTTATAAAATAGGCTGGGTTCATAACTAAAAATTTATCAAAACCAAATTTAATTGAATGCTTCATTAAATAAATATTGTCTTTTACAGAATTAAGTCCCGTTCCAATCAAAATTGGAGAGTCTTTAATTTTACTTTCAGCTAGTTTTTCAATTAGGTGCATTTTTTCAGATAAACCAATTAATTGAGCTTGCGATGTACTTCCTAGCATTGCAACATTGATCCCTTTTTCAACTACGTTTTCTGCATGTTTTATTGTTGCTTTTACATCTAGTGAATGCTCATCACTTGATATAAGACTCATCGATGCTGCGTAAACTCCATTTATAGCCATGTTTTCATCTCATTTATTTTTTATGAATTATATTAGATACTAAAAAAAATGAAAGTTCTAGTTATACAACCAAGAATGGGCATCGGAGATATGGTACTTTTTTTAAGCTACATTCGTGCAATAGCTGAAAAAGAAAAATTTCCTGTTTCTATTCTGGTTAAAGAGAGTTCTAGAGCTAATGATTTTCTAAAAAACGATAAAGATATTGATAAAATTATTACCTTGGATAGAAAAGAAAAATCAGGAATACATGATGGTATATTTGGATTTTACAATCTAATTAAAACACTTAAAAAAGAAAATTTTGAAAAAGTCTATATTTTTAGTAGCTCGCTAAGATATGCATTGATAGCAAACTTTTCTGGAATAAAAAAAATATATCAATATCGTTTATTTAAAAAACAAGGACAAAATATAGTTACAGCTGCAAAAAAATTCACAGAACAGAGTTTAGGAACTCAAGTATCTACAGAACCAAAATTATATCTTGATGAAAAATTAATTAATGACGCTAAAAAAAAATATAACTTCTCCAAAGAATTTAAAAATATTTGTGTTGGATTATCAGCAAGTGGACCAACCAAAAGATGGAATATCGAAAAATTTATTGATACATTTACGAAAATCTCAAAAGAAATACCTTGTAAATTTTATTTAGCAGGAGGAAAAAGTGATCTTCCACTTATTGAAAAATTTAAAAATACGTCTTTAGGAAAAAGTTCAGTATCTTTTGAAAACATGACTATAAATGAAACATTACCTATAATCGCCAATTGTGATCTATATGTTGGCAATGATACAGGTTGGCTTCATTTAAGCACCGCCCTAAATTTAAAATCGATCGCACTTTTTATGGATAGCCCTGTAATGGCTTATGGCAAATATTCTAGTAATATTAAAGTAATCGTCCCAGCAAACGAAACTGAAGCAACGACTACTCACAATACACAAGGTAAAGATAAAATTAATGTTGAAGAAGTGTTCGATGCAGTTAAAAATAATTTAATTAATTAAAATCATTTTTTAAAATAGTTTCTTTTGCCTCATTAACTATTTGACTTAATCTTTCGGTATTGGAGTTAGGATTTACATCTGGATGAATTTTTTTCTGCAAATTATTCGTTGCTTTAATAACATCATTTTTGGAGCAACCTTTTTTTACTCCTAAAATTTTGTACGCCTCATCTGAAGAAAGATTTCCAGGCTGTTGGCCTTGATTGGACCCACCATAATAAGAATATCTTCCTGAGCGTCTTAAAAATTGGAGCAATCGCCATAATTGAAAAACCTGGATTGCCGTTAACCCTTTTATTTTAAATATGCTTAGAGCTAACAATAGCAGAGGTAAAGAAAATAAGAACCTTCCTCCAATAACCAATACAATAGCTATTATTAAAGATAAAAATAAAGTCAACTTCCTGATTCCTGAAGCTATTTTCCTGCTACTAGTTTTTGCAAACCAAGAAAGTAAGAGAAAAACTAGGATAAAAATAATAATTCCAAAAAAAACCAAATTCATATATTAATTCTTTCTCAAATGAATATACCAAAATTAAGAAAACAAAAAACAAGCAAAAAGTATCACGGAATTACCATAGAAGATGATTATGCATGGATACACCAGAGTAATATACTTGAAGTGTTAAAAGATGAAAAAAAGCTTAATCCAGAAGTTAAAAAATATCTTGAAGATGAAAATAAGTATACTGAAGAAAAATTAAAAGATACAAAAAAACTTCAAAAAAAACTATTTTATGAAATCAAAGGAAGAATAAAACTTGATGATGAAACCTTACCTTATAAAGACAAGAGATACGAATATTGGTCAAAATATTCAAGCGAAGGTAATTATGAAAGAAGACTAAGAAGGAAAATAGGAGAAGGAAATGAAATTGAAGAATTTTGGAATGGTGATGATGAGGCAAAAGGTAAAAAATTTTTTAGTGTTGGCGATCTTACTCCTTCTAATAATGATAAATTACTAGCATATTCTTTAGATTTAAAAGGAAGCGAATATTACTCTATTTTTATTAGAAATATTGCCAATAAAAAAATTGTTTCTGATGAAATTGAAGAAACTTCCGGCAGTATAATTTTTTCCCCAGACGATAAGTATCTTTATTACAGCAAACTAGACAACTTACACAGGCCCAGACAAATTTATAGACACGCTATAGGAACCTCATCGAAAGAAGACACTCTGATTTATGATGAAAAAGATGAAGGTTTTACCTGTGGAATTAGTCTGAGTTCTGATGAAAAATTTTTTTTTATTGATACCTCAGATCATATTACTTCAGAAATTTATTATTTTAAAGCTTTTGAACAAAACCCAGAATTAAAGCTTTTCAAAAAAAGAAAATTTAACATTATGTATTCAATAGATTCTTGGAAAAATTATTTTTATATACATACAAATGAAAATGCCGAAGATTTTAAAATTTGTAGGTGCAAAATAGACAATATTAACGGAATTGAGGATTACATTCCAGCTAAACCGGAGACAATCATTGGGGGGATGTTGCCTTTGGAAAATTGGATTATTAGATCTGAAACTTCTGACGCTTTAACAAAAATATTTATTAAAAATTTAAATACAGACAAAGAATATGAGTTAAAAATTTCTGATGAACCGGTATATAATCCTGGTGCTGGACTTATGCAAAAAGATCGTAATACTAGTAAATTGTATATCTCATATGACTCTCCAAAAAGTCCTACAAAAACTTTTATTTATGATATTGAGACTGATAGAAAAAAAAAGGTAAAAGAAATGGAAATACCATCGGGTCATAACCCTAACAATTATGTTGTAGAGAGAAGAACTTGCGAAAGTCACGATGGAAAGAAAATTCCTATTACGATAATGTACCATAAAAAAACAAAACTTGATGGTAGTGCTAATGTATTACTTTATGGATATGGAAGTTATGGTAATTCTGTAAGGCCAGGTTTTTCTTCAAGCAGACTAAGTTTAATTAATAGAGATATAATTTTTGCTATATGCCACATACGTGGTGGACAAGAAAAGGGTAGAAAATTTTGGGACGAAGGAAAACTTTTAAATAAAAAAAATACTTTTGAAGATTACATAGCTTGTGCAAAATATTTAATTAAAAATAAATTTACAAGTAAAGGAAAAATAATTGGACTAGGTGGCAGTGCAGGAGGTTTATTAATGGGGGCGGTAGTTAACCAAGAACCTGAATTGTTTTTGGGTATGATTATGGCTGTACCCTTTGTAGACCCTCTTACAACTAACTTGGATCATTCTTTACCACTAACTGTAGGAGAATTTAACGAATTTGGAAATGCCAAAGAAAATGAAGATCATTTTAAATATATTTTATCGTATGCCCCATACAATAATATTAAGTCACAAAACTATCCCCATTTGCTAGTAACAACAAGTTTATCAGATAGCAGAGTTTTATTCGATGAGCCTGCAAAATTTGTGGCAAAACTTAGAGAGTACAAAACTGACAAAAATTTATTATTATTAAAAACTGAAATGAGTGCTGGCCACGCTGGTAGATCTGGAAGAGATGCGGCAATAGAAGAAATAGCTCTTGATTATTCTTTTGCTCTTAAAATTGCTGGAAAAAATAAATTTTTAAACATACTTGAAAATATTAAATCAATACTTACATCTAAAAAGTAAGTTGCCTTATGGGACTTACGTATAGTACTTGCTTAAGAAAGGAGAAAGCTATGAACAAAGCACTTTCTATATTTAATCAATTAAGACCAGTAACAGTTGGTTTTGATTCAATGTTTGATAATTTTGAAAGATTATTTGAAGATGAATTTTTTAATGTTTCAAGCAACTATCCAGCTTACGACATAGTAAAAACAGGTAAAAATACCTACGATGTTGAAGTTGCTTTAGCAGGTTTCAATAAAAAAGATATTTCTGTATCTGTGAAAGATGGAATGTTGACTATTGAATCTATAAAAAATCAATCGACAAAAGATGAAAATGGCAATGTTATTCATAAAGGCATTGCCAAAAGATATTTTAAAAAGTCTTTTTCAATTGAAGATAGCTGTGAAGTTAATGGAGCAAAGCTTCAAGATGGACTTTTAAAGGTCTCTCTTGAAAGAATAATCCCAGAAGCAAAGAAACCAAAAGTTATCGAAATTAAATAAACTTATAGAAAGAGGCGACTTAATTTGTCGCCTTTTTCTTTTAAAAACATCCTTTGCTTGTAAAACCGATCACAGTGTCTCCTTCATTAATCTCAAAAGACCTTGTGCAAGTAATTCCATATTTTTTTTTCTTATAAATAAATATGGTCATACCTTTATCATTTTTCATTTGATCGTCAGGATTACCCATGACTATTTTCAGTTCTGTTATAGGCTGACCAATAAATTTTTCTAATTTTTTTTCTTCTTCTTTTAATATTTTTTGACTTTTCTTTTCAACTGTTTCGCAGCTACTAAGAAGGACTAAAAATGGAGCGATTAAAAAAAAATTAAAAATTTTCATAAATTCAACTTACAATTTAGAATAACATATTTTATTAACAGAATATGTATTTTTTAGGTTGTATTTGCTTCTTCTGAATTAAATTTTTAAGCTTTTATAACGAGAATCGAATAGATTTTCGATCTTAGGAGGAAATATGCTTGATAATTATTTTGAATATAAAAAACACAGGACTAATTTTAAAACTGAAGTAACTGCTGGCGTAACAACTTTTCTTACGATGGCTTACATAATGTTTTTAAATCCTGTTATTCTGGCTGATGGAGGTTTTGATTTTGGCGGAGTCTTCACCGCAACTGTTTTGGCAACAGCATTGGCTTGTTTTATTATGGGACTATATGGAAAAACTTGGCCAATTGGTCTAGCGCCAGGCATGGGTCTAAATGCCTTCGTAGCCTATGGAGTTTGCAAAGGTCTTGGCCATACACCGTCGGAAGCTTTAGGTGCAGTTTTGGTTGCTGGAATTCTTTTCTTACTTATTTCACTTACACCTTTAAGAGCTTGGATTATAAATTCAATTCCAAAAAGTTTAAAACTAGGTATTGGAGCAGGTATTGGTTTATTTTTAGCTATTATAGGTCTAGAAATTATGGGAATTGTCGTTGACCATCCAGTCACACTAGTAACTTTAGGAAATCTTAAAAGTCCTATTGTCTTGTTAGCTTGTTTGGCATTTGTAGTGATGATTGTATTAGAAAAACTAAATGTAAAAGGAAATATCATTATAGGTATAATAGTTTTTAGTATAATTGCCTGGATATTTGGCTTATCAAAATTTAATGGAGTTGTGGGTGCTATACCACCAATGACACACTTAATGCAATTTGATTTAGGAGCTGCATTATCTGCATCAATGGCAACTGTAGTTTTTACATTATTTTTTGTCGATTTTTTTGATACAGCTGGAACCTTAACAAGTGTAGCAAACGTATCTGGAAAAGTTGATAGCAAAGGTAAGGTTAAAGATATAGAACGAGCAATGCTTGCTGACAGTGTAAGTACTGTTGCCGGAGCAATGGCAGGAACAACTACTGTTACCTCTTATGTCGAATCAGGAGCTGGAGTTAAAGCTGGAGGCCGTACAGGTATGACAAGTATAGTTATTGGTGTTCTGTTTTTGTTGTGCCTATTCTTTGCACCACTTGCAACGAGTTTACCTAAAGAAATAGATGGCGCAGCATTACTATATGTCTCGACTCTTTTTGTCAAAAATTTGACCGATTTAGAGTGGGAAGACATCGGTGAATATGCTCCAGCTATAGTTGCTATGATTACTATGCCTTTGACTTACTCTATCGCAAATGGAATTGCACTTGCATTTATTACATATGCCATGGTTAAAATTCTTAGCGGTAAAGTAAACAATGTAAGTCCAGCAATATGGGTTGTAGCTGTACTAAGCGTTATAAGTTTTACTATATAAAAATTAAATTTTTATAATATAATAAAAAAGGGCCAATTTAATTGGCCCTTTTTTTTATTTTTTATGTTTTTTTAAAATTTCCTCTATTCGGATTTCTTCAAAATGTTCTGTTGGTTGCTGAATCCATGGATCGGAGTCCAACATCACTGGACAAAAATCAGGAGTAAAAATTGATGATTTTTTCTTCCACAAGCAAGCAGTTTTAATTTCCTTAATAAAATCTTTTATAGGTTCATATTTTTTAAGCCATTCAATACTTTTGTTAAATGTCAAACCTGTATCTGATAAATCATCAACCAATAATATTCTTTGAAAATCTTTATTTTCTGCAACTGAACTTATATCTCTAGCAAATATTAAATCTCCCTGTTTATCCTCTGTTGCTTTTCCATAATAACTTTGAATAACTAGATAGGCAGTAGGTAATTTTAAAATTCTAGATAGAATATCTATTATCGGAGCTGCTCCTCTCATAATACCAACTAAAACAGTTGGTTTATAGCTTTTATGGACTTGTACAGTAAGTTTCTCTACAATGTTTAGGTACTCATTAAAGTTAATGACTAGTTTATCAGCCATAATAATTTGGTATCATATTAGAAAATAATTAAAAAGGAGAAAATTTATGTCAAAAGGGATTTGGATAGCTGTATATGAAAAAATCGAAAATACAGAAACTTTGAAAAAATATGCTTCTAAAGCAACTATAGCTATTGAAAAATATTCTGGAAAATTTGTTGTTAGAGGTGGAAAAAATATAACTCTTGAGGGAAATCAATCACCTAGAACTGTAATAATTGAATTTCCAAGTGTTGCTGATGCAGAAAAATGTTACAATTCTAACGAGTACCAAGAAGCTCATAATATTTTAAAAGACTCGGTAAAAAGAAACTTGCAAATTATAGAAAGTGTTTAATATTCAACATTGGAGGGATCTATTGATCTCCACATATACCAGGTAAATACACTTCTATATCCAGAGTGCAGTTTAGAAATCTTTTCTAAAAATCTTTTACTTGGTGGATATGAAACTTTGTAGTTTTTCGAAATTGCTCTTAATAAACCAATATCTTTGACCGGAAAAATGTCTGGCCTGTTTAGATTAAACATTAAAAACATTTCTGCACTCCAAACACCTAGCCCTTTTAATTTTGTAATATATTCGACAGCCTCGCTGTCATTCATTTTTTTTATTTTTCTGATATTAAAAGATTTATTTTCAAAAGCTTTCGCAAGAATTTTTAAGTAACTAATTTTTTGGCGTGATAAACCTGCGCTTTTAAGAATACGATTAGGTATTTTAAGTACAACTTTAGGCTTAATATTTTTTTTACATTTTTTAAAAAACTTTGACCAAATAGAATCAGCGCTGGCAACAGACACTTGCTGACCTACTATAGTTCTGCATAAAGAAAAAAAAGGATTATTTCTAGTTGTTAAAAAACCTTTTTTATATTTATTAATTACACTCATCATAACTGGATCTCTTGCAGATAAAATCTTTTTAGCTTTGTACCAATAAGTCGGCGGACGTTTCATTGTTGTCTAGGTAGGGTAATGGGTTTTTTCAATTGATGCTCTCTCACAAAAATTATAGCCGAAGAAACTACAATTAGACTAGCTCCTGTTATTGTATAGATAGTTGGAATTTCATTAAACAAATAAAATCCAAAAATAATTGCAAAAACAAGTGATAAATATTTTAAAGGTGTTGTAAGTGAAACCTCAGCTAATTGATAAGATTTTGTAAGTAATAAGTTCGCAATGCTACCAAAAAATCCTATTAAAATTAATAATATTAGGTCAGTACCTGTGGGCACCAACCATCCTCCGAATGGTAAAGTTAAAAGTCCAAAAATTGCTGAACAAACAGAAAAATAAAAGGCAATTAAATAAACTGGTTCGCCAACAAGAGTAAGCTTGCGGATAAATATCGATACTCCCGCAAACCCTAGACAAAATATTATTGGATATACGTAAAAAAAGTTTAAATTATCAAAACCTGGTTTTGAAATTACAAGAACACCTACAAATCCTAAACCAACAGCAATCCAACGTTTTGCTTTTATTTTTTCGCCTAAAAATAAAATTGAAAATATAACAACCCATATCGGACCCGAAAAAGCCATACTGGTAACTTCTGCTAATTCTAAATTTCTTAAACCGACAAAAATTGCGTACATTGCAACGGCGCCTACAAATGATCTATAAAAATGTAATGAAGAATATTTTGTTTTATAAAAGTTTTTAATTTTTTCTTTGGGTATTAAAAAAAATATTGGAATTAAACCAAATACTGCCCTGAAGAACATAACTTGCCCTACGTCATATTCATCTGTTATTTTAATTAAAACATCCATGAGCGAAAAAAATAAAACGCTTAAGATCATGCATATTCCGCCTAAATGGTTTTGATTTTTGATCATTTTGTTATTTTCATTTATATTTATCATTAAATTTAAAAATATTATGCAAAAATTTATTGGTGGCATTGGTTGTTTTTGGGATGAAACTGAATATCAGGGTGTCCCGGGTATTATTTCAACAGAATGTGGTTATTGCGGTGGAAAAGATTCAAAAGTAACTTATGAGCAAGTTTGTGGTGGAGATACTGAACATATAGAAGTTGTTAAAGTTACTTTTGATCCTAAAATAATTACTTATGAGGATGTTGCTAGATTATTTTTTGAAATACATGATCCAACAACACTTAATCGCCAGGGCCCTAACGTTGGCTATCAGTACCGGTCAGAAATTTTTTATAATACAGAAGAAGAAAGAATGTCTGCACAGAAAATATTAGACGAAGTTAATAAAAAGCTTAATGGAAAAGTAGTTACAGTCATTAGAAAAGAAAAAAATTATTGTAAAGCCGAAGAATACCATCAAAAGTATTTTGAAAAACGAAACAAAAGATGACGTTAGTTTCAACAGATTGGCTGGATCAAAATTTAAATAAGGTTAAAGTTATAGATGCGTCTTGGCATTTAAATAAAAATCGAGATGCCTTCGCAGAATACAATAAAGAACATATAGAAAATTCAATTTTTTTCGACCTAGATAGAAATTCTAATCAAAAAAAAGATCTGCCACATAACCATTTTTTACCATCAATAGATAGCCATGAAAAAGCTGTTTCGAATATGGGAATTTTAAATACCGACAGAATTATTATTTATTGTTATAGTGATTTAATTTCTAGTTGCCGTGCATGGTTCCAGTTTCTTTATTTTGGACATGAACCAAAGTTAGTTTCTGTACTAAATGGTGGAATGAAAAAATGGAAACTAGAAGGAAGGAAAGTTACAAATTTAAAAACTAAAATAATATCCTCAAAGTATAAAGCAAAGGAAAATAAAAAAATGATTAAAATAAAATCCCAAATCGAAGAAAATATTAAAAAAAAAAATTTTACTGTGCTAGATGCTAGAAGTAAAAATCGTTTTTTTGGCCTTGAGCCTGAACCAAGACCTGGAATTAAAAGTGGTTCTATTGAAGGATCTAAATCGATTCCATTAAGTGAAATTGTAAATAAAGAAGACAATACATTTTTAAATACAAAAAAATTAAGAGATATATTTAATTCAGGTGGAATTAATAGTGATAAAATAGTAATGAGTTGCGGAAGCTCAGTTTCCGCGGCAAGTCTAGCTCTTGCATATTCACTAATAAATGACGATTATGTTCCCAAAATATATATAGGTAGTTGGACTGAATTCGGAAAAAAATAAATGAAAAAATCAAAAAAAATAACAGTTGGTATAATAATATTCTTTTTATTAATCACTCTAATCATAATTGGTAGATATGGAGTGGGCCTTTACTTTAAAAAAAAGTTTTCAAAGCGACCACCACCAGGGGTAGTTATTGAGATAGTTTCAAATAAGAATTTTAACCAAAGCATTGAAAGTTACTGTACTTCTCTAAGTAGCAAAACTGAAACTTATAGGATTAAAAAAAATGAACTAATAGAAAAAATTAATTTAAATAGAAAAGTAAACAAGGGAGACGTTATAGCAAAATTAAATTCAAAAATTATAAATGCACCTTTTTCAGGTTTTGTCGGCCAAAGAGGTGTATCTGAAAGTACTTTGGGATCAGAAAATACTATTATTTTAACTTTGGACGACTCTTCAAACATCTTTTGTGATTTAAAGATACCTGAAGTTTATGCTGCAAATATAAAACAAGGATTAAATTTAAATGCAAAATTTTCAGCATATAAAGGAAAAACTTATATTGGAAAAATAGAATCTGTAGCATCACGTGTTGATGCACAAACAAGAAGTATTCTAGCTAGAGCAAAAATAAATAACGAAAATTATGAAATAATACCGGGATCACTTTTAGAAATAACAATAGCGTATAATGAAAAAGAAGCACCTTCTGTTGCAGATACAAGTATAATTTTTGAAGGAGATAAGAAGTTTATTTACAAAATATCCGAAGATAACCTAGCTAATAAAATTGAAGTTAAAACTGGAATAAGACAAGAGGGAAATTTAGAAATAATCAGTGGAATTAAAGTGGGTGATAAAATTATTAAAGAGGGTTTAAACAAAATTAGACCTGGATTAAAAATTAGACCCATAATTAAATAAAATGCACCAACTATGTCAATTAAGTATAAAAAGACCAGTAGTTGCTTCTGTATTTTCAATGATATTGGTCGTTTTTGGATTATTTGTATTTTCATATTTACCAACTAGAGAATTACCAGAAAATTTACAGCCGCCGGTAGTTGAAGTAAGAACTACTTACACTGGAGCATCAGCGGCTATAATTTCATCTGAAATTTCAGAACCCATCGAGGATGTCATTGGAGGAGCAGAAGGGATCAAAAATATTGATACCATTTCAGAAAATGGAAGATCTACAATTAAAATTGAATTTGATACTGATATTGATTTAGATAATGCTGCTAACGATATAAGAGATAGGGTTAACAGAGTTCTTGATAATCTTCCAGAAGACGCCAAATCACCGGAAATATTAAAAGCATCAGCAGGTTTTACAACAAGTATGTGGTTGTCAGTATCATCTACCACTTGGAGTGATTTAGAAATCGGAGATTATGCTAAAAGATATCTTGTAGATAGTTTTTCTAGTGTAAAAGGAGTTGGTAGAATTTTAATTGGGGGGATACGTGAAAAAAGTGTCAGAGTTTATATAGACCCAATAAAATTAGCTGCAAATGATTTAACAGTGCAAGAAGTAGAGGATGCTATAAGAAAAAATAATATATCTGTACCTGCTGGAACATTGGAAGCAGATAATATTGACTTAACTATAAACCTGGATAAATCATACAGCGATATAAGTTCAATAAAAAAACTACCAATAAAAAAAATAAAAAATACAGTTATTACTCTTGAAAATCTTGCAAAAATTAAATACGGACCGGTTTCTGAAAAAACACTCTTTAAAGCACAAAGCCGGGATGCAATAAATCAAAATACCATTGGCTTAGGTATTTATGCTCGCAGTGGTGAATCAACTGTTATGCTTTCTGAAAGAGTTAGAGAAAGAATTAAAGAAGTAAGAAAAACATTGCCAGAAGGATTAAATTTAGGAGTTTCTTTTGATAGAGCGACTTATATAAATGCTGCAATTACTGAGGTTTATAAAACATTATTTATAGCATTTATACTTGTTGTTATTATAATTTATCTTTTTCTAGGCAACTTAAAGGCTGTAATTGTTCCAGCAGTTGCTTTGCCAGTAAGCTTAATAAGTGCATTTCTAGGAATTTGGTTATTTGATCTTACTATAAACATCTTTGTGCTTTTAAGCTTTATACTTGCAATAGGAATTATTACTGACGACTCAGTGATAATGACTGATGCAATTTACCACCGTATAGAAGAAGGAGATACTCCTTTAGTTGCTGCATCAAACGGATCAAAAAATATAATTTTTGCAATAATATCGACAACTTTAATTCTTATTTCAATTTTTATTCCACTAATTTTTATTGAAGGTATAAGTGGTACTTTATTTCGTGAAGTTGCAATATCATTATCATTTGCAATCGTTGTATCATCATTTGTTGCCTTGTCTCTTTCACCAATGCTTGGTTCAAAATTTTTAAGTAAAAATACAAAAAAAACTAAAATTGTATTGAAATTTGAAAAATACTTTAAATCTTTTTCTGAATTTTATGCTGAGAATTTAAACTATTGGATAAACAAACCAAAAACCGTTGTAGGATTTATGGTTTTTGTTGTTATTTTATCTTTTACACTTTACCAAATAACACCCAAAACACTTCTTGAAAAAAATCCTGACAGGGGAGTTTATTTAGTATTCGGCAAAACTGATGAATCAAGTTCTTTTCAATACACTGCTAACAAAGCTGAACAAGTAGAGAAAAGGTTAATACCTTTATTGAAAAAAGAAGATGAGCCATATCAAAGACTAATTATGCGTGTTCCTGGTTTTGGTCGTAGCTCTCAATCATATAATAGTTTCATAATTATTGCTTTGCTAGATAATTGGAAAGATAGAAATGAAAGCGCCCAAAAAATTGTTAGAAAAGCAATTGGAAAAATTGTAACTGTACCTGGCACTATGGCTTTTCCTCTTACTCCGAACTCGATTAGAGTCAGCAGTTATAATAAGCCTATTCAAGTAGTTTTAACTGGAAAATCTTACGAAGAATTAGAAAAAATGCAATCCTTAATTATGAATGATTTAAGAAAAAATAAAAATTTGGCAGCTATTGAGTCTGATTATTCAAGAAATAAACCAGAAGTAAAACTTATTGTTAATGAAAAAAAAGCTAAGGATTTAGGACTCTCAATAAAATCAATAGGAAAAACTGTAGAAACTCTTTTTTCTGGAAAAACAGTTACAAAAATGAATTATCTTGGTAAAGAATATCCTATTATTTTACAGGCAGATATTAAAAACAGAAAAAAAAGTGAAAGTTTGAGTAAAATTTTTGTGAGGTCGGAAACAACTGGTAAATTAATATCTTTGGCAAATGTTGTGGAATTTAAAGAAATTGGATCTGCAAAAGTTCTTTCTAGATATAACAGGCAAAGAGCTGTTACTATTTCAGCTCGTCTAATTGGAGATTATAGTCTTGCAGAAGCTTTAAAATTTGTTGAAAACAGTGCTAGCAAATTAACACCATCGGCTGGTATTCAATATAAAGGAAAATCAGAAGAACTGAAAGAAACAACAAATGAATTATTTATAATATTTGCTTTATCATTACTTACTGCTTACTTGGTAATGGCGGCAACTTTTAATAGCTGGATTCATCCTGCGGTTATAATGCTTTCGGTTCCATTGTCTGTTATTGGCGGCTTAATATTTATTTTACTTTTTGATAGTACAATAAATATATTTTCTCAAATTGCTTTGATAATCCTCATAGGAATTTCAACAAAAAATTCTATTTTGATTGTAGAT
>CABZZR010000013.1 GCA_902530215.1 uncultured Pelagibacteraceae bacterium
AAATTAAAAAAATCTTCATCGATATACCAAAACCAGTTTTATTAAAAAATATAAATTCTAGAGTTGATAAAATGTTTGATAATGGAGTCATCAGTGAAGTTGAAAAATTTTTAAAATCTAAAATTTCACCCGTTAATACGGCTTATAAAATGATAGGTATTTTAGAAATTAGGAATTTTTTAAATTCAAGTATCGATAAAAAAAGGGCAGTTGAATTAATAAAGATAAGAACAAGACAGTATGCCAAAAGACAATTTACGTGGGCCAGAGGTCATATGCAATCATGGGAAAGATTATATGATAATAATTTAAGCGTATTATTGGGGAAAATCGTTAAAGAAATTGCCTAGAACTTGACCGCAGTTTATTCTGCTATAAATTGTGTGCTATGTCGAAATTATTAACTGGAGCACAAATAGTTTTTGAAGTACTTGCAGATCAAAATGTAAGTCATATTTTTGGTTATCCAGGTGGTGCTGTTCTGCCAATATACGATGAGCTTAAAAACCATAAAAAAATAAAACACATTTTAGTAAGACATGAGCAAGGAGCTGGACATGCTGCTGAAGGATATGCAAGATCATCTGGAAAAACCGGTGTAATATTGGTTACTTCAGGACCTGGAGCAACCAATACTGTCACAGCATTGACAGATGCTTACATGGACTCAATTCCATTGGTATGCATTACCGGACAAGTGCCTACTCACCTGATTGGAACTGATGCTTTTCAAGAATGTGACACCACAGGTATAACCAGGCCATGTACAAAACATAACTGGCTAGTAAAAGATGTTAACAAACTTTCAACAGTATTACATAAAGCATTTGAAGTTGCTAAATCTGGAAGACCTGGTCCAGTTTTAGTAGACATACCAAAAGATATTCAGTTTAAAAAAGGTAAATATGTTAAGCCCAAAAAAAATAATGGTATTTATAAAGTTGATACAAAGTTCAACGGACATCATAACGACATAGATACAACTATAGAGCTAATAAAAAATTCTAAAAAACCAATTTTATATACAGGTGGCGGGGTTATAAACTCTGGACCGGAAGCTACAAAGCTACTGAGAGAATTTGTTTCTCTTACAGGTTTTCCCATTACATCTACACTTCAAGGTTTAGGTGCGTATCCAGGGCAAGATCCACAATTTTTAGGAATGCTAGGGATGCACGGAACTTATGAAGCAAATAATGCAATGCATGATTGTGATTTAATGATTAATATAGGAGCTAGATTTGATGATAGGATTACTGGAAAAATTGATGAGTTTTCGCCAGGATCAAAAAAAATACATATCGACATTGATCCATCGTCAATCAATAAAAATGTTTCAGTAGATCTAGCATTAGTTGGCGATGTTAAGTCTGTTTTAGAAAAATTAATTACAGTTTTAAAAAAGAAAAATCCAAATTTTGCAAAATCAAATAAACAAAAAATTTCTGCATGGTGGAAGCAAATAGATCAATGGAGAAAAAAGGATTCTCTAGGGTTTGTAAATAGTAAAGAAGTTATTAAACCACAATATGCGGTTCAAAGATTATATGAACTAACAAAAGCAAAAGACGCATTTATAACCACGGAGGTCGGGCAACATCAAATGTGGGCAGCACAACACTACAAATTTGATAAACCTAATAGATGGATGACTTCAGGTGGTCTTGGCACGATGGGCTATGGATTACCAGCTGCTATAGGCGTGCAAGTAGCTAATCCAAACAAACTTGTTATTGATATCGCAGGTGAAGCATCTGTCTTAATGACTATGCAAGAAATGTCCACAGCAGTTCAATATAAATTACCTATAAAAATATTTATTTTAAACAATGAATATATGGGCATGGTCAGACAATGGCAGGAACTATTACATGATAAAAATTATTCAGAGAGTTATACGGCAGCTCTACCTGATTTTGTCAAATTAGCAGAAGCATACGGTTGTGTTGGTATTAGAGCTAGAAAACCAGATGAATTAGATTCAAAAATACAAGAAATGCTATCAGTAGATAAACCAGTTATTTTTGACTGTGTAGTTGATAAGGTTGAAAATTGTTATCCAATGATACCTTCAGGAAAGCCTCATAATCAAATGTTATTAGGTGAAAAAGATGAAGAGGACACAATATCGGATGAAGGAAAGGTTTTGGTTTAGCAATGGTAAAGTCTGCATATAGTTTTGAAACAAAAAAACAAAAAATAGAACAACATATTATTGTAGTTTGGGTTGATAACGAAGCGGGTGTTTTAGCTAGAGTGGTGGGATTATTTTCTGGGAGAGGCTATAATATTGACTCTCTTGCAGTGGCCGAAGTAGATAAGAAAAAAAATATCTCTCGAATTACTATATCGACATCTGGAACACCACAAGTTCTTCAGCAAATCAAATTACAACTAGGAAAATTAGTTCCAGTACATAAGGTGGCTGATTTTCCAAGAAATAAAAAAACTTTAATGAGGGAAATGGCTTTGCTAAAAGTCGTGTCTAATAAAACAAAATTAGGAAAAGCTAGGAAACTATGCAAAAAATATAAGTATACAGTGCTCGATAAAACTAATAAATCATTTGTTTTCGAAATTTCAGCTCTTAAGAAAGAAATTGACGAATTAATTAAAAAATTGCAACCTCTAGGTTTAGCAAGTGCATCGAGAACTGGTGTTGTGGCAATGTCAAGAGGGGCTGAAGTTTTTAAATAAATAAGGAGTTATAAAAAATGAAAATGTTATATGAAAAAGATGCAGATATAGATTTAATTAAAAAAAAGAAAATTGCAATTTTTGGCTTTGGAAGTCAGGGGCATGCACATGCTTTAAATTTAAAAGATAGTGGAGTTAAAGAAATAGTAATCGCTTTGAGAGAAGGTTCACCAAGCAGAAAAAAAGCTGAGGACCAAGGTCTTAAAGTTATGTCTTTATCTGATGCTGCCGAATGGGCTGATGTCTTAATGGTTTTAACGCCAGATGAATTACAATCACAAATTTATAAAAATCATATAGAGCAAAGAATAGGTGAGGGAAAAAGTTTAGCCTTTGCACACGGACTTAATATTCATTTCAATTTAATTAATGCTAGAAAAGATTTAGATGTATTTATGATTGCTCCCAAAGGTCCAGGACATTTAGTTAGAAGTGAATATACAAAAGGAGGTGGAGTTCCTTGTTTAATGGCTATTCATCAAAACAGTTCTGGAAAAGCAAAAGAGTTGGCATTGTCCTATGCGAGTGCAATAGGAGGTGGCAAAGCAGGTGTAATAGAAACAAATTTTAAAGAAGAGTGTGAGACGGACTTATTTGGAGAACAATCTGTCTTATGTGGGGGATTGGTAGAATTAATAAAAAATGGATATGAAACTCTTGTAGAAGCAGGTTATTCACCTGAGATGGCTTATTTTGAATGTGTCCATGAGGTTAAACTTATCGTTGATCTTATTTATGAAGGAGGAATAGCAAATATGAATTATTCAATTTCTAATACAGCTGAATACGGAGAATATATGACCGGCAAAAGGATTATAGACAAAAAATTAACAAAAGAAAAAATGAAAGAGGTATTAAAGGATATTCAATCTGGAAAGTTTGCTAAACAGTGGATGGAAGAAAATAAAAATGGGCAAAAAAACTTTCTTAGCATGAGAAAGGAACTAGCAGAACATCCAATTGAAAAGGTAGGAAAAAAATTAAGAGATTTAATGCCTTGGATAGGTAAAAATAAGCTAGTCGATAAGTCGAAAAACTAGTTTTTTTAAATTTTTTATTTAAATAACTAAAAAAACCTTTGATTAAATCAAGCATAGGTTGTAATAATACAGGTCCGATTGTAATAATTGTTCAGGGGGTTTAAGCTAAGGTTAGGGAGAAATGTCTACAGATAAAAACAGAGTTTATATATTTGATACAACCATGCGTGATGGAGAGCAATCACCTGGGGCATCAATGAGTCTTGAAGAAAAAATTCAAATTTCAAGAGTTTTTGATGATTTAGGAATTGATATTATAGAAGCTGGTTTTCCAGTTGCATCTCCTGGAGATTTTGAAGCAGTATCGGAAGTTAGTAAAATTTTAAAAAAATCAATTCCTTGTGGTTTGTCTAGACATTTAAAAAAAGACATTGATGCTTGTCACGAAGCATTAAAACATGCTCCAAGATTTAGAATTCATACTTTTATTTCAACTAGCCCACTTCATATGAAACATAAACTTAACAAATCCCCAGAGGATGTAATTGATGCAATTAAAGAACATGTGACTTATGCAAGAAAATTTACAGATGATGTCGAGTGGTCATGCGAAGACGGAACTAGAACTAACATGGATTATATGTGTAAAACTGTAGAGTTAGCTATAAAATGTGGAGCAAGAACAATAAACATTCCAGACACAGTTGGTTATACTGTTCCCTCAGAATTTAAAAAAATTATTGAAACTTTAATTAACAAAGTTCCAAACATTGATAAGGCTATTTTATCAACTCACTGCCATAACGATTTGGGATTAGCTGTTGCAAATTCTTTAGCAGGAATTACAGCAGGAGCTAGACAAGTTGAATGTACAATAAATGGAATTGGTGAAAGAGCAGGAAATGCAGCATTAGAAGAAATTGTTATGGCAATGAAGACAAGAAATGATTTAATGCCATATAAGACAGGAATAAATACAAAATTGCTGAGCAAAGCATCAAAGGTTGTTTCAAATGCAACTGGTTTTCCTGTTCAGTTTAATAAAGCAATAGTTGGAAAGAATGCTTTTGCGCATGAATCAGGCATTCACCAAGATGGTATGCTTAAAAACAGAAACACATATGAAATCATGACTCCAGAAAGTGTCGGAGTTAAACAAACTTCCTTAGTTATGGGAAAACATTCCGGCAGACATGCATTTAAAGATAAATTAACTGATCTTGGATATAAAGATCTTACAGATGATGTGATTCAGGTTGCTTTTGGAAAATTTAAAGTTTTAGCTGATAAAAAGAAACACGTTTATGACGAAGATATTGCAGCACTTGTTGATGATAGCTTGATTAAGGAAGATAATGTTATTATTTTAAAATCTTTAAAAGTATTTGCCGGTACCGGTGAACCGCAAAAAGCTGACATGATATTAGAGGTATATGGAGAAGTTAAAAAAGCGTCTGAAACAGGAGATGGTCCTGTTGATGCTATTTTTAAATGTATTAAGAAATTATATCCACATGATGTAAAACTTCAGCTATACCAAGTTCATGCAGTAACAGAAGGAACAGATGCCCAAGCTACTGTAAGTGTAAGAATTGAAGAAAATGGCAAAACAACAGTTGGTCAGGCAGCTGATACAGATACTCTTGTTGCTTCAGCCAACGCTTATTTAAACGCTTTAAATAAAATGATTATAAAGAGAAAAAAAACAGCACCAGAAGATTATCAACAACCTAGAACCTACGAAAAACAAAAAATGAAAGGAATATAAAAATGTTTGGAATAGATCGATTAACTCAAATGTGGTCATCGGATATGGCTATCGATTTGGGAACAGCTAACACTTTAGTAGTTGTAAAAGGACAAGGAGTAGTTTTAAATGAGCCTTCAGTTGTGGCTGTAATTGAAGAGAAGGGTAAAAAATCAGTTTTAGCTGTTGGAGACGAAGCAAAAACGATGTTGGGAAGAACCCCTGGTAACATTTCTGCAATTAGACCATTAAGAGATGGGGTTATTGCTGATTTCGTAGTTACTGAGGAAATGATTAAACATTTCATTAAAAAAGTTCATAAAAGAAGAGCGTTTGCTAATCCTAGAATTTTAATATGTGTTCCAACAGGATCGACACCAGTAGAAAGAAAGGCGATTCAGGACTCAGCTTTAGCAGCAGGTGCTAGAAAAGTTCAGTTAATCGAAGAACCAATAGCTGCAGCGATTGGAGCTGGATTACCAATATCTGAAGCAACCGGCTCAATGGTAGTAGACATTGGTGGTGGTACAACAGAGATAGCTGTTATGTCATTAGGCGGCGTAGTTTATTCAAACTCTTTAAGAGTAGCAGGAGATGCTATGGATCATGCGATTATAAATTACATGAGGAAAAAGTTTAACCTATTAGTTGGTGAGGCTAGTGCAGAAAAAATTAAAAAAGAAATAGGAACTGCTGTAGTTTCAGGCTCTTCAACTTACTTGATGAAAGGAAGAGATATAAGAACAGGAACACCGAACGAGATAACGCTTAAAGAGGAGCATACGATTGAAGCTCTACAACCAATCTTAACTCAGATGATTGGCGGAATAAAAGATGCATTAGAAAATACACCTCCCGAGCTATCAGCTGACCTTGTTGATATGGGAATGGTTTTAACAGGAGGCGGAGCGTTATTAAAAAATATTGATAAATTAATTTCTAAAGAAACTGGACTTCCAGTGCATATTGCCGATGATCCGTTATCTTGTGTAGCAGTAGGTACAGGAAAAGCTTTAGAACAAGAAACAATATTTTCAACAATGTTGTCTGAATACTAATTGATGCTAAATGAAAGAAAGTGCAAGCAGGGATGATTTTGGAATAGCTATACGTTCCGCTTTATTACAAAAGGGGACAAAGCAGAAATTTTCACTTTTAGCATTACTTATTATTTCTATTATTTTTTTTAGCTTAGAGAAACTAAATACGAAGCCAATTAATTTGGTAAGAGCATTTCTTCATGATGGGATTTATGTTGGATCTATGCTTGCAAATTATCCAAATAAATTTTTTTCAAGTTCTTTAGATGTAGTATCTAAACATTTTTATGTTTATACCGAAAATGTTAAATTGCAAGAAGAGCTTGCAAAGTATAAAAGTTTGGCCAATCAATTTAAATACTTAAAAGTAGAGAACAAAATATTAAAAACTTCCTTAGATGATGCGCTCGATGTTTACTACAATACTGTAACAGCAAAAATAATACTTGATGAAAATAGCCCTTATTTGAAATCGTTAATAATTAATAAAGGAAAAAATAAAAAAATTCTAAAAGGAATGCCTGTTCTAGGTGGATCAAGTTTAATTGGAAAAATTGTAGAGAGTAACTTTTTTTCATCGCGCGTTCTTTTATTAAATGATTTAAATAGCAAAATCCCAGTAATAATTGAACCTTCAGGACACCACGCTATTTTAAGTGGTAAAGGCACAGAAAAACCTGTGCTTCAATTTTTGCCTAAAAATAATTCGATAGCTGATGGAAATATTGTTTATACATCAGGCAAGGATGGAATTTTAAGTGCTGGAATAGACCTAGGAAAAATATCAATTTCTTCAGAAGGAGATGTAGAGGTGGATTTATTTATTGATCCCAATCAACTTAATTATGCAAATGTCGTGATAGGAGTTACAGAAAATTAATATGGCTATTTTTTACAAAAATTTTATTAAAAATATTATTGGTTTAATTCCATTAATACTTCTTTATTATTTATGTTTAACTAGTGTTGACAGCCAGATTATCCTTTTTAAAAATTTTTCTTTAAATTTAAAGTATATAATTGTATTTTATTGGACATTAAGAAATCCTTCTATAATTGGCTATGGACATATATTTTTAGCAGGTATTTTAAGTGATGTTGTAATCGGTCTTCCGATGGGTACAAGTTCTATATGTTTTTTAACTTTAGCGGGTATTGCTGCATATATAAGACAAATGACAGTTAGAATTTCTCTTTGGAGTGACTGGATTGTTTTTGTTCCTTCTGTTTGTATTACTAACTTTATATTTTTTATTTTAACAACCTACTATTCTGATATAGGAATTTATTATAACGAATTATTTTATAACTCTATTATAACAATTATATTTTATCCATTTATTTGGATTGTTTTCAGCTTTTTAACACATTACATGCGAGGAAAAGTTGCTTAATTCCAGATACTCAGGGTTGGATAAAAACCTCGTTTTATCAAGAAGAGTTTTCATTTTATCCATTGCTAAGCTGATAGTTTTTGGAAGTTTAGTTGGAAGATTATTTTCTTTACAAATAAAACAAAATAAAAAGTATAAAACCTTATCTGATAATAATAGGATTAGAGAATGGAAGTTAGCACCACAAAGAGGAATATTTAAAGACTATTATGGAAAAGTAATAGCGGATAACAGTCAAGTTTTTCAATTACATATAGTTCCTGAGGATATAGAAGATATTAGAGATCTTTTATTTAGATTAAAAAGTATAGTTTCAATAACAGATGCTCAATTGATTAAAATAGCTAAAAAAATTAAAAAACAAAAACCTTGGGAACCAGTCATTATTTCAGACAATCTATCTTGGGAAGAGTTTTCAAAACTAAATTTATTTCTGCATGAATTGCCTGGTATAAAACCAGTCGTATCTGTTGCTCGTTTTTATCCAGATCAATATAATTTTTCTCATGTCCTAGGCTATGTAAGCGAAGCAAATACGAAAGATTTAAATGCAAATAAGAGGTTAATAGAATTTAACGTACCAGGATTAAAGGTGGGTAAAACCGGACTTGAAAAAAATTTAGATGATCAATTAATTGGTGATGCCGGATATCAAAGATTTGAAGTAAATGCATATGGAAAAAGAATAAAAGAAATAGATTTTAGCACTGGCAGATCAGGGCAAAATTACAAGTTAACTGTAGATGCTGAGGTACAGGATTATGGACATAAATTAATGGAAGGCAAAAGCGGATCAATTTGTGTTATGGACGTATTAAATGGTGATGTTATAGCCATGATATCATCACCAAGCTTTGATCCTAATAAATTTGTTCATGGCATAAATCAAAAAGATTGGGATGAATTATTAAATAATATCGATAAACCTTTAGTACATAAGTCTATAGCCGGCTTATATCCACCAGGTTCGACTATTAAACCAATAGTTGCCCTTTCTGCACTAGAAAATGATGTTATAAGTCCAAAGTTAGTACTTCAATGCACTGGATCGATCGAGCTATATGGTGAAAAATATCACTGTTGGAAAAAAAAGGGTCACGGTTTTATAAATTTAAGAGATGCAATAAAACAATCATGCGATTGTTATTTTTATGAAGTTGCCAGAAGATTAGGTGTAGATAGATTATCTGTAACAGCAAAAAAGTTTGGTTTAGGCAATTATACTTTAGATAATTTCAGTGAAGAAAAGAAAGGAATAGTTCCTAATACTAAATGGAAAATTCAAAATTTAGGCAGAGGATGGGTTTTAGGTGAAACATTAATATCTGGAATAGGACAGGGATATTTTCAGGTTTCTCCAATACAAATTTGTCTAATGATGGCACAACTTGCGAATGGAGGTTATAAAGTAAAACCTAGAATTATTGATGATGAAAATTCACTTGAGCAGTTAATTGACATCTGGAGAAAAAGACTAGATCAAGAATCCCAGGGAATCTATGTTGAAAAAAACTTACAGAACATTGAAACTTATTCAGATTTTTTATCCCCTTTAGTTCGTAATCACGAAAATGTGAAATTTGTAAATGATGCCATGTTTGGTTCCACTAATGAACCTAGGGGCACTTCATATAGATCAAGATTTACTGATCCTAATTATATTTATGCAGGCAAAACTGGTACTTCACAAGTTAAAAAAATAACAGAAGAAGAAAGAGAGGCTGAAAGAAAGTTGGAAGAAATTCCTTACCAATTTAGAGATCATGCGTTATTTGTTGCTTTTGCACCTTATAAAAATCCAAGATATGCAATCAGCGTTGTGGTTGAACATGGAGGATCCGGCAGTTCTGGTGCAGCACCAATTGCAAAAAAAATAATTAAAAAAACTTTGGATAGACATGTATTAAGAAAATCCAAAAAAAATAAAAGCACGGAGTCAATTTAAATGTTTACTACCAATATAGACTCTGAAAAACTATCATTAAGAGATAAATTTTTTTCGATAGATTATATATTGCTACTAACTGTTCTAATCATTGGAGTGATTAGCTGTTTTGCAATGTACTCTACTGATAGAGGTGAAGTGGGCTATCATACTATTAGTCATTTATTAAGATTCGGAGTCTTTTTTGTATTTTTTATTTTTGTAAGTTTAATAAAAATTAATTTTTGGCACAGTTTTTCATATTTTTTTTATATTTTGGTCTTGGGATTACTTTTATATGTAGATTTTTTTGGTTTGATTGCATCTGGATCTAGACGTTGGCTTTCATTATATTTCATAAATCTTCAACCATCTGAATTAATGAAAATAGCTATAATACTTTTTTTGGCTAAATATTATCACAGAATTTCACCTGAAAATGTTAACAACTTAAGATACATGGTTTTACCTTTAATTGCTTTAACCATCCCAGTAATTCTTGTAATTAATCAACCTGATTTGGGAACTTCGGTATTAATTACAGCAACTGGTTTTGGTGTGATTTGGTTAGCAGGTGTTAGAATAAAATATTTTACCTATATGATAGTAATGTTCATAGCAACAGCACCTTTTGTAATTGCTTTTTTAAAGCCCTATCAAAAACAAAGAATATTAACTTTTTTTAATCCTGATAGAGATCCGCTTGGCGCAGGTTACCAAATTATACAATCAAAAATAGCTATTGGTTCTGGAGGAATTTGGGGAAAAGGTTTTTTACAAGGTTCTCAAAGTTATCTAGACTATCTTCCAGAGAAACATACCGATTTTATCTTTACTCTTTTTTCAGAAGAGTTTGGATTTATTGGATCCATGATTCTTTTGCTATTATATGTTTTGCTAATATTGAGAATTATGAATATAGGTCAAAATTCTAGAAGTAGTTTTTCAAAATACTTTTGTTATGGATTTGCATTAGCTTTGTTTATTTATATCAGCGTTAACATGCTAATGGTTTTAGGGCTGCTTCCAATTGTAGGTTCACCATTACCAATTATGTCTTATGGAGGATCTTCAATGCTCTCTATAATGTTTGGTCTTGGAATTGTAATGAGCTGTAAAATTCATAGTAAATCGGTAGTTCTGTAGTTTTTTAAAAAAATGTTAAAGTATCTTTTTACAACTTAAAGTTGTAAATAATTGTTTATATTTCCTATATGAAATGTGAACACTTTGTGCTTTAATAATTTTAAAATTATGTTTGGCTCAACAAAAAACACGAACAAAAATAAAAAAGTATTAAACCATAGCGGTCGTTCATTTATAAGTGAAAGCTTGCAGGTAGAAGGCGATATAAGATCTTCAGGCAGTATCGATGTAAGTGGTTTAATAAATGGTAGTGTTTATGTTGATGATATGACTATTTCTGAAAGTGGTTCAGTCAGAGGAAATCTTGAAGTTCGTAAGCTAGAAGTTAACGGTCATGTAGAGGGAAAAATTTCAGCAGAAACAGTTATGCTAGGCAAAAGCGCTGTAGTTAAAGGTGATATATTCTTTAAAAATACTCTAAAAACTGAAGAAGGGGCCGATATTGATGGTTACATCAAGAGGGTTGATGGAGCGAAAGCTAATAATGAAGAAGAAATTGCCATTGAAGAAATAGCTTTTAGATCTGAAGATAAAAAGCCTGCGTTAGTGGCCTCGCCAGAGAAAAAAGCAGTATAAATTGTCACCATACCTTTAAATTTAATTTAGTATAAACTCAAAACTATGAATGAGGATGTTTCAAAAAGATCTTCAGTGGCTATTATAGGGGCAGGTATCCAAGGTGTTTGTGCCGCACACTTTCTTTTAAAAAAAGGTTTTCGAGTTACATTGTTTGATAGAGAGGATCCGGGAAAGATTTCCGCATCTTATGGAAATGCTGGGCATTTTTCACCTTATGCTTCTGTTCCAATAAATAGACCGGATATTTTAATAGATGTTCCCGCCATGCTGTTCAGCAGCACCGGTCCTCTAGCTTTAAAGTGGAATTATGTTCCTAAAATGATCCCTTGGTTTTTAAAATTTATAAAGAATTGTAGTAAAAAAAAAATGATGCACACAACAAAATATATGCATCAAATATTAAATTTAGCTCTTCCAGCTTATGATGAAATTTTCGAAGAAATTGATATTTCGCAATTAGTAGAAGATAAAGGTATAATCTACTTCTGGACAGATAAAGATTTGAAAAGTAGAGAAATGGAAATAAATATAAGAAAAGAGCTTGGTGTAATGCAAACTTTATTAAACCCAAAAGAAATACATGATCTTGAACCTAACATTAGAAAAATTTATCATGCTGGAGTTTTTTATCCAAACGCTAGACATGCAAGAAGTCCTAAAAAAATTTTATTGAAAATATTTGATTTATTTTTAAAAAAAGGAGGTTTGTTTAAAAAAGAGAATATTGATAAAATTGCTTTTTCCTCTGAAGAAGAACCTTTGGTAAAAACTAATAAAAATATACATAAGTTCGATAAAGTTTTAATTACTTGTGGTGCATTTTCAAAAAAATTAACTGATCAAATGAGAGAAAAGATACCTCTTGATACAGAAAGAGGATATCACATTCACTTCAAAGGTCATGACAATCTTCTTTCGAGACCTGTTATTTTTTTGAACAGAGGGTTTGGAATAACACCTATGGAGCAGGGACTAAGAGTTGTAGGTACAGTTGAATTTGGCGGTTTAGATAATCCATTAAGCAAAAATAGAATTAAAAATCTTGCAAACAACGCTAAGTATTTATTTCCTCAATTGTCAGATCATCAAGATGAATGGTTAGGTTTTCGGCCAACGCTTCCAGATTTTTTACCTGTTATAGGTCCGTCAAAAAATTACAAAAATGTGTTTTATGCTTTTGGACATCATCATTTAGGATGGACGCTTGGTGCAATTACTGGCAAAATTATTTCTGGAATAATTGCCAAAGAAAATACAAATTTAAATTTATCCCCGTATAGTTCTTCGAGGTTTTAAGTTAAATGCAAACTAGAAATAATAAAGCATATGTAATGTTAGTTCTTGCTACTTTATTTTGGTCTTGTAATTTTATAGTAGGTAAAGTTATTACTGTATTTAATATTCCACCGCTATCATTTACTTTTTTCAGGTGGGCTTTAGTTTGGGTAATTTTATTTCCTTTTGAAATTAAAGAAGTATTTTATAAAAGAAAATATATATTAAAAAACATTTTTTTTCTTATCATTGCTTGCACTAACAAGTGTCAGCACCTTTAATTCTGTTGTTTATTATTCACTAAACTTTACTCAGGTTTTAAATGCTGTTTTAATGATTTCAACTATACCAGTTGTAATAATTTTTTTTTCATCCTTATTTAAAGTTGAAAAAACAAACCTTAATCAATTAATGGGATTGATCGTTTCTTTATTAGGTGTTTTAGTAATTATAACGCGAGCAGATATTAATAAACTAACGAGTCTAAATTTCAATGAAGGTGATTTGTGGATGTTGATTGCAGTAGTGGCATGGTCAGTATACTCATCGCTATTAAAAAAAAGGCACATAAGCTTAACACCTTTCGCATTTATATTTGTGATTGTTACTATTGGCCTGTTATTTTTGTTGCCGCAATTTTTGTTAGAATATTCTCATGATTATAAGGTAAGTCTAGATTTACCTTTTGTATTATCTCTTATATTCGTCGCAATTTTTCCAAGCATGGGTTCTTATTATTTTTGGTTTAGCTCAATATCTATTATCGGAGCTAATCGATCAGGAATTTTTTTACACCTTATGCCAATTTTTAGTGCAATAATGGCAATGATAATTTTTAAAGAAAAATTCCTTATATTTCATTTAATAGCAGCAATAATAATTTTAGGTTTCTATAAGTAAGTACGTTGGTTTCATCTAACGAGATAAAGAAACTTATAAAATTCTACCCTAGCTAGTTTTTTTTCAATAGCTAGGGTAGCAAGTTTTTTAAAAAGGGGGAGTTAAAATGGATTTCTGGTTAAAAAAAATAAGATATTATTTAAGACAGTTTGTTGAGTTGGGTTTATTGCTTTTAACAGTTTCGGTATTTGCGGAAATATTGTTTGGACCAGACGTAGCTTTTTTTGGGTCACAAGTAACTAAGAATTTTATTGGTTTATTAAACAGCGTGGGAGACTCAGGCGTTGCAGCTTTAATACTAATATTTGCAGTAGTATTTGTGTATCGAAAATTACTTAAATAAATATATAAAAGTTAATTTATTACTCTTAAAGGTTTACCTTCCAAGCAGGAATTTAAATTTTCAATCATTTGAGAATAAAAAATAAAAAAATTTTCATCAGTCACAAAACCTAAATGAGGTAAAAGTAATGCATTAGGTAAAAATCTTAACTTATGATTTTCAGGAAGTGGCTCATAATTGTAAACATCCAATCCAGCTCCAGCAATTAAATTATTTTCTAAAGCTTTTATTAAATCATCTTCATTAATAATAGGTCCTCGAGAGGTGTTTATTAAATATGATGTTTTTTTCATTGTTGCTAATTCTTTTTCTCTAATTAAATTTTTGTATCTATCTCCTAAAACTAGATGGATTGAAATAAAATCTGAATTTTTTAAAAGATCCTCTTTAGAAACTGGTAAAACATTTATTTTTCTGGCATTATCTAAATCTAAATTTTCACTCCAACTTATCACCTGCATACCAAAAGCATTTCCAATTTTAGCTACCTGACTTCCAATTTTACCAAGTCCAATTACTCCAAGAACTTTTCCTTTCAGTTCTATTCCAACAGTTGTTTGCCAATATCCCTGAAACATATTATCTGTTTCTTGCCTGAAGTTTCTTGCTAAACCCAAAATTAGAAGCCACGTAAGTTCT
>CABZZR010000014.1 GCA_902530215.1 uncultured Pelagibacteraceae bacterium
ATTTTTAAGGTAAAATTTCTATTTACAAATACAAAAATGTTTAATATATGTTCAGTGCCTGGTGATTATTGCGAAGGGGTTATACCCGATCCCATTCCGAACTCGGAAGTCAAGCCCTTCAGCGCCGATGGTACTTTGTCTTAAGGCACGGGAGAGTAGGACATTGCCAGGCTAAAGAAAGATAAAAAATGAAAATTGCCAGTTCACTAAAGTCTATAAAAAAAAGAGATCTAAATTCTAAATTAGTACGCAGAAGAGGAAAGCTTTTTGTTGTTAATAAAAAAAATCCTAAATTTAAAGCTCGCCAGGGCTAAAGTAACGCATCAAAATAAATGCTTAAATTTAATTTTAGTTTATAATTAAAGGATGAATTTAGGTAGTGTAAAGGAAAATATAAACTTAGAAAAAAGAATATCAATTACACCAGATATAGTAAAAAAATATCTTAATTTAAAATTAAATGTTTTTTTAGAAAAAAATTATGGTCAACATGTAGGAATTCAAGATAAGGATTATGAAGATGCAGGTGCTCAAATTTTACAAAGTAAAGAAGATGTAATTAAAAAATCGAATATTACACTTCAAGTAGATTTTCCAGATGAAAATCTTTTTCAATATTTAAATGAAAATTCCTCTTTAATCGGATTATTTGATCCGGTAAAAAATAAAAGTGTTATTAATAAAATTATTAAAAAAAAAGTAAATATTTTTTCATTAGAATTACTTCCTAGAATAACACGAGCGCAATCTATGGATGTTTTATCCTCACAGGCAAATTTAGCTGGATATAGAGCAGTCATTGAAACCATATATAAGTTTAATAAAGCAGTGCCAATGATGATGACGGCAGCTGGCACTATTCCTGCCGCAAAAATATTAATTGTAGGAGCAGGTGTAGCTGGATTACAAGCAATAGCTACTGCTAAAAGGTTAGGAGCAATCGTATCAGCAACAGATGTAAGGTCAGTCGCAAAGGAACAGGTAGAAAGTCTAGGAGGTAAGTTTTTAACTGTAGATAGTAATGAAAGATTAGAAGGTGAGGGAGGTTATGCCAAAGAAGCAAGTGAGGAATTTAAAATAAAACAAAAAGAACTTTTAAAAATAAATATTGCAAAAAGTGACATTGTAATTTGTACAGCACTAATTCCTGGCAAAAAAGCCCCAAGAATAGTAACAGAGGATATGATTGATGTTATGAAGCCTGGATCAATTATTTATGATTTGGCAGTATCCCAAGGAGGAAATTGCGCCTACTCTGAGTCTGATAAAACTGTAGATAAGAATGGAGTAAAGATTATTGGAGAGAGAAATATATTAAATAAAATTCCAATAACAGCATCTAATCTTTATTCTAAAAATTTGTTTAGTTTTGTAAATAATTTGTTAAACAAAGACAAAGATAAAATTAATATAAACAGAGAGGATGAGATTATTTTGAAAACTTTGTTAGATAAGGAAATTTAGTATGGAAATAGATCCATTTATTTTTAGATTAAGCATTTTTATTCTTTCAATTTTTGTAGGTTATTATGTTGTTTGGAGCGTTACACCTTCTCTACATACACCCTTAATGTCAGTAACTAATGCAATTTCTTCAGTTATTATAGTTGGGGCTATAATTGCTGGATTATCAGGTGATATAAAAAGTATTTTTAATTTATCTAATATGTTTGGTTTTATTGCAATTTTTTTAGCAGCAATAAATATTTTTGGAGGATTTTTAGTAACTCAAAGGATGCTTCAAATGTACAAAAAAAAAAAGAAAAATAAATAGATATGTCAGCAAATTTATTAGCAATTTTTTATCTTATATCGGGCGTATTATTTATTTTAGCTTTACGAGGATTATCGTCTCCCGAAACATCCAGAAGAGGAAATTTATTTGGTGTATTAGGAATGGTAATTGCAATAACAGTTACTTTTTTATCTATAGGAAATTTTTCCACTGTTTTTATTTACGTTTTAATTCTTCTGCTACTAGGAGGATCAATAGGAGCACTGATAGCATATAAAATACCAATGACAGCTATGCCAGAACTTGTTGCTGGTTTTCATAGTTTGGTGGGTCTTGCAGCAGTTTTTGTGGCAATATCAGCTTTTTTAAATCCAGAAGCTTTTAATCTTGGTTCACCTGGGGATATTAAACTTTCTAGTTTGATTGAAATGTCAATAGGTGCCGCAGTTGGAGCAATAACTTTTTCAGGATCTATAATAGCTTTTTTAAAACTTAGAGGAATAATGTCGGGTTCACCAATTATTTTTAGAGGGCAACACTATATTAATTTATTATTAGGTTTATCAATTATAGTATTAATTTTTTACCTTTGCACAACACAGACAGACAGTTTTTTCTGGAGAATAATTACAATATCTTTTTTATTAGGAATTTTATTAATTATACCAATTGGAGGCGCAGATATGCCTGTTGTCATATCAATGCTTAATTCTTATTCAGGTTGGGCTGCGGCTGGAATAGGTTTCACTCTGGAAAATTCAGCCTTAATTATTACTGGTGCTTTAGTTGGTTCTTCTGGAGCAATTTTATCGTACATTATGTGTAAAGGAATGAACCGTTCTTTTTTTAATGTAATACTAGGTGGATTTGGCGGCTCAACTGCAAATAAAAAAGATGCTGAAAAAAAACCTGTTAAAAGTGGAAATGCAGAAGATGCAGCTTTTTTAATGAAAAATGCATCTTCGGTTATAATAGTACCAGGTTATGGAATGGCGGTTGCGCAAGCACAGCACGCTTTAAGAGAGATGGTTGATACTTTAAAAAAAAATGACATCAAGATTTCTTATGCAGTTCATCCAGTTGCAGGTAGAATGCCCGGACACATGAATGTATTATTAGCTGAAGCCAACGTTCCTTACGATGAGGTTTTTGAGCTAGATGAAATTAACAACGATTTTTCAAATACTGATGTAGCTTTTGTAATTGGAGCTAACGATGTAACTAATCCTGTTGCTAAAACAGACCCACAAAGCCCAATTTATGGGATGCCAATATTGGATGTTGAGAAATGTAAATCTGTATTATTTGTTAAAAGAAGTTTGTCACCTGGTTATGCAGGAATAGATAATGAATTGTTTTATAGGGAAAATACTTTGATGCTATTTGCTGATGCAAAAAAAATGACTGAAGATATTATAAAAAGTCTTAATAGCTAATTTTCAGTATCTTGTTATCAAACTTGATAAAAGCTTTAACTGATATCTCCAGTTTCCTAATATATTAAATGATAAAGCACACTCATATGTGCAACGGCATTTAGTGTCCAATATAAAATTTTTAATATTTTTATTATTATCACTATTCCACAATTCCATAAAATTCATATTGTGCCTTCTTAAATCTCCTACTATTTTGTCCTCTAATATTTCGCATGGGTAAACTTTTCCATCAGCTGTGATAACTCCAAATAAAGATGAAGCATGACAAGGGCTGATATAATCGTTTGTTTTATAAATTTTTTTTATCATTTTCCATGCAATTTCATCTTTTTTATTGTGAATTTTACCCTGTATAGAAGCAGTGTTGTAATTTTTTATTTTTCCATTTTTTTGATATTCTAGTATTTTATTTGTTAACCAATCGTAAGCTTTTAAAATTTTTTTAATTTTATCTTTTGGAGTAGAATAGACGCCTTCGTCACGCACAATACAACATTTCAACGAGTCAATTTTTTTTTCGTCTACAAGATAATAAAAAATTTTTTCAATATTTTCACAATTTTCATGTGATACAGTGATATTTACCGAAGGTTTAATTTTATCATTTTTCATATTTTTTAGTTCTTGATATGTCAAAATACAGTTGTCAAAAAGGTTTTCAATTTTTCTTACCTCATCATGTTTTTTTGGAAGATCATCTATTGAAATTTGAAAACTTAATTCAATTTTATTATCATAATCATGAATTATTTTTGCGAACTCAATTATTCTTTCTGGAAGACTTGCATTAGTGGTTATGTAAAGCGATTGAATAGTTGTGTTTTTAATATAAAGTTTTGCGATATCCACAATATCTTTTCTTGCAAAGGGTTCGCCTCCAGTAAAGTTTACATTTAAAAGAGTATTTCCCAAGTTTTTCGTTAATTTATCTATTTCATCTAGGGTCAATTCATTTTTAAAAGAATTTGGATTATCGAAATCAATAAAACAAAAAGAACACCTGGCGTTACATCTATTAGTTAAAAAATGAATAAGGCTTACTGGACTTTTTTTTTTTAAATAAACATTTTTAAAAACGTCTGCAAATTTTGCTTTTTCAGTTATCACGTTATTTTTGAGTATAAAGTTTTTTCATTTTATTTTTATTTAAGAATAAACTACTTGCTAACCCAATACCAGGTCCAAAAACACTTAAAATAATTAATTTAAACGATTTAAAAAAATTATTTTTTAAATTTATCTTAACTGCACATAGAATACAAAAAACAAATAAAATTATCAGAATAGAAAAATAAATTTTTAAGAAAAATGAATTATATAAAACTACAGGAAAAGCCAATAGGTACAAAAAAGGAAAAGTTGAAAAAAAGAGAAAAAAAGTTTCTCTACATGGATACTTAAAAATATAGTAAAGAGCTGTCGACCCATAAATAAATCTTTGGCGGAAAAAATGTTTAAAATTCCTTTCTTTGTGATAAACGTAGGATTTGCAATTTAGCAACAATTTGTAATTTTTATCTTTTAATTTCTTTATAAGAGCCATTTCCTCTCCAGAATAAATGTCATCAACCATTCCACCAATTTTTAAGTAAGTTTCACGATTTATTGTAAAGTTACAAGCAGGTAAAAAATTTACTGTTTTTTCAATTATTCCTCTTTTTTTTATAAATGTATCAAACGTAACAAATGGAAGATTTCTTACTCTGGCCACTAGTTGTTTTTCAATTTCTTTACTTGAAGGAGATAAATTTGGCCCTCCAATTATTTTTATATCTTCAAACTTTTTAAAACTTTTTAAAACAGAATCCAACCATTTGTGCTTGGGAAAAGCATCACTATCAATAAATGTTATAAATTTAGAATTAGTTAATTTAGCTGCTAAATTTCTTTTATAACCAATAGTTTTTGATCCTGTAGTTACTACTTTAATATTTTTATTTTTATCTATTTTTTTTTTCTTATCTAAGACAAGAATAATTTTTATTAACTTGTAGTATTTTCTAATACTTTTAATACAATTTTCTAAATTATCATCAAATATTTTTGAAGGAATAATAATTGTAAATTTTTTTTGATCTTTCTTTTGCATTTTGGTTGCGGGGGTAGGATTTGAACCTACGACCTTCAGGTTATGAGCCTGACGCACGTACCTTTCTGCGCATAAAATTAACACAACACATCAAAAAAGCTAGATAAATTTCCAAGATTTTAATCTCCTTTCGGCATAGCTTCGTCATAGACTCATTTAAAAAAAAGTGTCAAAATTATCGTCATGAAAAGATTTGCTGGCATAGCTTTAATCATTGTTGCACTTAGTAGCGGCGGAATAGGAATTGCTATGATGGGAGGAGGCTTGGCTGTCCCAGCATTTTTAGTTTTTGGTTTTGGAGCATATCTTTTAGCCACTTCTTTTAACAAAGAAGAAGACAATAAACAAAAAAACGAAGATGAGAAAATATTTGGAAAAAAAAATGTTTTTCAATTATTTCTTGGAATATTAATATTAATTTTTGGAATTATTAATCTTATTAACGCTTCGTTAATAATGGTTAGCGTTATTGCCATCATTGTTGGAGGTGGATTAATTTATTATAATTTATCAGGTTCAAAAGAAGAAGAACTCAAAATTAAAAAAAAAGAGAAGAAAAAAAAGAAAAAAAGTGGAAATATGACAGCAATTATAGTTGCTATGGGTTTAGTGTTGGTTTTTGGTTTTTTAATTTTAATTTTAAGCAATCCTCAAAAAACTAGCGAAAGAAAAATACAGCAGAAAAAACAATCTAATTATCGCGCTTATGAAGTTTTTCAGGATGAATTTAATTTATGCAAAAATAAGATAATTAAGAAATATCCAAAGAAAAAATTTGTTAAATTTAAATGGTCAAGTTTTTGGGCACCTAAAAATCAAAAAACTTATACCAAAACACTCAAAATGTGGATGAATCATGATGGCTTGATATTTAAAAATAAATTTTTTGGCAGAGTAGATTGCTTTATTAAAGTTCAATCTAATCAATCAATAAGCTTTGTCCGTTTAGGAGATAAATATAAATGAACACAGCAATAGTCATCATCGGTCTTGCAATGCTGATTTTCGTGATCGTTTTTAGTTTAAAACGGGCTAAAGAAAAAAGAAAAACTTGGGAAGCAGAACGCGAAAAAATCAAAGCGTATGGTGAAAAGATAAACGAAGAGACGCGAAATAGAGATAAGTGAGAAAACCAAATAAATGGTCAGATGATCTATTAAAAAAATCTGCATCTAAATATACATCCGTCAAAGAGTGGAGAACTAAAGAAGAAAGTGCATATGCAACTGCATCTGCTAGAGGACTTTTAAAAAAACTCACTAAAGGAATGGTCAAAATTGGTGAAAAAGGTTTTTGGACCAAAAATAAAGTTAAAAAATCTGCCCTAAAATATCAAACCAAAGTTGATTGGATAAAAAATGAAGATGCAGCTTATAGAGCTGCATACAAAAATGGATGGATAGCCGAATTAACCAAACACATGATTCCAATTGGAAATAAAAAAATTAGATGTGTTTATTCTATTTCAGTCAAAGGAAAAAAAATAATCTATATTGGACTAACTGGATATTATCAAAGAAGAATACGCGATCATTTTGATACACCACGAATATTAAACTTAATTAAAGAACATGGAAAAAAATCAATAATAACCAAACAACTCACAAAATATATTCTTGCAGAAAAAGCCATTGATATCGAAAAAAAATTAACGCTACATTATATAAACACAGGATATGTGGTGCTTAATAAAGCAAAACCTGGAAGTTTGGGTGGAACAACGGTTAAATGGACAAAACAAAAAATCCTAGCAGAAGCTAAAAAATATCAAACAATCAGAGAATGGTTAAATAAAAACAAAAAAAGTTATGCAGCAGCTTGGTCAATGAACATTTTAGATCAAGCCACAAAACACATGACCAGGCTGTGGGAAAAGAAATGGACAGAAAAAAAAGTCATCGAAGCTGCATTAAAGTTTAAAAGTTTTAAAATCTGGTTAGAAAAAGAACCAGCCTCTTATCGTGCTGCCCGAGCTAGAAATTTATTAAACGATCCAAGAATAACTAAACACCTTATAAAAGTTATAGGATCGTCAATACACAAATGGAAAAAAGAAAAAGTGTTAAAAGATGCAAAAAAATACAAATCGAGATCAAAATGGAAAAGAAATTCTCCCGCAGCATATGGGGCAGCAAGAGAAAGAGGATATTTTTTAAAAGCGGTTAAACATATGAAAAAACCTCCACCACATGGAATATGGTCTAAAGAGAATATAATTAAGAATGCTAGAAAATTTAAAACAATAAAAATTTGGATGAAAAAAGAGCCAGGAGCCTATGGAGCTGCTCAAAAGAAAAAAATTCTTAAAGAAGCTACAAAACACATGAAGCGACTTTGGCAAAAAAAATGGAACGGAAAGACTGTCATTCGGAGTGCTAGAAAATTTAATTATTCTTCGGTCTGGAAAAGAAATTATCCAAGCGCATATGCCGCCGCAAGAAGACTTAATATTTTAAAAATTGCAACTAAACATATGAAACTCAAACGTCGTTTAGCTTAGATGCATCTTAAAACTCACTCTGCGTACGTCACACGAACGTCAAAAATTATTGGAAGTTTAAATTTTGGTTGCGGGGGTAGGATTTGAACCTACGACCTTCAGGTTATGAGCCTGACGCACGTACCTTTCTGCCCGTAAAATTAACACACCCTTGCAAATAAGCTAGATAAATATTTCAAAAAATCCACGTAATGTGTTCAGGATGTGTTCGTAGACATTGCAGAAAAAAAGTGGGAAAATTGTGTTCGGGGATTTATGAAAAAACTTTTAGGGATCGTGGTTCTGGGTTTGTTGTGGTGCAATGTTGGATTTGCAATTACACAACAGTCAGCGATTGAAGATTATCTTTCAGATCATAAACTTGAAAATATAGAAGGTATATGGATAGACTCATCTTCAGGAACTGTTATTGCAGTTTATAAATCAGGCACTTCTAGTCCTACATACGTAAGTAAATTTATAAGTGGAGATGCAGACCTTGAATGGCTTTTTTTAGAAAAAGGATCTTCAAAACTTTTCTACGGCAAAACTGGTTGTTATCTTTATTACACGGATGGCAGACAGACTGGTATATACGATTGTAATATCACTGTAGAAGTTGCAAAAAATCAATTTAGACACACGTTCACTATTCCTCCTGGAATGGTAAATTGTAATGGTTGCCCACAAGCTGGTCAAAGAATCTTTTCTAGAGTCTGGCCCGAAGATATAGATTCACATAATGCAAAATTTGGTGGAGAAACAGAACCTACACAACCAAGCCCTGATGATGACAAAGTAGTCGCCGCAGCTTCAGGTTCAGGATTTTTTGTATCGAAAAAAGGTCATATAGTAACCAATCATCATGTAATAGATCAATGCAAAGCGGTAAAAGTAAATTATAAAGCTGACGAAATACCAGCCAGAATAATTGCAGTTGATAAAACAAATGATTTAGCAATTCTTCAAGCTAAAATTAATCCAAGCAAAGTTTATGCAATATCAAAAGAAGATGTATCGTTGTTGGAAGATATAATTGTTGCAGGATTTCCTCTTGGAAAAAAAGTTAGTGCTGCAATTAAAACTCACAAAGGAAGTGTTACTGCACTAGCTGGGTATGAGGATAATTATTCAAACTTTCAAACTGATGCAACTATCAACCAAGGTAATAGTGGTGGACCAATTATAAATCAAAAAGGAAATGTAGTTGGTGTTGCGGTTGCCACATGGGTTGAAGAGGGTGTTCAAGGTGTTCATTTTGGAGTCAAATCATCAACTCTAAATACTTTTGCAAAAGCAAATAGTGTGAACTTTTTACCACAAAATAATCGAGATTTATCAAATGCAGAACTTGGCAAATTAATTACTGAAGCTACGGTATATTTAGAATGCTTTATGACAGTTGCAAAAATTAAACAGATGATTGCGCAAGCAGAAAACAGGAAAGCTTTTTACAGCGAGCATAAATGATGAAAAAACTTTTAGGGATCGTGGTTCTGGGTTTGTTGTTAAGCAGCCCTGCTTATGCAGGGAAATGGAAAGTAACGGCAAAAAATTATTATACAGGAGAAACTGCAACTGTTTATAATAAGTCATTACGTCATGAGGCTGAAAAGGCAGCAATTTCTAAATGCAAAATAAATACATTTAAAGAAGAACTAAGGGATGGTTGTTTACTCTTCGAAATTTTAGGTGGCACAGCATGGGATACATTAAAAGGCACTGAAGTTGAAATAAATGTTTGGGATAAAGAAGTTAAAAAATTTGAAAAAGAGTTAAAAAAGATAGCAGATATAAAAAAAACAAAAGAAGATAAGAAAAAAGCAGAAGAAGATAAGAAAAAAGCAGAAGAAGATAAGAAAAAAGCAGAAGAAGTTAGAAAAAAAGAAGAAAAGAAAGCAAAAGCCAAGAAGCATGACGAAAGTATTGATTACGAGAAAACCTTTCAGCTTGTTGACCTAAACCTACAGGATAAGGAAGGTAATGCTATTGTAGTTGTTTTCAAAGTAAAAAGTATTTTAAAAAAAACAAACAGAGGAAAGTTAATACTTAATAATAGAGAAGCGATCAAAAATTATTGGCCCCAAACTAAATCTACAAGAACAAGATATGATATTTGGATAGAAAAAATTAATGATAGAGGAAACTTTAAACTTTCCAATAAAGAATTGTGGGATCCTTTTGCAACTTTAGAGATATACTTTTCGGATATGTCTGCAAAAATTATTACAGGAAATGATGTATTAGACCTTAAAATTATAGGACCAGACAAACCAATTTATAAAGAGGAAACCACAATAGTAAAAAAACCCGAAGAAACAAAACCCGAAGAAAAAGCTAAAAAGAAATCTAAATCCTCAGAGATAGATCCTAGTTTGATAGCAATAGGAAGTGGGACAGGTTTTTATATAAACAACAAAGGATATGCTTTAACGAATAATCATGTAGTAGAAATTTGCAAGCAAGTAACAACTATAGTTGAAGGTAATGAGATACTATTCAATGTTGTGGGGACCGATGAGATACTTGATATTGGTTTAATAAAAACAAAACATAAAGTCCCAGCATATTTAAATATAGAAACTGAAGGGGCAAAACTTGGTGAAGATGTAATTGCACTAGGATATCCACTAGCAGGACAACTTAGTGATAGTGTTAAGATTACAAAAGGAATAGTTAGCTCTTTGAGTGGGATAGGAAATAACACAGCTCAAATCCAAATCGATGCAGCACTTCAACCAGGTAATAGTGGGGGACCAATAATTAATAAAAGCGGGGACGTTGTTGGTATTGCATCTGCAGGACTTAATAAACTTCTTATGGCCAAAGAAGCAAAATATATTCCAGAAAATGTTAACTTCGCAGTAGCAGCACCATCTATAAGTAATTTTCTAAAAGCAAAAAAAACTAAGTTCTCGACTGCTAGTTTTTTCTCAAAAGAATATTCAACACATGAACTTGCTGAAATAGGAGAAAAAGCAACCATTCAATTGTTCTGTTTGAATACTCGAGCAGCTTATGCAAAATTAAAAAGATCAAAAAAATATACTGATGTGTTGCTGAATTTAGATTAAATCATCTCGATTTGTGTTCAGGATGTGTTCAGAAAAACTTCTGCAAACTTCCTAAATTAAAAAAGCGTTGGTGTGATTGGTTGCGGGGGTAGGATTTGAACCTACGACCTTCAGGTTATGAGCCTGACGAGCTACCAGACTGCTCCACCCCGCGTCAATTATTAAATTCTAAAAATTATTTTAAATTCTGTTTCTTAATCTTTGAATTTTTTTTGAACGCTTTATATTTTCTAAACGAACTCTTTTCTTTTTTTCTGAAGGTTTTTCGTAAACACTTTTCATCTTTATAATTTTGAAAAAACCATCTTTTTGAAGCTTTCTTTTCAAAATTCTTAAAGCTTGATCAACGTTGTTATCTTTAACTTCGATTTTAATAAATACCTCCTAAAAACTGCACTTAAGTAACATTATATGTTCTTATTGTCTATATAGAAATTAGTAGGGTTTTTTGGGAATTTTTTTTTCGAATAACGATCTGTATTTTTTTAGTTTTAGATGAATTTTTTTATATCTAACCGATAAAATTGAAACAGCCAACAGAGCTGCATTTACAGCTCCAGCTTTACCTATAGCGAGCGTTCCAACTGGAATTCCACTCGGCATTTGAACAGTTGAGAGTAAACTATCAAGACCTTTTAATTTGCTTTCAGTCGGTACTCCTAATACTGGTAATGTAGTTAAAGCAGCAGTTACACCAGCTAGATGAGCAGACATTCCTGCGGCTGCTATGATTATTTCCATTTTGTTTTTTTCAGCTTCTTTTAAAAACTTATGAAGTCTTTCCGGAGTTCTATGAGCTGATATCACTCGTACATCGTGTTTAATCCCAAATTGTTTTAAGGTGTCACTACAGAATTCCATGGTACCTGCCCAATCCGATTTGCTTCCCATTATAATACCAACTAAATTTTTAGATTTATTATGAGTTTTCATTATTTAAAGTTGTATTTATATTTTTGTTTTCTTTTTTAATTTTTTTTTGTGCTAGTTCAACTTTTCTTTTTGCTTTCTTAACAGCATTTAAAAGGTCCAGTTGAGAACAAAGATTTATGGCAACAGGGTCTTTAGCTACTAAATTTAAAAAATTCCAATAACTTCTGTTTCTAATAAGCGAAATGGTTCCTTTTGTAGATCCAACAAGTTTTCCAATTTGACCATCCGATAATTCAGGATAGTTTTTAACTAACCATAAAATTGCATCCGGTCTATCTTGTCTTTTAGAAATTGGAGTATATTTGGGTCTTTTCTTTTCTTTGCTGCCAACTTCAATTAATTTTTTGTTAAGTTGTAGAGTTTTAGAAGTATCTTTTGAAGCTTCTTCTATTTCTTCACGCGTTAATTGTCCTGCTAAGATTGGATTGTAGGCCTTTATTCCTTTTGCCACATCTCCATCAGCAATTCCTTGAACTTCTAATTCATGTAAATTACAAAACTCTGCTATTTGTTTAAATGAAATTGTCGTATTTTCTACAAGCCAAACTGCTGTTGCACGTGGCATTAACGGTGTTTCTTTCATTATTTCGATTCTTTACTTTTAAAGTTTTGAAATTTTTTATTAAATTTACTTATTCTGCCTTTATCTAAAATTTTTTGTTTTCCACCAGTCCAGGCAAAATGAGATTTTGGATCTATATCCAATTTTAAAGTATCATTTTCTTTACCCCAAGTAGACTTGGTTTCAAATTTTGTACCATCGGTCATTACAACTTGGATTTTATGATAATCTGGATGTATTTTTTTTTTCATAACGATAGTTTTAATATAATAAAAATTTAAATTAAACAATAAAAAATTAACTATTTTAACAATTTTATCATTTCTTCGCTTATTTTAGAATTGGTAGCTAGTACAGTTTTGTTATTTAAAAAGTTTTGATTTCCCTCAATATCAGCAACATAACCTCCTGCTTCTCGTATAAGAATTATTCCTGCAGCAATATCCCAATAATTTAAATTTCTTTGCCAAAATCCATCACATCTTCCCGCAGCAACATAAGCCATATCAAGTGCAGCGCTACCCATTTTTCTTATAGGTGCTTTTAAAGCTAATGAGAATTTATTATATTCCTCCAAAGATAAATCATAATCAGTTGCTCCTCTTTTTGGACCACCAGTAAATATTATTGAGTCCTCTAACTTAGATCTTGATGAAACTCTCATTCTTTGATTATTTAAGTAAGATCCATTTCCTTTTTCTGCAGAAAAAAGTTCATTTTTTATTGGATCGAATATTATTCCACAGATTACTTCTCCATTTTTTTCTAAAGCTAAAGATATACAGAAATGAGGAATTCCATGTAAAAAGTTAGTTGTTCCATCTATAGGGTCTATTATCCATTTAAATTCCTCACTTTTATTTTTAATCAAACCGACTTCTTCACTTAAAATAGGATAATCAGGCCGAGCTTTTTGCAATTCCTCAATAAGAATTTTTTCAGCTTTTTTATCAGCTGCGGAAACAAAATCACCAGGTCCTTTTAAGGAAACCTGCAATTTTTCAACTTCTCCAAAATCTCTAATTAAATTTTTAGAGGCTTTTTGGCACGCCTTAACCATTACATTGATATTTGCTGAAGTTAGTCTCATTATTTTATCTTTTTTATATAATCTAAAGTACGAGTATCTAATAATATTTTATCATCTTGGTTTATAAATGGTGGAACCATTATTTTAATACCATTATCCAATAAAGCAGGCTTGTAGGATGAAGATGCCGTTTGACCTTTAATAGATGCATCTGTATTTGAAATTTTGCATTCAATATTTGACGGTAAATCTATCGATATAGCTTTATCATCATGAAAATTTACATTTACTTCTAAATTTTCACTTAGCAGTTTATTTTTTTCACCAATTAAATCGTTGTTAATTGAAATCTGTTCAAAATTTACTTGGTCCATGAAATGACTGTTTTCATCGTCCTTATAAAGAAAATTAAATTTTTTTTCTTCCAGAATTGCTTTTTCCACTGTGTCACTTGATCTAAATCTTTCATTTAATTTAGTTCCTTTTTTTATACTTTTTAATTCAACTTGGTTAAAAG
>CABZZR010000015.1 GCA_902530215.1 uncultured Pelagibacteraceae bacterium
AAAAAATTCACAATCTAACTGGCAAATATATAAAAATAAAATATGTATCTGCAAAAAATTTTCGAAAAAAAAGAGATATAAAAATAAACAAAAAGATGTGGGTTAAAAATCCTTTTAAAATAATCAAAAAGGATGTGGATATAATAATCGAATTAATTGGTGGCTCAGATGGAATTGCTAAAAAACTTGTTGAGAGTTCTTTAATAAATAAAAAGCATGTTATTACAGCCAATAAGTCACTGATTGCTAAGCATGGTGATTTCCTATCAAAAATAGCAGAAAAAAACAGAGTCAATCTTGAGTTCGAAGCTTCGGTCGCCGGTGGTGTTCCTATAATAAGATCGATTAAAGATGGTTTAATAGCTAATAAAATAGATTCAATAATTGGTATATTAAATGGGACATCAAATTTCATTTTAACTAAAATGGATACAGAAAGAAAAGATTTTAAGACATGTCTAAAAGAAGCACAGAAAAGAGGATTTGCTGAACCGAACCCCAAAAACGATTTAAATGGTGATGATGTAAAATCTAAAATAAAAATATTATCTGCTTTAGCATTTAATGCAAAAATTTCAAAACAGAATATATTATGTGAAGGAATTGAAAATATTGATTTACCTGATGTTGTTAATGCAAATAATTTTGGATACAAAATAAAATTACTTGGAAAATCGCAATTAATTAATAATAAATTATTGGAATCTGTTTACCCTGCTTTAATCCAAAAAAAACAATATTTAGCAAATATAAATGGTGTGTTAAATGCTGTAATTCTAAAAGGTAGTCCTGTGGGTCAATCTGTATTTCAAGGAGAGGGAGCGGGACCTAGCCCTACAGTTTCATCAATCATATCAGACTTGTGCTCAATATTGAGGGGTAATATTAAATATCCTTTTGGAGTATCTGATAAACTGAGAAAAAAAATCAATCATTATGATTTTCAAAAATACAAATATTCTGGATATTTACGAATTGAGGTAATTGACAAATACGGAGTTTTATCATCAATTACTACTTGCTTAGCTAAACATAAGGTTTCAATCAAAAGAGTGATACAAATTCCTAACAAAAAAAATAAAACTGCTTCAATTATTATAATAACTCACAGTACAAACGAAAAATATAACATCAGTTGTATTAATAAGATTAAAAAAAGTAAATACGTTTTAAAAAAGCCCATTTACATAAGAATTGAAGAATTTTGATGAATCTTGATAAAAGTCTTATAGATGCATTTTCGTTAAGTACGCAAAGGGCTGCTTATGGCGCTTCCTTATTTAAAGGAAAAAATGATAAAATAAGTGCAGACCAAGCTGCGGTAGATGAAATGAGAAATTCTCTGAATAAAATTAATATGAAAGGCAGGATCGTAATAGGCGAGGGTGAGCTTGATAAGGCACCGATGCTTTATGTGGGTGAAAAACTAGGTACATTAACAGGTGATGAGCTAGATATTGCTGTAGATCCTTTGGAAGGAACAAATTTCACAGCAAAAAATTTACCAAACGCACTATCTGTGATCGCAGTAACAAAAAAAGGTAATTTACTTCACGCGCCAGAAACATATATGGAAAAAATTGCGGTAGGTTCTGATTATCCTCCAAAAATAATTGATTTAGATTTTAGCTTAAAAAAAAACATTGAATCTGTAGCAGATTTTAAAAAAGTGACACCCGACAAGATTGTTGTTTGCACTTTAAAAAGACCTAGGCATGATAAAATAGTAAACACACTAAACGATATGGGTGTTAAAATAAATTTCATTTCAGATGGCGATGTATCTGGTGTAATTTCTGTAGCTGATCCTAACTCTAAAATTGATATGTTTATAGGGACTGGAGGAGGACCCGAAGGAGTATTAGCGGCAGCTGCCTTAAGTTGTTTAAACTGTCAAATGCAAACAAGATTAGTTTATCAAGACGAAGATGAAAAATTAAGGGCAAAAAAAATTGGTATAAAAGATTTAAACAGGAAATACAACATAGATGAAATGATAAAGGATGATGTTATTTTTTGTGCTACTGGTGTTACGGATGGGGATATTGTTTCAGGGATAAGAGATAAAGGAGATAGCTTTGAATCAGAAACCTTTGTATTACATAAATCTTCTAAAATTAATAAGAAAGTTGTAAGTAGAGTTAAAAAATGAATCTTGCTTCAGTTTCAGGAAAAAACTGGGTATTTAAAAAGTTTAACGATAATTTAGTCCAAAAATACTCTGAAGAATTCTCCATAAATGAAATTATCGCCCGACTTTTAATTATAAGAAATATTAAAAGTGAAGATGTGGATTTGTTTCTTAATCCTACAATAAAAAATTTAATGCCAAATCCCTATCTTTTAAATGATATGGAAAAAGCTGTTAAAAAAACTACAAAGATAATAATGGAGAATGAGAATATTGGTATATTTGGTGACTATGATGTAGATGGGGCGACAGCAACAGCATTACTGGGAAACTACTTCAAACACATTAATCATAAAGCTCATATTTTTATACCTGATAGAAAAAAAGATGGTTATGGTCCATCAGTTAATACATTTAAAAAACTCATAGATAAAAAAGTTAAACTTATTATTACTGTAGATTGTGGAACTGTATCTTTTGATGCTATTAACTATGCTATTAGCCAAAATGTTGATGTAATTGTTCTCGATCATCATCAAAGCGAGATTAAACTGCCTAATGCCACTGCAATAGTTAATCCTAATAGAATAGATGATAAATCTAATTTGAACTATCTATGTGCAGCTGGAGTTACAATGATGTTTTTAACTGCACTTAACAAGAGCTTGAGGTTAAATAATTTATTTAAATACAAAAAAAGTTTAGAGCCTAATTTATTAAATTTTCTTGATTTAGTTTGTCTTGGTACAATATGTGATGTTGTTCCTCTTGTCGGTTTAAATAGAGCTTTTGTTAAACAAGGTTTAAAAGTTATAAAAAATAAAAGAAATATAGGTATTAAAAGCCTATACGATATCATGAACATACAAAATTCACCAAACACATATCAAGTTGGATATTTAATTGGTCCACAAATTAATGCTGGAGGAAGAGTTGGCAAATCATCACATGGGTCTGATTTATTAATGACTAATGATGCTGCTATGGCTTTTAAAATAGCGACAGATTTAAAAAAATCTAATGAAGAAAGAAAATTAATTGAAAGTAATTTAATAGAAGAAGTCGACGCAATTGCTAAAAAAAATATAAGTGATCCTATATTATTACTATCTGGTACAAATTGGCATGAGGGGATAATTGGAATTATTGCTTCAAGAATTAAAGATAAATATAATAGACCGGCATTTATAATTTCTTTGGATGGTTCTCTATGCAAAGGATCAGCTAGATCTGTAATTGGTTTTGATATTGGAGCATCTATTATATCGGCTGTACACTTATCAATACTTAAAAGTGGCGGAGGCCATAAAATGGCTGGTGGATTCACTATTGATAAAAATAAAATAAATGAATTTAAAACTTTCCTCATTACCAGTTTTAAAAAATCACTTGCATATAAAAATATTAAAAATGATATATACATAGACAGCGCTATATCTACCTCAGCTTTAAATTTGGATTTTTTTAATAAAATTAACGAATTGTCACCATTTGGTTCTGGTAATGCTGAACCTAGATTTTTATTAGAAGATATCAAGATTGTTCATTCAAATATAGTTGGCAACAAACATATAAAAGTTACATTTATAGGCAAAAATCGCCAGGCATTTAAAGCAATCGCATTTAATGCGATTGGAACAAATATGGAGGGCTATTTATCAGTAAACTATAAAAAAAACATGAATATTATTGGTAAACTTAGCCTTAATGAATGGCAGGGTAAACGTAATATTGAGTTTATCATAGACGATATTTCTGTTATTAAATCCATTAAAGAAAAGGTCCCTTCGTCTATCGGTTAGGACATAAGGTTTTCATCCTTAAAAGAGGGGTTCGATTCCCCTAGGGACCGCCAAGAATTATATAAAATGAAATTTTTAAGAGTAGGAGAACCTGGTAAAGAAAAATCTGCTGTATTAGATAACAATGAAATTGTGCATGACGCATCATCTATAATTGATGATTTAAACAGTAAAACGATAAACCAAGATACAATTGATAAGTTTAAAAAAATTGATATTACAAAATTACCTACTTTTGAAAAAAATATACGAATAGGTCCATGCGTTTCAAATCCTGAAAAATTTATTGGTATTGGTTTAAATTATTCCGAACATGCTAAGGAGACCAAAGCTAATGCGCCCAAAGAGCCTATAGTATTCATTAAAGCAAACAATTCAATAAGCGGTCCTAATGACGATGTATATTTACCCAAAGGCTCTTTAAAATCTGATTGGGAAGTAGAACTGGGTGTAGTAATTGGTAAAAAAACTAAAGATATATCAGAAAAAAATGCCATGGATTGTATTTTTGGCTACTGTGTTGTTAATGACATCAGTGAAAGAGAATATCAATTAGAAAGATCAAATGGACAATGGGATAAAGGTAAAGCTTTCGACACATTTGGACCAATTGGACCTTATTTAGTAACTAAAGATGAAATTAAAGATGTTCAAAATTTAAATTTGGAAATGAAACTTAATGGTAAAACAATGCAGAAAGGTAACACCAACGATATGATATTTACGGTAACAAGATTAGTTTCTTATTTAAGTTTTTTTATGACATTAAAACCTGGAGATATAATCACAACTGGAACACCGCCAGGAGTTGGGATGGGTAAAAAACCTCAGATCTTTTTAAAAGCAAATGATGAAATGATTTTAAATATTGACAATTTGGGAACACAAAAACAGATAGTAAAATAAAATGTCAAATAAGAAAAAAATAGCAATCATACTTCCATATAAAGAAAAATTTTCGAACTCCAAAGCAGGTTCTGCTGCTATCTGGGTAAAAGACTTCAATAACAAAAGTGAATTCAAGAAAGTTTCACACATATATGGACAATTAGAAAATTTAGATGATGTTATCGATAAAAAAAATTATATAAATATTAAAGAAAGTTTCAAAAGTAGATTTTATAGCAAAAACAAATATTATATTGAGCAGTTTAACAAATTTAATAATAAATTTAATTATTCAATTATTGAGATTCATAATAGACCTTCCTATATAAATTCTCTCAAGTTAAAAGAAAATACTAAAATTATATTAATTATACATAACAATCCCCAAACTCTTAGAGGGTCAAAAACTTCAAAAGAAAGATTAGATATATTAAACAAATGTGAAAAAATTTTATTTGTTAGTAATTGGGTTAAAAGTAAATTTTTTCAAAATCTAAACATAAATAATCACCCCAAATGTGAAGTTATTTATCCAAGCATAAAACCTATAAACAAATTACCAAAAAAAGATAAAATTATATTATTTGTTGGAAAACTTAACAAATCGAAAGGATTTCATCTTTTCGGAAAATCAATAATAAAAATATTAAATTCTAATAAAGATTGGAAATCAATTGTAATAGGGGATGAATCGAGAGAAAAGTATAATTTTAAACATCAAAGACTAAAATATATGGGTTGGCTACCTCATAAGGAAACTTTAGAGAATTACAATAAGGCTAGTATTGCAGTAATACCATCGGCATGGGAAGAGCCTTTTGGACGAACATCGCTAGAGGCATCCTCAAGAGGGTGCGCTTCGATAATTTCTAATAAAGGCGGCTTAACCGAAACAACTAAACATAAGATAACATTAAAAGAAGTAAACTCTACTGAAATAACAAAGTCTATAAATCAATTAATTAAAAACAAAAAACTACAGAGATCAATACAATTAAAATCTGTTAGAGATGTTCAGCATAAACTAAGTGAAAATACAAAAAAAATTGATTTAATTAAACGTGAGCTGCTGAATCAAAGAAAACTAAATTTTATTAAAGAAAAATCTTTAAAAGTGATACACATATCAAATTTTGGTTATAAACATTTCAATAGAATTTATCATATTTCAATCGCAAGAAAGATAACTAATGGACTTATCAGAAACGGGCATGATGTGATTAATCTTAGCAACAGAGATCTGACAAAATCTGTTCGTGCTTTTAATGATATTAAAGGAGAAAAGTTTTTGAATAAGATGATTTTAGAAACAACAATCAATTATAATCCTGATTTAATTATATTAGGACATGTCAATAATATAAAAACAACTACACTTGAACAAATTAAGAAATATAACAAGGGGACTAAAATAGTTCAGTGGTTTGAAGATAGTTTGTCTTTAAATGGGCCTGATCCTATTGAAAACAGAAAAAATTATAATCAATATATTAATTTTATCGATCACAATTTTTTAACAACACATCCCAAATCACTTGATTTTATAAAAGATAAAAATAAACATCATTATTTGCCGATACCTGTAGACCAAAATATTGAGAAACTTGAAATCTATAATAATAAAAATAGTATAAATGATCTATTTTTTTCGATGAGTCACGGTGTTAATAGAGGTACATTAAAAAAAAATAAGATTGATGAAAGGGCTGACTTTATAGAAAAGCTTATAGATAAAAATCCACAAATAATGTTTGATATATATGGATACAAAAATAAGGAGCCTATCTGGGCGGAAGATTTTTATAAAGCAATAAGTTTAGCAAAAATGGGTTTAAATTTGACAAGAGGTAAACCAATAAAATATTACACTAGTAATAGAATTGCATCTCTCATTGGCAATGGTCTATTAACATTCATTGATAAAAAAACTCAATTAACTGACTTTTTAGATAATAATGAAGCTGTTTTTTATAAAGACTTAAATGACTTAAGCAATAAACTAAATTACTTTAAACATAACGAGAAGCTAAGAATAAAATATGCAAAAAATGGTAGAAGAAAGTATTTTAGGTATTTTAATTCAGAGGTTATTGCTAACTACATTGTTAAAAAAACTTTAGAAAAAAAGATAAAAAAACCATTAGAATGGATGGATTAACATTTTAGGAATGACATATTTTGTCTACATGTTAATCGGTAAAAAAGGTAATAAATTCAACACTTATGTAGGATATGCGCGTGATATTCAAAATAGATTGTTAAAACACAATACTAATAAAGGTGCTAAGTATACAAAGGGTAGTAAATGGAGAATTATATTTAAAAAGAAATTTTTTAATAAAAAAAAAGCAATGTCTTATGAATATCATTTTAAAAAAAATAAAAAGTTAAGAAATTCAATAAAAAAACGTTCTTTAAAAAAATGTTTTCAATAATAATTCCTACATACAATAATATTAATTATTTAAAACTATGTTTGAAAAGTATTAGAAATAACTCAAAATTTAACCATGAAATAATTATACACGTAAACGAGGGTTCAGACGGTACTTTAGATTTTATCAAAAAAAATAATTATATACATACATTCTCAGAAAAAAATATTGGTCTTTGTTCATCGGTAAACACTGCAGCCTTATTGGCGACTACAGAATTCATTTTATATTCTCATGATGATATGTACTTTTGCCCTGGATGGGATGAGGCACTAAATAAAGAAATTAAAAATTTAAATACTAATTTATTTTACCTATCATCTACTATGATTGAACAAAAAAGTGGGCATATACAAATTGACTGTGGTGACAATCCATCTAATTTTAAAGAAGATCTTTTATTAAGAAGTTTTGATAAGGATTCCTATTATGATTATCAGGGATCGCACTGGGCACCTCATCTTATACACAAAACTTTATGGAATAAAATTGGTGGTTTTAGTGAAGAGTTTAACCCAGGTGATGGTTCTGATCCTGACTTGAATATGAAACTTTGGCAAATTGGTGTAAGAGTTTTTAAAGGTATATCAAAATTTAGAGTTTATCACTTTGGTTCTGTCGTTCTCAGAAAAAAAATTAAGCGTAACAACGGTACAAAAACTTTCTTATTAAAATGGGGTATTACTCCAACATTTTTTGTTAAATATTATCTAAAAGGCGGTATCTTCAAGAAAGGAAAAATTTTAAATAATGTTTTTGATGGTCCTTTAATAGATCCAGTAATGAGTGTTTCCTACATCGTACATTTAGCAATTTGTAAAATTAAGTTTTTCTACTTTAAAATTATTAAATTTTAATTTTATTTAAAGCATTATTCTTAAATAAATTTGCCTCTTTTATATACCTTCTAACCATTTGTGATGTTTTGTGTCCTGTCATTGCCATTATACTTCGCTCTTCAGCTCCCAGTTCTGCTGTTGATGTTGCAAAACCTGATCTTAAACTATGACCTGAGTATTTATTTGGATCTAAACCAGCTAAATTAGTGTATTTTTTAATAATTAAAGCTACACTTTTATCTGACATATTAAAAATTTTTCCTGTTTTAATATTTGATATTTCTATCCATCTTTTTAATGAAACCACAGGACAATAATTAATATTTGTAAAGTAGGGGATGCCTTTTGTCATTCCTTCTCCTGATTGATCTGTTTTTGACCTTTTTACAAATACCTTTAAACCTTCTTCAACAAATTCTATATCTTCGAATTCTATCGCTACCAATTCTGATCTTCTAAATCCTCCTGCAAAACCCAAAAGAATTAATGCCCTGTCTCTTGTTTTATTTTTTTCCTTTTTTTCCTGATCTATTACATTAATAATCTGTTTTAAGTCATTAATTAATAAAGGCTTTTTAGCTTTTTGATAACTGCCTTTTACCCTTTTTATACCCATAAGATTTTCTGTAATTATTGGATGTTTTGTATCAATATAATGGCCAGAAAGTTTATGAATAACACTGATTGATGCTAATCTTCGTTTCAAGGTACTGAATTTTGAATTTTGTGATAGATGAGTTAAGTAAAGACTTAAAACTTTAGCTTCCGATGGCATTGGTTTAAAGCCATTTTTAATACAGAATGCTGCAAAGTCTCTATAGTCTGCCTTATAGGCCCTTAATGTATTTGAAGCCTTTGAACTTCTTAAGTTCTTTAAAGTCTCCAGTTCTAAACTTTTCAAATCTGTTATTAAATTGCTCATATATTCCGATAACCATTAATTATCGGAAATATTATAGTAGATGTATTCAGATGTCAAATGGTTTAATTTATTTTCTATGTCTACAATACTAATTGTGAATCTGGTTATGCAGCATAAAATTGCAGATGAATGGCACTAAATTTCAAGTAAAAGTCTGGAAATACCTTCAAACTATACCAAAAGGCAAGGTAAAGACCTATAAACAGGTCGCTATAGGTATTAATAGGCCTAAATCAGCCCGTGCAGTGGCTAATGCATGCGCTAAGAACCCGTATGCCCCCAAAGTACCTTGTCATAGGGTAATTAGGTCCGATGGATCCTTGGGTGGTTTCTCAGGTGCTGGAGGCATAAAAACCAAGAAAAAGCTCCTAAAAAAAGAAGGTTTTTTGCTCTAAAACCGAGCAATATCAACGTTTTTTAAATTTTGGCCCCTATTTTCCATAATATATATATATTTCACCCTTCAGTTGTACTGCATATCATCATTTGTTAAAAATAACCCCTTCTATGGGCTTTTAAATGACATATTCTAAAACTGCTTAGCTCGTTTTACGGGTTTTTTTTTATACTTTTTTTACACCAAATAACCGCCTATTTGCTCATTTTTACAAACTGATTCCTGCCTCTATATATACTTTCCGGTATAAATTATCATCAATTCTTAAATAAGTGTTGATTTTACTATCTTTTTATCAGCATCAATTTTGTATTATAATTGATATGTTTTAATTTAATGTATCACTTTAAGTAAATAAAAAAAATCAATAAAAACAAATATTTATAAATGAATATTAAAGTAATAGTTTAATATATAGTACTATTTAATTCGTAGTGAACTACGTTCTCTGAATGATATGTAAACGCCAGAGCTGATGATGATAGTTAAACCAAGCCAAGTCCAACTACTTGGAAAGTCACTAAAAAAGTAATACCCCAAGATAACATTTGTAATTATCTCAAAATAACCAAAGGGAGCAAGTTTAGATGCATCCGCATACTGGAGAGAGAGTATTAAAAAGAAATGTCCAAGACACGCAAATATACCCATTAAAGCAAGTAAAGACCATTGAATTAAAGTTGGATTAATCCAAACTATTGGAACAACAAAAGAACCTATAATGGCCCCCACTACACCAGTAAGCAATAAAGTAAGTAATGGACTGTCTGAAGTGTGAAGCTTTCGAGTTATAATCAAATAAATTCCATAAAAAAAACCTGTGCCAATTGCTGCAATACTAGCTAAATTAAATTCTATATACCCAGGTCTAATAACAATTAAACTTCCAATAAAACCAATTAACACTGCAGACCACCTTCTAATACCTACTTTTTCGCGCAAGAAAATTGGTGATAAAGCAGTTGTAACTAATGGAGCCACAAAAGCTAAAGTTAAAGCTTTGGCCATTGAAATTATAGAAATAGAGTAAAAAAATAAAACGTTAGCAAAAAATAAAGTTAAACCTCTAAAAACTTGCAATTTTGGTTCTGTGGTCCAGGTTAAATTTTTTCTATAGAAAAAAAACATTAATGGAAGAGCCCAAAAAACAGTAAAAAAATATCTAGCCCATGTAATTTGAAAAAATGATAGATCTGAACTTAAATATTTAGCAATTGCATCCATAAATGGAAGTATCGCCCATGCTAAAAGGTTATAAAATATAGCTTTCACAATTAGTTAAAGTATTTCAAAGAAATAAATACTACAACTATTAAAGTAAAGAATGATAAAAAAGTAGATAAAGCAACAGTGCTAGCAATACTATCAGATATTTTTTTAGGTGAATAAATTCTGCTTACAAGGTAGGTCAATATGGCTGATGGCATAGAAGCTTGAATAAACATAACTCCTGCCTCAACACCTGTTAAATTAAAAAATTTAACAAAACCAAAACCTACTATGGGACCAATTACTACTCGTATAATTGAATAAACAAAAGTTTCTTTAAAAGAAAAAACTTTAAGTTTAGACAAAGCTACTCCTAAGGACATTAAAACTAAAAAAATCGTTGAATAACCAATTAAAAAAGTTGCATTCTCGAGAAACTTTGGCGAAGGAATATCAAAATACACAAATAATAATGAGACCAAAAGAGCGTATACAGGAATACAATTTAATAAAGGTTTTATAGAAAATTTTTTACTAGCCAATAATATATTAATGCTAAAATGAAAAACTAATATCATTGCTGTTGCAGCAGTTGCTATAGCTAAACCCATCTGTCCGTAAGCAAATAAACAAAGAGGCATACCCATATTACCAGTATTTGGTAAAATTAAAGGAGGCAGCAATCTGTAAATATCTTTTTTTAATATTTTTAAAATTACTATTCCTATTACTGCAAAAATTAGTACATATAAAGTAATGTAGTAAGAAAACCTTAAGAACAACTCAATGCTTATACCAGTGCTAGTCAAAGAATAGAAAATAATTGCTGGTAATCCAAAATTCCCAGCAAAAGTAGTTATGAATTTAGTGTCGAATTTTGGGTCTTTTTTGCCGTACCAGTACCCAATACCTATAACTAGAAAAACAGGAAAAAGAACATCGATTAGTTTAATTATCAAGTCCATTTTTTAAGATCTAACTATATCGGGAGAAGGTTTTGATGAATTTTTGTAACCAATTGCTTTTTCAAATTCATTTAATCGCTTAAATATTGATCTTAATTCAGTAATTCTAGTCCAATTCTGCATGAATAAAGAAAAACTACCCTGTACCTCTCGAAATGCACTAGAAGTTTGAATTAATACTCCTAATGTCATAGCTCCCGTGAACAAACCAGGTCCCATTATAAGATAAGGAACAATAATCATTGTTTGATTGTAGAGAATAAGCCAAAGATCAAAATATCCATAATGTAGAAATAGTCTATGATAGTTATATTTAATTCCAGTAAATAACTCTAAGATGGTTGGAGGTTTTGCATAAGCTTTTCGGTCGTCTTCTCCATAAACAAGTTCTTTTCTAAATGCAGCCTCCACTTTTTGATTATTATATTCTAAACCTGGTAATTTAATTCCAACCAACCAACTAATAACAACTCCACCAATACTAGCTGTAAGAGAAACGTAAACCAACGAACCATTTATATCTTTTAACCATGGAATAATTACATTTGATGACAATCCCCATAAAATTGGAACGAAAGCAATTAATAACATTATAGCTCTTAAAACTTGTAGCCCTATACTTTCAACTATTTTTGCAAAAGCCATGCAGTCTTCTTGGATTCTTTGTGATGCCCCTTCCACTTTTGCGTCTACCTTTTTCCAATATGGCATATATGCAAATGTCATTGCTTCTCTCCATCTGAATGCATAAAGACGTGTAAAATAATTAGTTATTGTATAAATAATGACGTAAGGAATAGCTAATTTAAAAAATAAAAATATCTTATCATAAAATTCTGAGACATCATGTTCTGTAGCTTTCTGCAAAATATCATAAAAACCTTTGTACCATTCATTAATTTTTACATCGATCCAAGTTTGAGCAAGCAAAGAAGTAATAATAAATATAAAACCTCCCCAGGCCCATACAGCCCACTTTTTATTTAAGAAAAAACTTTTTAACATTTAGTTATTTTAAAAAATTATCTGCATAAGATTTTTTTATTATTTTTCGCTTTTGTGGTTCTATCAGCTTATAAAGTATATTATTTTTTTTTGCATATTCTACTGCCAAATCTTTGGAGGAAAATTTTAACTTTACTTCAGACATAGTATCTGAAGAAGTTTCCCACCCCGTTAGTGGATTAACACCATTATTTTCTGTCTCGAACTCTAATAGCCAAAAAGATGAATTACTTCTTCCTGATTGCATGGCAGTTTTTGATGGTTTGTATATTTTTGCTTTCTTCATATTTTAAATGGTCGGGGCTATTGGATTTGAACCAATGACCTTCTGGTCCCAAACCAGACGCGCTACCAAGCTGCGCTAAGCCCCGTTTTTCCAATTTAATGTTTTTACAGTAGT
>CABZZR010000016.1 GCA_902530215.1 uncultured Pelagibacteraceae bacterium
TCTAGGTAAAGTGGAACTAGCTCCTAAATTTGAAGGCAAACAAATGATAATGATTGTTCAGCCTATTTAATTAATTATTGTAAATTTATTTCAAAATATGTATAAGTCGCTAATTTTATGCCTAAGTTAAAAACTAAAAGTTCAGCTAAAAAAAGATTTAGAATTACTAGTAGAGGCAAGGTAAAAATGCCTCAAGCTGGTAAAAGGCACGGTATGATAAAAAGAACAAATTCACAAATAAGAAAACAAAGAGGTACAACTATAATGTCAAAACAAGATAGCAAAATTGTAAAATCTTATATGCCATATAGTTTAAGAAATTAATAATGGCCAGAACAAAAAGAGGAGTAACAAGTCACGCGAGGCATAAAAAAGTTTTAAAATTCGTTAAAGGACAATATGGACGAAGAAAAAATACTATTCGTGTTGCAAGACAAGCAATGGAAAAAGCTTTGCAATATGCTTACAGAGATAGAAGAGCAAAAAAAAGAGATTTCAGATCATTATGGATCCAAAGAATTAATGCAGGCGTAAGACAGGAAGGCCTTACTTATTCTAAATTTATAAATGGCTTAAACAAGTCAGGTATCAAGCTAGATAGAAAAGTATTGGCAGAAATAGCATATAATAACCCAGAAGCCTTTAAATCCATCGTAAAAAAAGTTCAATCCTCCCTTAACTAATAAGGGTATTTCTATTATCTTTAGTAAAATAGAGAATCAGTAAAAATATTTTTTTATGGAAAATTTAAACCAGATAGAATCGGATATTTTTAATAAAATAAAAAATGCTAAAGAACGCGAGTCTTTAGAGGTAATTAAAACAGAAATTTTTGGAAAAAAAGGAATTATTACTGATCTTTTTAAAAAAGTTGGAAGTTTAGAACAAGACAAAAGAAAAGAGTATGCCTCAAAACTTAACTCTCTAAAGACAAAGGTTATTGACTCAATTGAAAAAAAACTTTCTGATTTAGATCAATCAGAAATAAACAACAAACTTCAAAATGAAAAAATAGATGTAACACTTCCTGGCAGAAGTTATTTTTCTGGAAAAATTCATCCTGTTTCACAAGTGATTGATGAAGTTACCTCAATCTTTTCAGAAATAGGATTTTCAGTTGAAGAGGGGCCTGATGTTGAAAATGAATATTATAATTTTTCCGCACTTAATACCCCAGAAAATCATCCAGCAAGAGATATGCATGATACTTTTTATCTTGATCTTTCCAAAGATTTACTTTTACGAACACATACATCACCAGTTCAAATTAGAACAATGATGAAAAGTAAGCCTCCATTTAAAATAATTGCTCCTGGAAGAACTTATAGGCATGATAGTGATCAAACACACTCTCCAATGTTTCATCAATTAGAGGGATTGCATATTGATAAGAACATTAATATGGGACACCTTAAGGGTTGTTTATATTATTTCGTTAAAAAGTTTTTTGAAGTTGATAAAGTAAAAATAAGATTTAGACCAAGCCATTTTCCTTTCACCGAACCCTCTGCTGAGGTTGATATTGGATATAAAATTCAAGATGGTAAAATAAAAATCGGAGAAGGAGATAAATGGTTAGAAATTCTTGGTTGTGGAATGGTACATCCTGCTGTCTTAAAAAATGCAAAAGTAAATCCAATACAGTACCAAGGGTATGCTTTTGGTGTTGGAATCGATCGACTGGCTATGTTGAAATATGGAATAAATGATTTAAGAGCATTTTTTGAAAATGATATTAGGTGGTTAGAATTTTACGGATTTGATCCATTAGATATTCCAACGAATTATAGAGGCCTAAGCAGATGATAATCTCCTTATCTTGGTTAAAAAATCACCTATCAACTAAAGCAAATCTTAATCAAGTAGCTGAACGATTGACAGAAATTGGCTTAGAGGTAGAAAATATTAAATCTTCAAATGGTAATTTAGATAACTTTATCATTTGTAAAATTATAAAATCTGAAAAACATCCAAATGCTGACAAATTAAAAGTTTGTGATGTCGATGTAGGTTCTGGAAATTTAATTAAAGTTGTTTGTGGCGCTCAAAATGCTAGAGATGGATTGTTTGCTGTTTACGCTCCTCCTGGTTCAATTATTCCAAAAACCAATATGAAATTAAAGATAGCAAAAATAAGAGGAATTGAATCCAAAGGAATGCTTTGCTCAGGCTACGAGCTTGATGAATCTTCAAATAAGGAAGGAATTATAGAATTAAATAAAAAAGAGAAAAATATTGGTGAAAAATATTTTAAAAACATTGGGGAAAAAACTATGGATATTGCTGTAACACCAAATAGACCAGATTGTTTGGGTGTAAGAGGTATCGCTAGGGATTTAGCCTCTTCTGGTTTAGGTCAATTAAAAAGGCAGCCCCCTATTAAAATAAATCAGAAATTCAAAAGTCCAATTAAAGTTTCAATAAAAAAAGAAAAAAATCAAGGTTGTGGTATTTTTGGAAGTGTATATATAAAAAATGTCCAAAATAAAGAAAGCCCTGATTGGTTAAAAAAAAGAATTATAGCTTTAGGATTGAGCCCAATATCAGCTATCGTAGACATCACTAATTATGTCATGTTTGATTTAAATAGACCTTTACATGCTTATGATGCAGACAAAATTGATAAAGAAATTATTGTAAGAAATTCAAAAAAAGGTGAGTCCTTTGAAGCCTTAGATAATAAAAAATATATGCTCCAAAATAATATGTGCACAATAAGCGATAAGTCTGGAGTCTTAGGCCTCGGCGGTATTATTGGTGGAACTAGATCTGGTACAGAACTGTCTACAAAAAATATTTTGTTAGAGTCAGCATATTTTTTTCCATCAATGATTAGAAAAACTTCAAAAATTTTAAACATAGATACTGATGCAAAATATAGGTTTGAAAGAGGCATAGATCCTAATTCTATTAAATTAGGATTAGAACTTGCTATGTGTATGATATTGGATATTTGTGGTGGGACAGCCAGTAAATTTTCAGTAGTTGGGAAAATAAGAGATGAGAGAAAAATAATTGAATTAGATCCAGAAAAGTTTTCTAAAGTTATTGGATTTTCAATTACAAATTTAAAAATTAAAAAGGTTTTAACTTCACTAGGATGTTCTTTAAGGAATAACGGAAAAAAAATTAAGGTTTTAGCGCCAAGCTGGAGGCCTGATATTAAGCATGATATTGATTTAATCGAGGAGTTGGTGAGAATCAGTGGATATGACAAAATTCCATTATTAATTCCAGAGAAAGAAAATATTAAAGACACGCTAAATTATAAACAAAAACTTTTTCACTTCTCCCAAAGGTCAATTGCTTCAAAAGGATATGTTGAAGCAGTTACGTGGTCGTTTACAGATTCAAAAATAGATAATTTATTTTCAGAATTGAAAAATGAGATTAAATTAGCTAATCCAATTTCTTCTGACTTGGATGTTTTAAGATCATCTCTTTACTCCAACTTAATTATTAGTGCAAAAAAGAATATTCATAGAAATTTTGAAGATCTAATGCTATTTGAAGTTGGACCTGTTTTTAAAGGTAGTAAACCCGGTGAACAAACAACAATGATAGGAGCAATTAGAACAGGAAAACATTCTAGAAAAAACTGGATAGAAAAAGAGAGAAATTTTGATGTTTTTGATATTAAAAATGATGCATTAAGAACTCTAAATGAAATTGGCATTGATAGCTCTAGCATATCAGTAAGCAACATGACAAAGAGATGGTACCACCCAGGTAGATCTGGTTTGTTATCTTTAGGTTCTTCTACTGGTCCAGAACTTGCATATTTTGGAGAAATTCATCCATCTATTATTAGAAAATCAGATTTAAGAACTGATAATGTTTTAGGTTTTGAAATATTCTTAGATAATATACCAGAGACAAGAAAAAAAATTAGAGAAATCAAACCACAATTTATAGTTTCAGATTATCAAAAAGTAACTAGAGATTTTGCATTTGTTATTGATGAAAAATATAGTTCAGGAGAAGTTATTAATTTGGTTAAGAAAATTGACACAGCATTAATTAAAGATGTAAAAATTTTTGATGTTTACCAGGGTGATAACATAGGAAATGGAAAGAAATCTATTGCATTTAATGTAACTTTGGAGCCTAAAGATAAAACTTTAAGTGAAAAAGATATCGATCAAATTAGCAAAAAAATCGTATTAAAAGTTCAAGAAATAACGGGCGCAAATCTTAGATCCTAATGTCTACAAATGAAATAATTCGCAATTTTTCAATAATTGCGCACATTGATCACGGCAAATCTACTCTAGCGGACAGATTAATACAAAGATGCGGAGGTCTATCTGAAAGAGAAATGAAAGCACAGGTTCTTGATTCAATGGATATTGAAAGAGAAAGAGGAATTACTATAAAGGCTCAGACCGTAAGATTAAATTATAAAGCAAAAAATGGAAAAAATTATATTTTAAATATAATTGATACGCCTGGTCATGTAGACTTTAGTTATGAAGTTAGTAGGTCTTTATCAGCATGTGAAGGATCAATTTTAATAGTAGATAGTTCCCAAGGGGTTGAGGCACAAACTTTGGCTAATGTTTATCAAGCTCTTGATAATAACCATGAAATAATTCCAGTATTAAATAAAATTGATTTGCCAGCAGCTGATCCTGAAAAAGTAAAAAAACAAATAGAAGATGTAATAGGCATTGACACAAATAACTCTATTGAATGTTCAGGTAAAACCGGAAAAGGAACAGATGAAATCTTGGAATCAATTATTAAAATTTTACCATCGCCAAAGGGAAATTCAGAAAATCCATTAAAAAGTTTATTGGTCGATAGTTGGTATGATAGTTATTTAGGTGTAGTTATTTTAGTTAGAGTTATAGATGGAGTTTTAAAAAAAGGTATGCAAATTAAAATGATGTCTAACAATACTGAACATACTATTGAAAAAGTTGGTGTGTTTACCCCCAAGGCTCTCGATGTTACAGAAATTTCTTCAGGGGAAATAGGTTTTATCATTACTGGTATTAAAAATTTATCTGATACAAAAGTTGGAGATACAATTTGTGACCGTTCAAACCCAATTGATAAGCCATTACCTGGATTTAAACCTAGTAAACCAGTTGTTTTTTGTGGTTTATTTCCAGTGGACAATTCAGAATATCAAAAATTAAAAGATGGCTTAGCAAAACTCAGGCTTAATGATTCAAGTTTTTCTTATGAGCCAGAATCTTCAAGTGCTTTAGGATTAGGTTTTAGATGTGGATTCTTGGGTTTACTACATTTAGAAATAATAACCCAAAGGCTAGAAAGAGAGTTTGATGTAACACTTATTACAACTACCCCCGGTGTTATATACAAAATAAACAAAAGAGATGGTTCGGTTCAAGAACTTCAAAATCCAACTAATATGCCAGATCCAGTGCAAATTTTATCTATAGAAGAGCCTTGGATTAAAGCAACAATAATTACTCCTGATCAATATTTAGGATCAATAATTAAAATATGCCAAGATAAAAGAGGAGTACAAAGTAATTTAACATATTCTGGAAATCGTGCAGTAATAAGTTATGAACTTCCGCTAAATGAAGTTGTTTTTGATTTTTATGATCGACTTAAATCTGTATCAAGCGGATATGCAAGCTTTGATTATGAAATTACTGGATACAAAGAAGGTAATTTAGTGAAAATGGGAATATTAGTTAACACAGAGTCAGTGGATGCACTTTCTATGATAATTCACAAAGATTTTGCACAATCTCAAGGTAGATTAGTTTGTGAAAAACTAAAAGAATTAATTCCAAGGCATAACTTTCAAATTCCAATTCAAGCAGCAATAGGTGGAAAAATTATCGCTAGAGAGACAATAAAGGGCTACAAAAAAGATGTTTTAACCAAAATACACGGAGGTGGGGCTCTAGATAGAAAACGTAAATTGCTTGAAAAACAAAAAAAAGGTAAGGCTAGAGCTAAGCAATTTGGAAAAGTTGAAATACCACAAGAGGCATTTATCGGAGTCCTAAGGATTAATAAAAATGATTAAAATAATTATAACTTTATCTTTAATCTTAAATTTAATTTTAATTTATTTTTTAAATAAGAAAAAACTACGTAAAATTTTTACATCAACAAAGATTAAAACTGTAGAAATTACTGATATTAACGAGGCATTTAAACCTAATAAAATTTCAGAAAAACTACTCTCACCAAAGGATGATGTATTTATAAAAAGTTTTTCAATACCCGAAAGCTTCAATGTCGTTGGTATGACTTCAGATTATGAAGCATGGATTTTATCTGTTTTAGCCAAAAGATCTAATAAAATATTCGAGTTTGGAACTTGTAGCGGCAAAACAACATCTTTATTAGCAGTTAACTCCCCACCTAATGCAGAAATATTTTCTCTTACTTTAGATAAAGAACAATCTAAATTAATTAAATCTGAAAAGCATGATAATAAATACGCTTTTCGAAATTTAAAAAATGAAAGCTTGTATGATAAATTTATTTTTACTGGAAAAAATTTTGAAAAAAAAATAAAAGTTATATTTCAAGACTCAAAAAAATTAATAGTAGATCCTTATATTAATCAGTTTGATCTTATTTTTATTGATGGAGCTCATACATATAGTTATTTGAAAAATGATAGCGAAAAAGCTTTTCAAATGATTAAAAAAGGCGGATATATTTTATGGCATGATTTCAATATAGGGAAAAAATCTTGCAAAGACGTAGTAAAATATTTAGAGGAAAGTATTAATACAAAAACAATTTACCATATTAAAAATACTTCATTATGTTTTTATCAAAAAAATTAGGAGAGATGGCCGAGCGGTTTAAGGCGCAGGCTTGGAAAGCTTGTATACTGTTAAAGGTATCGTGGGTTCGAATCCCACTCTCTCCGCCATTAATTTTTTTAATTTTTTTTCTTATTACATCTGAAGCACATGCAAAAAAATGGAAAGCTTTTTTATGTAACTACAAAGATGGTGTAGCGGAAAATAGTGGTGATCCATGTAAAAAGGGGGCTACTAAATTTAAAATTTATTTACATAAGTATTCGTTTAAAAATGAAAAGCTTTGTGACGAATGGATTATGGAGGCATCTAGCACTCCAGAAGCAAAAGAGGCATATCCTGTCGAGATATGGATTATTGGTTGTGACAAAAATTGGTAATTATTTGTTATTTAATTGATCTAAAGTTAAACCTTTTTTATTTGCCGGCACAGCTACATCTATCATTTTAGGAAATGGCAGATTCAAGTTATTCATCATCTCCACGTATTGGTCAACAGATTTTACTTTAAGTCTTGGATTATTATTTTTTTCTTGTCCAATAGTGCTTACTTTATTACCTTTATAATCATGGGCAGGATATACCAAAGTTTTTTCCGGTAGTTTAAGAATACATTCAAATAGTGAATGATACTGGTCCACCGGGCTACCATTTTGAAAGTCAGTTCTTCCTGTACCATTAATCAATAATGTGTCTCCGGTAAAAATTCTATCATTCATTAAAAAACTATAAGAACAATCTGTGTGACCAGGAGTATACATTGAAGTTAAAACAATATTTTCAATCTTAATTTTTTCGTTGTCTTTTACTTTAATACTAATAACTTCTGAAAGTGAATTTTCCCCCATAATTGTTGCACAATTTGTTCTTTTATTTAATTCTTTTAATCCTGAGATATGATCTGCATGAATGTGCGTATCAATAACTTTTACTAACTTTAAATTTAAAGATTCTAAAATTGATAAATATTCATTTGTGTTACCAATGACTGGATCAATTATTAATGCTTCTCTTCCATGTCCACTAGATACAATGTACGTGTAGGTTGAAGAATCTTTATCAAATAATTGTTTAAATATCATAACCGATTAAAAATATTATAAAAAATTGCATAGCAAATCAATCTTGCCTATAATATTTTAAAAACAAAAATCAGAGGGGTTAAAATGACGTTAAAAATTAATAGTAAAGCGCCGGATTTTAAAGCAAAAACTTCCGAAGGTGATATATCTTTTCATGAGTGGCTAGGAGACAGTTGGGGTGTATTATTTTCACATCCAAAAGACTTTACTCCAGTTTGTACAACTGAACTTGGTGCATTAGCTAAAATGAGACCAGAGTTTGAAAAAAGAAATGTTAAGGTTATGGGTTTAAGCGTTGATCCAGTGTCAGATCACATTAAATGGCTTGATGATATTAAAGATGTTTGTGGGTTAAAACCTAATTATCCTATTGTAGCAGATGAAAAATTAGAAGTTGCCAAACTTTATAATATGCTAGAAGGTGATGCTGGAACTACATCAATGGGACGTACAGCTGTAGATAATGAGACAGTAAGAACTGTATATGTTATTAGACCAGATAAAAGAATTGGTTTATTTCTTACTTATCCAATGACAACAGGCCGTAACTTTCATGAGATATTGAGAACAATAGATTCAATGCAACGTACAGCAAAACACAAAATTGCTACGCCAGCTGACTGGAAACCAGGTGAGGATGTAATTATTGTTCCTAAAGTAACTAATGAAGAAGCAAAAAAAATATACCCAGATGGCTGGAAAACTATAAAGCCATATCTTAGAAAAGTTCCAGATCCATCAAAATAATTTGGATAAAAAAATATTAGACAAACAATCTCAGCATTGGGAAATTAATTTCTCAAGTAAGCCTGAGATGTTTGGTATTTCTCCAAGTGAAGCAGCAATAAAAGCAGTAAAAGAATTTAAAAAAAAAGGAATAACCAATTTAATTGAATTAGGAGCTGGCCAAGGAAGAGATACAATTTTTTTTGCTGAAAAAGGCTTTAAAGTAGAAGCACTTGATTATAGTTACTCTGCAGTTAAAACAATAAATGATAAGGCTAAAAAATTAGGTTTATCAAAATTTATTTCAGCAAAACATCATGATGTTAGAAAGCCCCTTCCATTTAAAAATGAAACTTTTGAATCTTGTTTTTCACATATGCTATATTGTATGGCTCTTACAAATAATCAACTTAGCACTTTATCTGATGAGATATTGCGAGTTTTAAAATCAAAAGGTTTAAACTTTTATACTGTAAGACACACTGGAGATGGTGATTATAATAATGGCTTTCATTTAGGTGAAGATCTTTATGAAAGTAATGGTTTTATAGTTCATTTTTTTTCAAAATTAAAAATTAAAAAATTATCTAAAGGTTTTAAAATTCTTCATATAAATTCATTTGAAGAAGGCAATTTTCCAAGAAAGCTTTATGAAGTAATTTTAGAGAAAGAAAATTAAATTATTCTTTAATTTTTCAAAGCACTTTTGAAAGTATCATCATTTTTTAGTGCTTCAATAACATGCTGGTTGATGGTTTTTCCTGTACTTTTCTCTATAAGGTGATTAGCAGTATTTGTTGCAGCAGACTGTAATATTGAAGTTGTTGTAAAGCCAGATGAAGCTGGTCCAAGCAAAGCCATTGGAGCCATATAGCATCCAGATAGCGCAAATAGCATCAAAAGTATTGTAAATACTTTCTTCAATTTCTCCCCCTCAGGTGAAACACTATAAGTTTATAATAATTATTTAAAGTTAATTCTTTTTTAAAACTATTAATAATTAAGGCTTTTTTGCTAATTTTTTCAATAAAAATGGCTATTTTTGTTAGTTTATATTTTATATTAAAAATCGCCTTAAAGTAGAATGTTAAAATTATTTTACAAATTGTTTTAAATTTGGTTCAAAAAAATCAGGACCCTTCATCACTTTTCCTTGATCATTATATATAGGTTTGCCATTTTTATCCAACTTGCTCATGTTTGATTTTTGAACTTCTGAAAAACATTTATCGAGGTCAATTCCAAAAGCGTGACCTGCCCCATAAGTTACATAAAGTATATCAGTTAAAGCATCAGCAATTTCTTCTAAATTCTTTTCTTTTATAGCACTTTGCAATTCATCCAACTCTTCTTTAATGAGATCGTATCTAAGCTTAACTATTTTGTCTGATGGAAACCCAGGTCTATCTTTTACTTCTTGTCCAAAAGTTTTCATGAACTTTTCTACATCCTTAAAATTACTCATAGTTTTAAATATTTAGAACTGCTCTTCCTCAGTAGAATCTTTCATAGCAGTAGTTGCACTTTTTCCAGATGTAATCGTATTTGATACTGCATCAAAATACGATGTTCCTACTTCCCTTTGATGTTTAGTAGCAGTATATCCATCCTTTTCACTTTCAAATTCTTGTTGTTGTAATTTTGAATATGCCGCCATTCCAGATTTTTTATAATTTTTTGCTAAATCAAAAATTGCATGGTTTTGAGCATGGAAACCTGCTAGGGTAACAAACTGAAATTTATATCCCATGTCACCCATTGATTTTTGAAAACTTTCTATCTCTTTGTCTGATAAATGTTTTTTCCAATTAAAGGATGGTGAACAATTATAAGCAAGCATTTTGTCAGGATATTTTTTGTGAATTTCACTAGCAAATTTTTCTGCTTCTTTGATATTAGGTTTACCCGTTTCGCACCAAACTAAATCTGCATAAGGAGCATAAGCTAATCCACGAGATATTGCTTGTTCTATTCCATCCTTAACATAGTGGAAACCCTCAGGCGATCTTTCTCCAGTTATAAAAGGTTTATCGTTTTCATCAAAATCACTCGTAATTAGTTTTGCAGCGTTTGCGTCTGTTCTTGCAATAATAATAAGTGGTACATTCATTACATCTGCTGCCAATCTTGCAGAGGTTAGATTTCTTATAGCCGTTTGTGTTGGTATTAAAACTTTACCACCCATATGCCCACATTTTTTCTCAGAAGCCAGTTGATCCTCAAAGTGAATTCCAGCTGTACCAGATTTAATAAATTTTTTTGTTAATTCAAATACGTTTAAAGGTCCACCAAATCCTGCTTCGCCATCAGCAATTATAGGCATCTGATAATCTATTTTATTTTTTTCATCTATTTTTCCCTCTATTAATTCAAGGTGTTGAATTTGATCTGCTCTTATCAAAGCATTGTTCATTGCTTCAACTAATTTTGGCGCACTATCATATGGATATAAACTTTGATCTGGATACATTTCTCCTGCACTATTGGCATCAGCTGCAACTTGCCAACCTGATAAATATATTGCCTTAAGACCCGCTTTTGCATGTTGAACTGCTTGATTGCCTGACAAAGCACCCAAGGCATTCACATAATTATCTGAATTTAGTAAGTGCCAAAGTTTCTCAGATAGTTTTTTAGATAAAGTGTATTCTACGTTAAATGAGCCTTTTAATTTTTCAACATCTTTTGAGGTATAACCTCTTTTTATTCCTGAAAATCTTTTTAGGTCGTATGAAATGTTATTTGATGATTTAGTTTTTGTTTGCATTAGCTTCGTTTTCAATGTCGTTTATTCCAGAACTTCCCCAATCCTGGTCATCCTCTTTAACATAAACGCCCCTTTGTGAAAACTGGCTAAGGTCTCTAAGTTTATCTTTGTTCGAATTGATATTACTCATAAAATTTACTATATTTACAAATAATTAAATAAGCAATATTTTTATTGATATTCCTTGTAAATAGCTGTAAATTAAAAATCAAATAGATGTAAATGTTGTAAATATGGATCAAAAAGATATTCAAATAGGCCATAAAATTAAAAATACCAGAAGAAAACTAGGAATTACCCAAGCAGATTTATCTAGAAAATTGTCTATATCCCCAACCTACCTAAACTTAATGGAGAGCGGCAAACGTAAGATAAATTTAGATTTACTCTTAAAAATGGCCAATGAACTTAATATAGAAATGTCAGACATATCAAAAAAAACTGATACTAATTTGTATCAAAATTTAATGGATCTACTTGGTGATAATTTATTTGAAAACTTAGATATTACAAATTTTGATGTTAAGGAATTGCTTAATTCCAACCCATTAATTGCAAAAGCATTAGTCAAGCTTGGGGATAATT
>CABZZR010000017.1 GCA_902530215.1 uncultured Pelagibacteraceae bacterium
TTTGAAGCAGGATTTGAAAATGATCAATATATAAAAGCTGGAGCTAAGATAGTAAAAAATGCTGAAGATATTTTTACTGATTCCGAGATAATTGTTAAGGTAAAAGAGCCATTAAGTAATGAAATTAAAATGATTAGAGAAAATCAAATAGTTTTTACCTACTTACACTTAGCTGCCGCAAAAGAACTAACTGAAGGTTTAATTAAATCCAAATCAGTTTGTATAGCATATGAAACGGTAACAGATAATAATGGTCGTTTGCCTTTATTAGCTCCAATGAGTGCAGTAGCAGGGCGTATGTCTATTCAAGCGGGCGCCCATTCATTAGAAAAAAATCAAAAAGGTAGAGGTGTATTATTAGGTGGAGGCCCAGGCGTTGAGCCAGCAACGGTAGTCATTTTAGGAGGTGGAGTGGTTGGAGAAAATGCTGCATTAATAGCGACAGGAATGAAAGCTAAAGTACACATTGTAGATAAGTCACAAGAACGTTTAGATCAACTTAAAAAAATTTTTGGCGATACAATTATCGCAGAGTTAAGCCATAAAGTAGATTTAAAAAAATTAATTTCCCAATGTGATTTGATGATTGGTGGAGTTTTAATTCCAGGCGCTGAAGCACCAAAATTAATTACCAAGGACATGTTAAAAATAATGAAAAGAGGTTCAGTAATAGTTGATGTAGCAATCGACCAAGGAGGGTGTGTTGAAACAAGCAAACCTACTACCCATGCTAATCCTACTTATATCGTTGATGATATTGTTCATTATTGTGTTGCTAATATGCCGGGAGGTGTTCCAAGAACATCAACACTCGCATTAAATAAAGCTACACTTCCGTTTTTATCTAAGCTAGTAGACAAGGGTTATGAAAAAGCCCTTAAAGAAGATAAAAATTTTCTTGCCGGCCTGAATGTTTACAAAGGCCAAGTAACACATGAAGCTGTTGCAAATGTTTTTGGTCACGACTATATTTCACCATCAAAGGCTTTAGCAAATGTATAAACCATTGCCAAATTGCCTTACTATAAAAAAATCACCAATAGAAGGTTTGGGTTTGTATGCAACAAAAAATATAAAATCGAATGTTTTTATAGGTTTAACACATATTCAGGATAAAGATTTTGAGAATGGTTATATCAGAACTCCTTTAGGTGGTTTTTATAATCACTCAAACGAGCCAAACGTAAGACGTATCGTATCTGATAGTTTACCCACTTTAAAATGTGGAGATCCTATAGATCAAAATATTCATGTTTCAAAAATTCCCGATGGTGAAGCAAGTAGAGAAAATTTATACCCAAAAGTAGAGGGAAAATATATGTTCTTGATATCTACTAGAGACATTAATGCTGGTGAGGAACTAACGGCTAATTATAACTTATATTCATACCCCAAAACAGGTATTGGTTTTCAAACATTTTAATAAAAAATTAGTTTTAGAGTTATGATGAAAAGAAATTATTATCTTATTTTATTCTTAGTTTTGAGCTTCGGAATAATGTTAAGCTATATTTTTCAATACACTGTAGATCTATATCGTTGGCAATATGCTGATTGGGTTATTAACTATCAGAGTGGTTTTGTAAGAAGAGGGTTACCTGGCGAGCTAATATATCAATTTTCTATTTTGTTTAATAAAAATATTCAAATATCTTTTTTTATATTTTTGACATCTGTTGCTTTGTTTTTTTATTTTTTAAATTACTTATATTTTAAAAATTTAAAATTTAATTTAATTTATGTACTATTATTTATTTCTCCATGGTTTATTTTATTCTCAATTTATGATCAAAAAATAGGAATTAGAAAAGAAGTCCTATTTTACATATTTTTTTTATGGTTGTTATTAGATTTAAAGACTTTTGGTTATCAAAGTAATCGTTTTTGGAAATTTATAGCCGTATTCCCATTATTATTACTATCACATGAGGGTATTTTTTTCTTTACTGGCTATATAATTTCTTCAATTATTATTTTTGCAGATAAAAAAAATAAAAATGAAATTTTTTTTCAAATATTCTTATTGTTGGTTATATCAATTTTTATTGAACTAATTATATATAATTTTAAAGGTAATGAGGATTCTGTTGATCTAATTTGCAAAAGTTTATCGGTTTATAAACCCGATAATTGCGAAAATGTTGGAGCTATTTGGGCTTTGCAACAAGGAACTGATAGCTTTGCTCTTTTTTTGGGATCTCATGATTTAAAAGGCTATCTAACCTTTTTATTTTCTTTTATATACGGTTTTTTACCCATTTTTTTATTTTTTTTATTTAATATAGGAAATTTTAAAAATAAGAATTTAATAAACAATAAAATTAAATTTATTTTTATTTTTACTTTTCCATTTTTATTTTGCTTTTTGCTTTTTATTATAGCTAACGATTGGGGCAGATGGTTTTCTGCTAATTATTTTTTAATATTTTATCTTATAATTCATTTAATAAATCATAAATTTATTTTTATTAACAAAAAAAGTTTTTTTTCAAATAAATTCTTTGATTTAAACAAAGTTAAAAAAATATTATGTGCAATAATCTTTTTTTTATATTCCACTTTTTTTATTTTGCCAAACTACTATGTAACCGGAGATGCTGGTGACGAAGGCCTTAAAATGCAATACTTAAAAATATATACTAATGTATCTAAAGGTTTAAAAAAGCATTAAATAATATATTCGTTGACAATATAGAAAAATTATATATATGATTGGCTAGCTTTTGGAGGAAATTTAGTGAAAATCTAAATCTGTACTCGCAACGGTGTGATTAAAAATCGAGACCGAATGCTTCATTAGCAAGCCCGCTGTCGAAAAATGTTCGAGATCAAACATTTTCACAATAAAATTTACAGTGGCATGAATAACGATAATAACTCTTAAATATCTAAGAGTTGATTTATGGGTGTAATTATATGCTATTAATATTTAAAGTTTCGTTGATATTTTTTTTAATAATTTTCAATGCGAATTCACAAAATCTGGAAAAATGTAGCTGGGATAATAGAAAAGGTATTCCTTGTATAACAATTAGTAAAACACCAAACAGCTCAGCTTATAATGAGCAAGGTGTGAGTAAAACAATTATCACCAAGAAAGAGATTATTGATTCTGGAGCAATAGACACTAATGATGTTTTAAAATTAGTTCCAGGTTTAAATGTTTTTCAATCTGGTCAGAAAGGTCAGCAAACTTCTATTTTTACCAGAGGTTCAGAATCAAATCATACACTTGTTTTATTAAATGGCATTGCAATTAACGATCAATCATCAACAGATGGTCTACACGATTTTGGTCAAGATTTTGTTCAAACAATTCAGCAAATAGAAATTTATAAAGGTGCAAATGGTGCACATTTTGGACCAAGTGCAATCGCTGGCGCTATAAATTTTGTTACCGATATTGACTATGTTAATAGCTACTCAGCTAGTGGTTTCAACATGCAAAATAATTCTGTAGATGGAAATTATACAAAAATTACAGATAATGGATGGCATTTAAATTTTAAAGGTGCAATCAATCAAAGCAAAACAGATAGTGCAATCGCAAAAGGAAACGAAGATGATGGTGTTAGAAACTACCAAGTTAATTTTAATACAAGCAAGCTGATAAATGATAATTTGAAATTTAAATCAACTTTATATTCTAGAAAAACCAAAGCTGACTACGATAGTAGCGCAACAGAAGAAGAGGATGTAACCGCAGATAATAGAATGTATGCATTGCAAACTGCCCTGGAAAGAGTCGAAGAAAATTTAGAAGACTCTTTAATTTTTCATTATCATAATTATGACAGAAACTATAGAGAAGCGGGGGATATTGATGAGTATTACAGCGAGTCACTTGTTGCTAAAGCAGAAAGAAAAGCTAAAACAAATGATAAAATTTCATATGGGTATGGCAGTGAATATAAATATGATTGGGGTAATTTTGAAAATAGACCCTCAGGAGGAAGTTCCTATAGCGCTGCAACAAATGGACATATGAAAGATTTAGCTATCTTTGCAAACGTTGGTTATAAATTTAATAAAAATCAAACACTTTCAATTTACGGGAGAAGCGACGACCATAATACAACAGGTAGAAATCAAACATATAAATTAAACTTTATGCAAAATCTTGGTCAATTTAATTTTGGAGCAAGTCATTCTACTGGTTTAAGAAATCCAAGTTTATACGAACTTTACGGATCAAATAGTTCTGGTTTTTCAGGAACAACCAATTTAAATCCTGAAAAAAGCAAAACAAATGAAATTTATGGTGAGTACAATTTATCAGAAAATTTAAAATTTAGTTCAACAGCTTATAGAGCAACAATATCTGATCGACTTGAACTAGATTCATCCTGGACAGCTATAGAAAATAAACAAATTGACTTGAATCAAGAAGGATTAGAAAATGAGATTTCCTATCAAGGAGTAGGTCAAAGTTTTTCTATATTTAGCAATTTTTCAAAAAGCAGAAAAACAACAGGCGGTCACCAATCAAGAAGACCAGATTTATCATATGGCTTGAACTACATAAAAAAAGTTAAATCAACGTTGTATGGGCCTTTTAATTTAAATTTAAATTATAAATACACAGGGGATTACTTGGATTGGGATGGGGCAAAAAATTCCTTTCAGAAAAGTACTGATATAATTGATATTTCCCTTACTAAAAATTGGTTCGGCAATATTATTTCCCTAAATTTAACAAACTTATTAAACGAACGTTATGAAAAACCAGCGACTTATACTCAAGATGGACGACAATTAAGATTTGGATTTAGAAAATCCTATTAGTTTATGATGAAATTTGGTAGTAAATAATAATGAAAAACAAATATAAAAAATATAGCTATTACATTTTGCCAATCTTACTGATTTTAATTTTATCTTTTTCTAGATTAATACCACATCCTTCAAATTTTACACCGATCTTAGCTGTAGGGATATTTTCTGGATTTTATTTTAAAAATACTATTTTAAGTTTTTTTATAGTTGTTTGCTCTATGTTTCTTGGGGATATATATCTTGGATTCCATGGAACTATGTTTTTTACCTATAGTTCTTTATTAGTTGCAGTTTTATTTGGTGTTTTTATTAAAAGCTTAAAATTCAAGGAAGTTTTGTTAACCGGTTTAGCTAGTTCAGTTGCTTTTTTTATTATAACAAATTTTGGAGTTTGGGCTTTGGGCTCAATGTATGAAAAAAGTTTTTACGGACTTTTGCAATCCTATATAATGGGTATTCCTTTTTTCCATAACACTTTAATTTCAACTTTATTATATTTGACTATCTTAAAGTTGTTACTTGATTTTGTAGAAAAGAAAAGAATATTAAAAACTTCTTATTAAAAATGAGTTCAGATTCAAATAAAGACTACATTGATGGTGTCTTTAATAAAATTCACAAAAAAATAGAAAAAAGAATTACGGCAAAGTACGATAAAATTAAAGATTGGGTCATGGATCCCAAAGGATACTTTTTAATTGATATCGATAGAAAAAGTAACTTATTAAGGGTGGGATATTGTACAATTACCAAAAAAGGTCAAAATTCAATTAATAATTTAGTTGCCGAAATTACTGGAACAACTGCAATTGAAATTTTAAATACACTTATTAAAGAAAATTTCATATCAAGTTTACAACATGCAGGCGATATGGGTATTGAGCTTTGCAAGGCAGAAATAGCTTTAAAAAACAATTTAAAATATGTACAGGATAAAGATTTAACGTTAACTAATTAAAGTTAATTAATACAGAAGTAATAATCATTAACAGATTGTTTTTTTTATTATTTCACGCTAGAAGTACTAAAGGCTTAAAGCGCCCTTAGCTCAGCTGGATAGAGCATCGGTTTTCTAAACCGAGGGTCGGAGGTTCGAATCCTTCAGGGCGCGCCAGTAAAAAAATGAATAAAAAAGAACTTATCCAATTTGAAGACGAGATAGCAAAATTGTTTAATGCGGGAAAAATTAGGGCACCCGTGCACTTGTATAAAGGAAATGAAGATCAAATTATTGATATATTTAAAAATATAAAGAAAAATGATTGGGTTTTTTGCTCATGGCGCTCTCATTACCAATGTTTGCTAAAAGGAGTTCCTCCTGAGAATATTAAAAAAGAAATACTAGAGGGCAGATCGATTTCTCTATGTTTTCCAGAACATAAAATCTTTTCTTCCGCTATGGTCGGTGGAGTGTTGCCTATTGCAGTTGGAACAGCAATATCAATTAAATATAGCAAAGAGAAAAATTCAAAAGTTTATTGCTTTATGGGAGAAATGACAGCAGAAACTGGTATTGCTCACGAAAGTATTAAGTATAGTCGAAATTTAAAATTACCAATTCATTTTATTGTAGAAGATAATGAAAAATCAGTTTGTACCGACACCCGAGAAGCCTGGAATCAAAAAAAACTTAGTTTTGAAGGCAAAAACGATGAATACATAACTTATTATAAATATAAAACAACTTACCCTCACGCAGGAGCAGGAAAGAGAGTGCAATTTTAAATATGAAATATTTTGAAGAGTTAAAAAAATCTATGAACTATTTAGCCGAGGATAATAGAGTAGTTTTTTTGGGTCAGGCTGTTCGGGTGCCTGGCACAGCAATGTCCACAACATTAAAAGAAGTAAATAACAAAAAACTAATTGAATTACCAGTTGCAGAAGAAATGCAAATGGGTATTACGAATGGATTAGCCCTTAATGGTTTAATTCCGGTAAGTATCTATCCAAGATGGAATTTTCTTTTACTAGCTATGAATCAATTAATAAATCACTTAGATAAAATAAAAATTATGTCTAATGGTGGTTTCAAAACAAAAGCAATTATTAGGACCGGCATTGGTTCACAAAGACCTTTACACCCACAACATCAGCACATAGGAGATTTTACAGATTCTATCAGAATGATGTGTACTAACATCGAAATTATTAGACTAGAAGAACCGAGTGAAATTTTTCCCGCTTATAAAAAAGCTTTAAATAGAGAAGATGGCAAAAGCACAATTATTGTTGAGTACGGTGATTATTATAATGAAAAATAAATATTAAAAAATGATTATTACAAAAACACCATACAGAATATCTTTTTTTGGAGGTGGAACAGATTACCCACAATGGTATCTAAAAAATGGAGGCGAGGTAATTTCAACAACAATAAATAAATATATCTATATTAGCTGCAGGTATTTACCACCTTTTTTTGAGCATAAACATAGAATTGTTTATACAAAAATTGAACTGGTAAACAAAATTAATCAAATTAGACATTTGGCAGTAAAAGGAGTTTTAAAACATTATAATGTAAAAGAAGGTTTAGAAATTCACTACGATGGTGACTTGCCCGCAAGGAGTGGAATGGGATCTAGCTCATCATTTATGGTAGGTTTAATAAATGCAGTTAATTCCTTGTATGGAAAAAAATTGAACAAGGAAATGCTTTCTAAAAAAAGTATTTATATTGAACAAAAAATACTTAAAGAAAATGTTGGATCTCAAGACCAAATAGCAGCTAGCTATGGTGGTTTTAATTCTATTAAATTTTATCCAGGAGGAAAATATAAAGTTACAAAAATATCAACTGATATTAATTATTTAAAAAATTTAAATAAAAATTTAATTCTTTTATATACAGGAGTAAAAAGAACAGCAAATGATGTTGCAAGCACATACATTAATAAATTAAACAAAGAAAAAAGTAGCCAAATGCATGATGTTCTGCAAAACTTAGAAGAAGCAAAGAAAATTATTAAATATAAAAAAAATCCAAATCACTTTGGCGATCTACTTAATAAGACATGGATGATCAAAAGATCATTAAGCAAGTCTGTTTCAAATGAGGCTATTGATGATTTGTATAAATCAGCAATCAAAAATGGCGCTTTGGGAGGCAAGTTATTAGGTGCTGGCGGTGGGGGTTTTTTTCTATTTTATGTACCACAGCATAAACAAAAAAAATTCATTAAAAGTTTCAATAAATTTGTAAATATACCATTTAAATTTAGTTTTAATGGGAGCGAGACTATATTTGGACCTCGTCTAAATAAGCAATATAAAAGTGATTTAATTAAAAATAAATTTAAAACTAAAAAATTTAAAGAATTTAAAATATGAAAAAGAAATTTAACCATCCGTTAATGCACAATAATTTTACAAAAAATGATTTTAAAGTATTAAAAAATTTTTTAACAAAAAGACCGATTTTAACCCAGTCAAGATATGTAAAACAATTTGAGGAAAAATGGTCAAAATGGCTAGGAGTAAAATATAGTGTTTTTGTTAATTCTGGCTCTTCAGCCAATTTGTTGACAATGACTATTTTGAAAATGATTTATGGAAAAGGAGAAATTATAGTTCCTGCTTTAACATGGGTTTCAGATATTACTTCTGTTATTCAAAATAATTTTAAACCTGTTTTTGTAGATATTAACCTTAAAAATCTTTCTATGATAGAAAATCAAATAATTAAAAAAATTAATAAAAATACTCGTGCAGTATTCATAACACATGCACAAGGATTTAATGGATTGACTCAAAATTTAATAAATTATTTAGAAAGGAAAAGAATTGATTTAATCGAAGATGTTTGTGAGTCACATGGAGCAACATTTAAAAACAAAAAATTAGGTAGTTTTGGAAGAATATCGAATTTTTCTTTTTATTACGCCCATCATATGTCAACGATAGAAGGAGGAATGATCTGTACCAACGAGAAGAAAATTTATCAGATGGCCAGAATATTACGTTCTCATGGCATGGCCAGAGAGTCTGGAGATTATAATTTTGAAAAAAAAATGATTAAAAAATATTCCAAACTTTCTCCAAAGTTTATTTTTTTATATCCTGGTTACAACGTAAGAAATACAGAAATAGGAGCTTGCTTAGGTATAAATCAATTAAAACTTTTAAATAAAAATAATAAAAAAAGAAATAAAAATTTTAAAATATTTTTAAAAAATTTAAACAAAAAAAATTATTATTGCGAGTTTGATTTAAAGGGTATGTCAAATTATGCTTTTCCTTTGATCTTAAGAAAAGCTAGTTTTAAAAATAGAAATTTGCTAGAAAAAGTTTTCAAAAATAATAAAATAGAATTTAGAAGAGGTAATGCTGGTGGAGGAAACCAGCTTAGACAACCTTATATAAAAAACTACATTAAAAAGGTTAAGCTTAAAAACTTTAAAAATGTAGATCACGTACACTTCTTTGGATACTATATTGGCAATTATCCAAGTTTGACAAATGAAAAAATTTTGAATATTTGTAAAATCTTAAACTCTATAAAATTTAAATAGGAATAATCTTGAAAAAAAATATTTTAGTAACAGGTGGAGCTGGATACATTGGATCGATGCTTGTAACTAAACTTATAGCTGAAAAACACAATGTTACGATTCTGGATAATTTTGAATATACTAAAGATTCTTTAAATCATTTGTATTTTCATAAAAACTTTAAAGTAATCGAAGGTGATGTTAGAGACAAAAGTCTTATAAAAAAACTTATTCTTAATCAAAATTTCATTATACCTCTCGCTGCTTTAGTAGGAGCTCCTTTGTGCGAAAAAAATAAAAAAAAAGCTATAGATGTAAATTTTAATTCTATTTTAACAATACTTAGAAATGTTAAAAAAGATCAGAAAATTATATTTCCAACATCAAACTCTGGTTATGGCATAGGAGAAAAGAACAAATACTGTGATGAAAATTCTCCATTAAATCCAATATCACTTTATGGTAGGACGAAAGCAGATGCTGAGACTGAAATACTCAAACACAAGAATTCTGTTTGCTATAGACTTGCAACAGTGTTTGGATACTCTTATAGGATGAGAACGGACCTATTGGTTAATAATTTTGTACTTAATGCGGTAAGAAAAAAAAAGTTAACTATATTTGAACCACATTTTAGAAGAAATTTTATACACGTAAACGATATTGTAAACGCTATGATTTTCACAATTAATAATTTTCAAAAATTAAAAGCTAATGTTTTTAATTTGGGATTATCATCAGCTAACATTTCAAAATTAATGTTAGCACAAAAAATCAAAAAATATGTTAAAAACCTTAAGATTCAAATCGTCCATAATAAAAAGGATCCAGACCAAAGAGATTACTTTGTAAGCAATAAAAAGATAGAAAAAAAAGGTTTTAAAGCCCGTATAAGTTTAGAACAAGGCATAAATGAAATGGTTGAAATTTTTTCTAGAAGCAAAACTGAAATTAAAAACAATTATTAATTAAATTATTTATATTTTTTGGTCATATCGACCAATTTGTCCTGTTTTTTTAAGCAACCTATCAATAAATTTAAATATATGTTTCATATCTAAATTTGATACATTGCTTTCAACAACAACAACTAAAGATGGCTTATTTGAAGATGCTCTAATCAAACCCCATGAACTATCTTGTAATGTAAAACGTATTCCATTAATTTTGTTTATTTTTATTATTTTCCTACCAGCAATTTTTTTATTATTTTTAAATAATTTTGATATAGATTTTGACAGATTATCTATTACTAAGTATTTTTTTTTATCATCACAATACGGAGCCATCGTTGGACTTTGATAAGTTTTTGGTAAACTATCCACTATTTCAGATATTTTTTTATTATTTGTATTTAAAATCTTACATGTTTGAATTGCAGACATAATTCCATCGTCATAACCAAGTCCTATAGGTTTATTAAAAAAGAAATGGCCACTTTTCTCAAATCCTGCTAAGGCTTTTTCTTGTTTAACCTTTCTTTTGATGTAAGAGTGTCCAGTCTTCCAATATATAACTTTGTTTTGATTTTTCTTTAGTAATTTATCACTTTGAAATAATCCAGTAGATTTGACATCAACAATAAATTTTGCTTTTTTTTTGTGGGAAAGACTTCTTGCAATTAAAAGTCCAACTTTATCAGAATATATTTCTTTTCCCTTATCATCTACTACACCCAATCTATCTC
>CABZZR010000018.1 GCA_902530215.1 uncultured Pelagibacteraceae bacterium
TTTTTTTAAGTTCTTGGAATGTGAAGTAATTGCATTAATTATTGCACTTTTTTTAACAGGAAAAGAATTTATATACTGCGGTAGCGCTTTCTTTAATTTATTAAAACATTTTTTGTTTTTTATATATATTTTTGCAACTTCATTATCTGCATTAAAAACAGGATAACCGAAAAGCTTAGCAACATGGCTTTTCCCTGAACCTATATCCCCAACAACTGCAATTCTAATCATTAATTAAGTATATTATTATCAATTTTAGGCAAAATATTGTGCCAAATTTTAAAAGCTGCTTGAGCCTGGTAAATAAACATCATTCTTCCATTTTCAATTTGATTGCCAAATTCTTTGGCTTTCGAAAGGAATTTAGTTTCAGGCGGACTATAAATAACATCAAAAAATAACTTATTCGATCCAATTTCTGAAAAGTTTAATTTTATTTCATCTTCTTTTTTTAAACCTAAACTTGTTGCATTAATAATCATATTAAAATCGGCTACTTTCCCCCATTCTACAATTTCTACACCAGGAAACATTTTTTTAATGCTTTCTGCTTTTTCTCTTGTTCTATTGGTTAGGGTAATTTTGGATGCTCCTAATTTTTTTAATACAAAAACGATTGAAGGCACAACTCCTCCAGCCCCTAAAATAAATATTTTTTTATTTTTAATATCGTAATTTATATTCTTCAAGCTACTTTCGAATCCAAAAATATCGGTATTATCTCCGATAATTTTATCATTTTTTTTATAAATTGTATTGACCGACTGCGTGCTTTTAGAAAGTTCTGTCAGTTGATCTAAAAAAGAAATTATTTTATTTTTAAATGGTACTGTAACATTAACACCATCTATTTTTCCTTTTTTTACTTCTGCAATTAATCCTTTAAGGTCACTTTCTGTAATTTGTTTTTTTTCATAGATTGCATTTAAATTGTTTTGTTTAATCCAATAATTATGTATTTTAGGTGACATTGAATGTTCAATTGGATTGCCTATAACTAAGTACTTTTTCATTATAATATTTATCCTATAACTAGATCTAATTTTTTTTTACCTAATTTCTCATTGCCATTTTTAGTAAGTAAATAAGTTTCTCCAAGATTCATGGCTAATTGGTTTTCACTATCCATTAAAATCATATGCATAAAAAAAACCATACCTGGTTTTAAATTTATAGAGTTGCCTGTATATAACATGGGCCAATCCATCCAATTTGGTGAAAAGGTTGCACCAAGTGAATAACCGCAAGCATTCATTCTAGAGTTTTTATATCCTAAATTGTCAAAAATTTCTGCATGTACATCAAATACTTCTCCTACTTTGTTACCAGGCTTTAGTTTATTTTCACAGCCTTTTAATGCCTCAACGCAAGCTTCATGCATCTTTTTTTGTTTGTCATTCACTTTTCCTATAGGAATGGTTCTGAACATTGCTGAATGATAGTGTTTAAATGTTCCAGCCCACTCAATTGATAACTGATCTACTTCGTTTAGATCCCTCTTCTCACTTTGATAACGACAAAGTAAAGCATTTTTTCCTGACCCTATTATAAATTCATTAGCAGGATAATCTCCTCCTCCACTAAAAACAGCGCCCTGCATCTCAGATAAAATCTTAGCCTCATTTACTCCAGCATGAGCGTGTTGCCATGCTGCGTCAAGAGCTTTATCTGCAAGTTCAGCTGCTTTTTTTATATAAATTATTTCTGTTGGAGATTTTATAACTCTAAAATGCGAAATTAGCTCTGATTTATCATGAAGATTAGCAAAACTTCCAAGAACTTTATTAAGTCTAATAGCATTTCTTCCCGTCAATCCGTATGCTTCATATTCTACGCCCAGATTGGATTTCTCTAATCCTAAATCCACTAAAATATTTTTTAATTCACCAGCAGGACTAGAACCATCTTTATCTACCCAAATTTTTATATTTTTAATAATTGACGTGTTTTGTGCCTGCCTTAAATCCGGAGCTCTAGTAAGAAGTATTAACTCTCCTTTAATTGTTAGAATAAGACACTGGAAAAAAACATAACCAAAAGTATCGTATCCCGTTAGCCAGTACATCGATTCTTGTCTAAACATCAAAAGAGCATCTAAACCTTGTTTTTTTAGCTCGCTAATTACTTTAGATTTTCTTTCATCAAATTCTTTTTCCTCAAAATGAATGGCCATTTTAGTTAAAATTCTCTAGATATTGTTTCAATTGTTTTATTGGTAGTCCCATAATTGTATTTTCATCTCCATTTATTTCTGAAAAAAGATCTTTCCCACTAGCTTCAATTTGATAAACACCATAAGCAAATAATTCCTTGTCTCTTATTCTTTCTAAATATCTTACCAGTTCTTCTGTTTTTAACTCTTTCATAGTTAAACTTGACGCATCAGTATAATGCCAAATCATTGAACCGTTTTTGGAAATACAAACAGAACTAATTAATTGATGTTTTTGTCCATTTAATTTTTGTAAAATTTTAAGTGCTTCTTCTCTAGTTTTCGGTTTAGAAATAAGCTCACCTTTTAAATCTATAACACTGTCTGCTCCCAAAACGAGTCTATCATGTATTTTTTCACTTATTTTGTTTGATTTTAGTTGTGCTAAATTTTTAGATATAATTTCTGGGGATGCTTTTTCCTTTAACAAAGATTCTTTTACTAAATCTTCATCAATATTAGCAGGTATGACTTCACACTCAATTTCATTAGCCATCAATATTTTTTTACGCACACCACTCTTGGATGCTAAAATTAATTTATTTTTATTTGGCATTTTTAATTTCGTATATTTTTATAATAGAGGCAGCAGTTTCTTCTACTGATTTTCTTGTTACATCAATAGTAGGTAAACCATATTTGGCAAATATTTTTTTTGAATTTTCAACTTCTTTAGTGATGGTTTCAACATTAACATATTTTGAATATTTTTGTTCATTCAATAATGATAATCTATTTTTTCTTACATCACACAAACGTTTGGGGTCAGCGTACAAACCCACAACACAATTTTTTTTCGGTATGTTTTTAATGGTATTGTCTATGTTAACATCTGGCAAAATTGGAACATTTGAAGTTTTAAACCCTCTGTTTGCTAAATAAATTGATGTTGGAGTTTTGCTGGTCCTACTAACACCTAATAATACTATATCAGATTTGTTTAAATCCTCTCCTAGCTTGCCGTCATCATGTGCCATAGTAAATTGGATAGCTTCAATTCTTTTATAGTATTCATCATCTAGCACATGTTGCCCGCTTGGTTTATGTGTGGCTTTTTGATTTAAAAGTTTAGAAAAATTTAAAATTAAATCACCCAAAACACCAAAACATGGAACATTTATATCTGTACTTTGTTGGTTTAAATATTTTGCTAATTTATTGTCTACAATTGTATAAAGTATGACTACGTTTTCCATATTTTTGCACTCAGATAAAATTTTATCAATTTGGATATTTGTTCTAACAAAAGCAAAATGCTTCATATCATACTGAAAATTGGAAAATTGAGCTTGTAAGGCGAGAAAAATTCTGTCAAGAGTTTCGCCGGTTGAGTCAGATATCAAATATATATTGTAATTATCTTTCATACATAAAATCTGTTAACATTATTGTTAATATAAATGGTTATTAACACAACTTTTAAATTCAAGAAATTTTATTAATATAATTCAATAAATATATTCAATTCTATAGTTGTTTAATAAAAAAAGGTTAAAAAATCTAATTTAAGTATTATTTTGTAAATTAACTGATTAATTAAGGTATAATTACTAAATTCCTCAATTTTGTCTTGTAAACAAAATGTTTAGAACCATAAATAAGTTGTTGTGCACATATTTCACAGTGCTTAATTCTACTAATATAAGATATTAATATATTTTATGAATAATAGAATTCTAAACTGCTTAGGTGGAAAGAAGTATAGAGGTATTCCTGTATGGTTTATGAGGCAGGCAGGCAGATATTTACCTGAATTTAGAAAGATTAGAAAAGAAAATCCAAACTTTATAAAGCTCTGTTTAAACGAAAATTTAAGCACAAAAATTTCATTACAACCTCTTAAAAGATTTGATTTAGATGCAGCTATAGTTTTTTCAGATATATTAATGATACCTTATGGTTTAGGTCAGAAAGTTTCATTTAAAAAGAATTTTGGTCCACAATTAAAAGAATTATCCTTAGAAAAAATTATTACAGCAAATAAAGAAGATTTTATTAATCAACTTCGCCCAGTGTATAAGACTATTTATAATATTAGAAAAAAATTAAATAATAACAAGAGTTTAATAGGATTTGTTGGCGCCCCCTGGACATTACTAGTTTACATGTTAAATAAAAAATCTCCAAAAAATAATTTTAATTTCAAAAAAATAATAAAGGATGAATTATTGGCAAAAATAATTTTAAACAAATTAGAAGAAATGATTTGCCTTCATATTGATCACCAAATATCCGCAGGTGCAAATGTAATACAAATTTTTGATTCCTGGGCAGGTTTGCTACCAAATAATAAACTTCCATATTTTTGTTATGAAACAACTGCAAGAATAGTCAACCATGTAAAAGAAAAAAAAATACCAGTAATTTGTTTTCCTAAAGGGATATCAAAAAACTATGCTGATTTTTGTTCTGTTGTGAATCCTGATTGTTTAAGCATAGATTATAAAAAAAACCCAAAATCTATAAGAAAAGAATTAAAAAACATTCCTATTCAAGGAGGGTTAGATCCTAAAATATTATTAATGGACAATAAAAAAATTAAAAAAAATGTGAAAAACTATCTCGATATTTTTAAAGATCATCCTTACATATTTAATTTAGGGCACGGCGTTTTGCCAAAAACTAAACCGGAAAAAATAGAATATTTAATCAATATTATTAGAGAGAAAGAATGAAATGAAAAAAGCAGTTATTTTATTTAATTTAGGAGGCCCAGATAAATTAGAAAGTGTTGAACCATTTCTTTTCAATTTGTTTAATGATCCAGGCATTATCAGTATTCCGTCAATTTTTAGGTATCCTCTGGCAAAATTTATTTCAAAAAAAAGGGCCCCTATTGCAAAAAATATTTATAAAGAAATAGGAAATAAATCTCCTATTTTGGAATTAACACAACAACAAGCAAATAATTTAGAGAAAAGCCTTAGTGCAAAAGGAAATTATAAATGCTTTGTTGTAATGCGATGTTGGCATCCTAGAGCTAAAGATGTGATTAAAGAAATTAAAGAATATGATCCAGATGAGATAATTCTTTTACCTCTTTATCCTCAATACTCAGCATCAACTTCGGGTTCTTCCATTAAAGAATGGCATGATCTATGTAAAAAAGAAAATTACAAAGTTAACACAAAAACTATTTGTTGCTACCCAACACAGAATAGTTTCATAGAGTCTCATGCTAATTTAATAAAAAACACTATCAAAAATATAGAAAATAAAAATTTTAAACTACTTTTTTCAGCTCATGGTTTACCAGAAAGTAAAATAAAAAAAGGCGATCCTTACCAGTGGCAAATAGAACAAACCGTTGAAAAAATCATGACTAAATTAGTTAATGAAAACTTAGATCATATAATAAGTTATCAAAGTCGTGTTGGTCCCTTAAAATGGATTGGACCGTCAACGGATGAGATAATTATAAAATATTCACAAGAAAAAAAAGGTATTGTCATAGTTCCTGTGGCTTTTGTTTCAGAACATTCAGAGACATTAGTTGAATTAGATATAGAATATAAAAAACTAGCTGAAAAAAATGGTTGTAGTTTTTATAAAAGAGTGCCAGCGCTAGGAGTAGAAGAGAGTTTTATCAAAGGTTTAACAGAACTGGTATTACAAAAAAAAACAAAGGGCGATTACGTGTCATCTGTTATGTGTCCAAACAAATATATAAAATGCCCTTGTGTGAAACTTTAATTTTAAAATGAATTCTTTAAATGCAGATCAGATTAAAAATTATGAAGATCATGGATTTGTAGCCCCCATAAACGTTTTATCTCTAAAGGAAGTGAAAAGGATAAAAGAAGAAATAGAACATATTGAAAAAAAATGGCCAAATGAATTAATTGGACTAGGAAGAAACAATGTTCATTACATATCGCCAGTCTTTGACCAAGTTTGTCATAATTCTAAAATTTTAGATGCTGTAGAAAGCATTATAGGTAAAAATATTTTGGTTGGAGGAACTACGTTATTTATAAAAGATCCAGATGCAAAAGGTTTTGTGAGTTGGCATCAAGATGCAAAATATATTGGCTTTGAACCTTATAATTGGGTTACTGCATGGCTAGCTATTACGGATGCAAATGAAGAAAATGGTTGTATGAGAATGTGGTTGGGATCTCATAAAGAAAAAATTAAAGATCATAAAGATACATATGACAAAAATAATTTGTTAACTCGTGGGCAAACCGTTCAAAATGTTCCAATTGAAGAGACAGCTCTCAATATACTTAAGCCAGGACAATTATCACTTCACCATCCTATGATTGTTCATGGCTCTGGTCCAAATAAAAGTAACAAGAGAAGAATAGGTTTTGTAATTCAAAGCTATATAGGAACTAACGTGGACCAGGTCATTGGTAAAGTTTATGTTCAACAAGCAAGAGGAAAAGATACATTTAAATACCACGAACATACAACAAGGCCAGTTGAATTAATGAATAAAGATGACATAATATTAAAAAATAAAGCAAACGAGGAATTATCAAAAATTTTTTATAAAGACGCTAAAAAAATAGGAAAATATTAAATGAAAAAAATTTTAGTAGTATTTTTCTTGAGTTTGTTATTTTGCAATATTAGTTTGGCAGATCTTAAAAAACCGAATATTCAAAGTATTGGAGTAGTTTTTCCAATTATAGAAAATAAAAAATTTCCATGCAGAGTTAATGCTATTTACACACCATTAAAACCAATAAAAGAAATTAAGGCACCTTCCGGATACGGTTTGGATGATAGATTTGACTATGTGTACGATCGTATAGAAAAAGTAAGTGTAAATTGTTCTAGTGGAGATCTTAAAGCTTGTGAGACTATATATAAAACATTATTAAGTTGGACTGAATCAAATGCAGCTAAAAGAACAGGACCTTCAGATGAAGAGGGAAAACATTGGAATGATACTTTAACAGTTAATTTATATGTAGCGGCTCCAATGATAACTGCATATTCTTTTGTAATCCAAAGAATGAATATTCCTAAACAGGAAGATGAAAAAATTAGAAAATGGTTAAAAAAAATAGTGAGAAAAAATCAACACCTCATGTATTACAAAATTTATGATTATGGAGGGGCAAGAGGAACTCCTAAAAGAGCACATAATCATGCACTATCATCTGCTATGTCTCATATGTCATTAGCAATTCTTTTGGGTGATAATAAAATGTTTAGGAAGCCATTTAAAAACTGGAATGGTGCAGTTAAATATCAACGTAAAGATGGAAGCCTGCCCATTGAAACAAGAAGAGGAGGAAGGGCAATGTTTTATCAAGGCAGAGCAATGACCGCACTTGCTACAATAGCCGTAATGGCAGAAAATCAAAATATTGATATATGGAGTACAAAATTTAAGAAAAACAAAGATTTTCATAATATAGTAAAATTTTTTGTAGATTTTGCTGAAAATCCTGAAGTAGTATTTAAATATGCAAAAGAAAATAGAAGTCCAGGTCCAGCTAAAGATTATAAAAATCAGGATTTAAATAGTAGTGGATCAGTTTGGGGTTGGGTACCTGCCTATGCTAGCAGGTTTCCTAATCATGAAAATATAAAAAGAATTAAATCGTGGGAAAAAGAAAAAATGAATAAATATCAAAGATTAATGTACAGTGCTTTAGATGGAGTTGGGACACACTACGTAGATTTTGCTGCTTCATGGAATGTAGGTGCTGAACCAAATTGTCATTTTATAAAATAGGAGAAAATTAAATGATTTCAGAAGAAGATAAAATAATGATGGAGACCTTATATTGGTGGGGCATACCAACTCTATTCAGATGTAAAAATGATCCTAATCCAAAAAATTGCGATATTGCTTTAGTGGGGGTTCCACATAGTACTGGAAATGGAACTACAGAGAGAGATCAGCATCTCGGGCCAAGAGCTGTAAGAAATATTTCAGCTATGTTGCGTAGATCTCACTTTGAATATGGGATCGATCCTTGGAAACAAAATAAAATTCATGACCTTGGGGACGTTCCTTTCCCAGAGGCTAACGACAATGAGAAATGTATAGAAAGAATTTCAAGTTTTTATGATCATATTGAAAAAGCAGAAAAACCAGTAGTATCGATTGGCGGAGATCATTCTATAACTGGAGGAATAGTTCAAAGCTTAGCAAAAAAAAATTCAAAATTAACCAAGGGAAAGAAAATAACCTTAGTTCACTTTGATGCACACACAGATTGTTATGAAAAATTGGATCATTTTTTAGGTGCTAAAAAATCAGCGGCACATTGGGCTTCATATTTAGTAAAACAAGGTAATGTTGATCCTCATACAAGCAGTCAAGTAGGCATAAGAGGAAATCCAAGAACTTTGGACTGGCTACAGGCCAGTTATGATATTGGATATCAGGTTATAACAATGGATGAATATAAAAAATTAGGTCATGAAAAATGTTCTAAAATGATTTTAGACAGATTAGGAGATAATCCAATTTATGTGACTTTTGATTTAGATTGTTTGGATGCAGCTGTAGCGCCAGGTACAGCAAATTTAGAACCAGCTTTTAGAGGTTTCAATATGGATGAAGCTAGAAAACTTATTCAAAGTCTAAAAGGCAAAAATGTAATTGGTGGTGATGTAGCCTGCTTAATGCCGACAAAAGATAACCCAAATAATATTACATCAATGGTTGCAGCAGCAGTGATGTTTGAAATAATTTGTCTAATTAGTCTGAATTTAAAAAAATGAATTCATATTTATTATTTAAATCATTACATTTAATCGCAGTAATTTCCTGGATGGCTGGCCTTTTGTATTTGCCAAGAATATTTGTTTATCACAGTGAGGCAATTAACAATAATAAATCAGAAGATTTAACTTCCATTTTTAAAACTATGGAAAGAAGACTTTTTGTTTATATAATGAACCCAGCAATGATTCTTTCTTGGATATTTGGCGTGTTATTAATTCACTCGATCGGTATTAATAACTTTGGTTCCATATGGCTTCAATTAAAAATGTTATTTGTTATTATTTTAACAATTTATCATTTTTTTTTGTTACAATGTTTAAGAAAGTTTGTAGAAAATAATAACTCATTTTCACCAAAATTTTATAGAATTATCAACGAAATACCTACTGTTTTGCTAATAGGTATAATATTAGTAGTAGTTTTTAAACCAGTATAGGACTTGAATTTTTCTTAAAACCAACTATATTAACTGTATTACTTCTCTCAATTATAAAAATCACACATGAATCTACAAGAGTTAAAGAAAAAGTCGCCTGAAGAGCTGATATCACAAGCCGAAAAGCTTGGTATAGAAAATCCTAGTACTTTGAGAAAACAGGAAATTTTATTCGCCATACTTAAAAAGTTAGCACAAAATAATGAACAAATAACTGGAAGTGGAGTTTTGGAAGTTCTTCAAGATGGTTTTGGATTTTTGAGGGCAATGGAGTCGAATTATCTACCAGGCCCAGATGATATTTATGTGAGCCCAAGTCAAATTAGAAAGTTTGGATTGAGAACTGGGGACTCAGTCGAAGGAGAAATTCGTGCACCTAAAGATGCCGAAAGATATTTTGCGCTTCTTAAAGTTGGGCAAATAAATTTTGATAGCTCAGAAAAAGGAAGAAATAAAATTGCTTTTGACAACTTAACACCACTGTATCCTGACAAACAATTAAGAATGGAGATTGAAAAAAATAAAATAGAAAAAAATTCTGACCAAACTGCAAGAATTATTGATTTAATAAGTCCCATAGGAAAAGGACAAAGATCACTAATTATCTCCCCGCCCAAAGCAGGAAAAACAATTATTTTACAAAATATTGCTCATTCAATTGCTGCTAATCACCCCGAATGCTATCTGATGGTTTTATTAATAGATGAACGTCCAGAAGAGGTAACCGATATGCAAAGAACTGTAAAAGGTGAAGTAATTAGTTCAACGTTTGATGAACCTGCTTCAAGGCACGTAGCAGTTGCTGAAATGGTAATTGAAAAAGCAAAACGATTAGTAGAACATAAAAAAGATGTGGTCATCCTTTTAGATTCTATAACTAGACTTGGCAGAGCATATAATGCCGTCATACCAAGTTCAGGAAAAGTTTTAACAGGTGGTGTCGATGCCAATGCCCTACAAAGGCCGAAAAGATTTTTTGGAGCAGCCAGGAATGTTGAACAAGGCGGATCTTTAACTATAATTTCAACAGCTTTAATTGATACAGGAAGCAGAATGGATGAGGTTATATTTGAAGAATTTAAAGGTACTGGTAATAGTGAATTAATTCTAGATAGAAAAGTTTCAGATAAAAGAATTTATCCGGCGGTTGATATTACGAGATCTGGAACAAGAAGAGAGGAACTATTATTTAAAAAGGATGATTTACAAAAAATGAATGTACTAAGAAGAATAATAAGTCCAATGGGCGCTATGGATGGTATTGAATTTTTAATTTCAAAATTAAAAGATACTAAAAATAATGCTGACTTTTTTATTTCAATGAACAAACCAAGTTAATTTTATTGAATCGTTTTACTTGTAGTATAGCTTACTAAATCAAAACTAATTAT
>CABZZR010000019.1 GCA_902530215.1 uncultured Pelagibacteraceae bacterium
ATATAACTTCTATCAATCTCTTTATCTTCTGGATTAACAATCTTATACTCAACTATTAAAGTTTCTCTAAAATATGCAAGTCTTTCTTTTTCATTTTTGCAGGCATGATCGCCACACCAATATTCAACTTTTTGTGAGCTACAATTTGCTAACATTATTGGAATAATTAAAAAAAATAACTTTTTCATTCTAAACTTTCTTTTTCACTATAATTGTAAATTATATTCATATTTTGTACAGCTTGACCCGCGGCACCTTTTATCAAATTATCAATGGCGCTTAATATTATAACTTTGTTTTTTTTTCTATCATAACACACTGATATTTCGCAATTATTCGAATTCATAACTTTGCCTGTTCCTATCGGATTATTAAACTTAGCAAACTTAACAAAATGATTTTTCTTATGATAATTTTTTAAGAGATTATATACTTTTTTAGCAGAATTATTTTTTTTTATCTCAATATAAATAGTAGAAAGGATACCTCTAAACATTGGAATAAGATGTGGGGTAAAAGTAACATTTATTTTTTTCTTTGCGTATTTAGATAGTTCTTGATCAATTTCAGCCATATGTCTGTGAGATCCCACCCCATAACTTGAAACAGAATTAAATAAATTTTTGAATTTAAATTTTTTTTTCAAATTCCTTCCTGCGCCAGAGTAACCTGATTTAGAATCTATAATGATATTATTTGTATTAATAATTCTTTTTTCCAACAAAGGTATCAATGGTAATTGTACAGAGGTAGGATAACAACCAGGACAAGCTATTATTTTATATTTTTTTAGTTTATTTTTACTAAATTCTGTAAGTGCATAAATTGATTTTTTAATTAATTTAGTAGCCTTATGTTTTTTTTTATACCACTTCAAATATTTTTGATTGTCATTTAATCTAAAGTCAGCTGATAAATCTATAAGTCTTAGATTATTAGGAATTTTATTTGCAATTGCTTGTGCCTCACCATTAGGAAGCGCAGTAAAAATTAAATTGATATTTTTAAAATCTATGTTTTCAAATTTATCGATGATTGGTAGTTTTTTGTTAATAAGACTTCTGTCAAACTTTTCAATCTTTTTGCCAACAGATTTTTTTGCACACAGATAAACTATTTTAACTTTTTTGTGATTTAATAAAATTTTAATTAATTCAATACCAACAAAACCTGTGGCACCGCAAATTGCTACTTTTAATGAATCTTTCATATGATTAGTTATATCAAAAAATTTGGTTTATTAAAAAAAATACGATTTTATCTTTTAGAAAATTGAAAACTTCTTCTAGCTTTTCTAAGGCCGTATTTTTTACGCTCGACCGATCTTGAATCCCTGGTGGTTAACTTAACTTTTTTAAGTATAGGCTTCAATTCAGGTTCAAAATTTACTAAAGCTCTAGATATACCATGAATTACAGCTCCAGCTTGACCACTCATCCCACCACCTTTAACATGGCATTTTATATCAAATTCATTTTTTCTATTTGCAACAACAAATGGCCTTGAAACCTGCATTTGATGATTTGGTCTTTTAAAGTATTCAACCATCTTTTTGCCATTAACTATTATATTTCCAGTTCCTCTATTTAACCAAACTCTAGCAATAGATTTTTTCCTTCTTCCTGTTGCGTAAACTATATTCTTATTACTGTTAACTTTTGAATTCTGATTTTCTAAAGGTTCATTCATTTTAATTAATTCTGATAGAGTTTTTTGAATTTAGTTTTGAGAACTCAATTTTTGTAGGATTTTGTGATACATGCGGATGCTCTTTACCTTTATAAATCTTTAATTTAGAAATTTGTTTAGTAGCCAAAGGTCCACCTGATAACATTCGTTTTACCGCGAGTTTTAAAACTTGTTCCGGTTTATTTGTCATCAATCTATTTGGAGAAGTTTCCTTTATACCGCCAGGATGCCCTGTATGTCTATAATATTTTTTATTTAAATATTTTTTTCCAGTAAATTTTATTTTTTCAATATTTGTCACAATTACAAAATCCCCATTATCAATGTGGGGAGTGTATTGTGTTTTATTTTTTCCTCTTAATGCTTTTGATATGTAGGCAGCTAAACGACCAACAACTAAGTTTTCAGCATCGATATGAAGCCAATTGTTTTTTATTTCCTTTTTTTTGATAAATTTAGTAACCATAATTCGCGCATAAGTACTTGTATTTGCTTATAAAGTCAATTTTATTGATATATAAAAGGCTTTACAACAGCACTTTTTAAGCACAAAATATATATTACTTAAAAAAATAGGGGGAAAAATGACAAAACAGATAAAAAATCCTGAAACAATTGCTTTGCACGGTGGCGAGTACAGAAGTGATCCAGCCACTACAGCTGTAGCGGTTCCAATATATCGTACTACTTCATATCAGTTTAAGAATACTGATACTGCAGCAAATTTATTTGCATTAAAAGAATTTGGAAACATTTATACACGTATAATGAATCCAACAAATGATGTTTTAGAAAAAAGAGTTGCTGCCTTGGAAGGCGGTTTAGCATGTGTAACAGTTAGTTCAGGTCAAGCTGCATCTACATTTGCAATAACAAATGTTTGCCAAGCAGGAGACAATTTTATCAGTTCTACAGATCTATATGGAGGTACAGTAAATCTTTTTACTCATACATTAAAAAAATTAGGTATCGAAGTAAGATATGCTGATCCATCTGATCCAAAAAACTTTGAAAAATTAATTGATGAAAAAACTAGATGTATTTATGCAGAGACCTTGCCTAATCCATATTTAAGAGTTTTTCCTATTAAAGAAGTTTCAGATATTGGTAGAAAACATAATGTTCCATTAATTATGGATAACACTGCATCACCAATTATATGTAAACCAATAGAACATGGTGCAGCTGTAGTGATTCATTCGTTAACTAAATTTATTGGTGGACATGGAACAGTTATAGGGGGTTGCTTGGTCGATGGAGGTAATTTTGATTGGACAGCAGATCCAAAGAGACAACCTTTATTTAATGAACCTGATCCAAGTTATGGAGGAGCTGTTTGGGGTAAAGTGGTACCAGAGCTTACAGGAGCAAATGTTGCTTACGCAGTAAGAGCTCGAGTTGTACTTTTGAGAGACTTAGGTTCAGCGCTAGCTCCTGATAATGCCTTTGGAATTATACAGGGACTGGAAACAGTTGCTGTAAGAATGAAGCAACATTGCTCTAATGCAGAAAAAGTTGTTGAATTTTTGCAAAAACATAACAACGTACAAAGAGTAATCTACCCTACACTTTATAAAGGTGAAATTGGTAGCAGACCAAAAAAATACTTCAAAGGTGGAAACGGTGCATTAGTGGGCATGGAAGTAAAGGGTGGCACAGAGGCAGGTAAAAAATTTATCAATTCATTAAAAATGTTTTACCATGTAGCAAACATAGGTGATGCTAGAAGCTTAGCTATTCACCCTGCAACTACAACACATAGTCAATTAACTGAAGAAGAATTAATGGCTGCGGGCGTTACTCCTGGTTATGTAAGACTATCAATTGGTATAGAGCACCCAGATGATATTATTGCTGATCTAGATCAAGCTTTAAAAGCTTCTGGAGTTAAACTTAAAGCTGTAAGTTAACTGTTGAATTTTTAAAAATTAAAAAAACAACAGAGGAAATTAAAAATATTGATCCTATCTGGTGCAATGAGGCAATTACAATATGAGCACCTGATAGGACTGTAAAAACTCCCAAAAAGATCTGTATAAGCAAAAATAAAAATATAAGAAGAATATTGCCTCTGAAAATATAAAGTTGATTATCTCTAAAAACAATTGTTGCAATAATTGAAAATAAAATAAATATAAAATAAGCAATATTTCGGTGCAGAAATTGTAATAATGAAGGACTTTCAAACAAAGAAAATTTAAAAAGATCACTATATTCAGAATCGTTAGGATAGTATTCCTGCCCCATTAAAGGCCAAGTTTGATATATTTGCCCCGCATCTAATCCTGACACAAGCGCACCTAGAGATATTTGAATAATAAGAAAAAAAATAAAAATAAATTCAATTTTGAATGGGAGTTTTTTTTCTACAATTTGAGTATTTGTATATTTAAATTTTAAATAATTCCAAAAAAGTAAGCTAAAGATTATAAATGCAATCGTAAGATGCAATGATAAACGATAATGGCTTACATCAATATTTTCTGTTAAACCACTTTCAACCATATACCATCCTATAAAACCTTGAAAAGATATAAGTAAAAAAATCAAATATAGCTGAATTAGATCCTTAAAATTAATATATTTTTTTATAGTAAAAAAGATCAAAGGGAGAATAAAAACAATTCCAATTATTCTACCTAATAACCTATGAATATATTCCCACCAGTAAATAACTTTAAATTCGTTTAAACTCATAGAAAAGTTTTGAATTTTAAATTCAGGAATTTTCTTGTATTCATTAAATGCATCTATCCATTGACCTAATGTGATTGGAGGAATAATTCCTGTGAACAATTCCCATTTAGTAATAGATAGTCCCGAATCAGTTAAACGAGTTAATCCGCCTACTATTATCATTATAGCAACTAAAAGAGTTGTTAACAGTATCCAATTAGCTACATATAAATTTTTATTTTTATTAAACATTGAGGTAATATACATTTCTAAAAAAAATTAAAAACCGCTTAATTGTCGCCTTAAATGAGTAAAAAAAAACTTAAATTAGCTAGAAAAAAAATAGATAAAATAGATATTAGAATTTTTGGTCTTATAAAACAGAGAACTAAAATTGTAAGACATGTAATGAGTCTTAAAAAATATAAAAAACAGATAGTTGATCAAAAGAGGATAAAAGAAATTTTAAGATCAATAAGAAAAAAGTCTATAAAAAATAATGTTGACCCAAAGATTACCTTAAAAATATGGAAATCAATGATATACAGCTATATTAATTTTGAGAGAAAAAATTTTAAAAAATAACTATTTGCTGTGAGGTGGTAGTTTTTTTTCAACAAAGATTTCATGCTTTCTCGTTGCTGGATTATATTTCTTTATTTTTAATTTAACCTTAGCTTTTTCTCCCGAAGAAGGTTTTTTTACATAGTAAAAAAAAGGACTGTCAGGTTTTCCTTCTGGTACTAATCTAACTTTTATTGAGGTTTTTTTAGCCATTGGTAAATCTTTTTAATTCATTAATTTTATTTTTTATACTTTTTATTTTGCTCTTTAAATCTTCTTTATCTAAATTTGCTGAATTTATACTTATATTTGTATTGAGGTCAACATTATCTAAATTTTTATTTAAGAGTTTTTTTACACCATTAATGGTTAGGCCATCATTTTTAAGTAGATTTTTAATACTTTTAATAATCTCAACGTCTTTTTCTGAGTAGTATCTTCTCTTCCCAGCTTTAATCGATGGCTTGATTTGCTTAAACTGTTTTTCCCAAAATCTAATAGTGTGTGTTTGCAGTTTTCCTGTTTTCTTATCTATTAAGTCTAATTCTTTAGTTATTTCACCAATTGTTTTATAATTTTTTTTACTCATTAATCTTATTTTTAAAAAAATTAGAAGATTTAAAAGTAACTACTTTTCTAGCAGAAATCTTTGTTTCAACTTTATTTTTAGGATTTCTTCCAACTCTTTCCTTTTTATTAAGAACTTTAAAATTGCCAAAATTTGAAATTTTAACAACGTTATTTTCCTTTAATTTTTTTCTTACATCATTTCTGTTTGAGTTATTTACTATAATATTCTCTTGCCTTTTTTCTAAAAATGATATTCCATGCGACTGAACAAGTTCATTTCTTTGACAACTTGATAAAATCACTAATAAAAGTATAGAAATAAATAAATTAAAAAATGACATATAAATACGATAAATCAACTTTAGATAGTATATATAACAACATATTAAAATTATCTAGAAAAAGTTTTTTTTATAATCAATTCTTTTTAGATGATAGCTTTTCTACAAGAGTTAAGCTAATTTTTATACACACATCTTTTTTAATGATTAATTTAAAAGGAAAAAATAAAGACCTTTCACAAAATGTGTTTGATTACATCTTTAAGCAAATTGAAGTAAATATGAGGGAAATCGGATATGGCGATGTAACTGTAAATAAGGAAATGAAAAAAAATGTAAAATTTTTTTTTGATATCTTGTTATTTTGTGAAAAACTACATTCTTTAAAATACGAAGATAAAGAATCTTTTTATCTTAAATATTTTAGGGAGTTAGAAAAAAGAAATAAAGCTAATTTGGCGCTATTATTAGATTATTTTGATAAATTTCAAAAATTTAGTTTACAATTATCAATAAATTCAATTATAAAAGGAGATATAAATTTTGATTATAAATAATTATGGCTGTACCAAAACGAAAAACATCTGTATCACGAAAAAAGTTGCGTAGATCGCATCATAAATTAAAAAACCCAAATATTATTGAAGATAAGAAAAGTGGTGAATATAGATTGTCCCATCATGTTGATCTAAAAACAGGTTATTATAAAGGCAGACAGGTTTTTGAACCTAAGGAATAAATTTTATAATGAGCGATAATATTAAAATTGCAGTTGATGCAATGGGAGGTAAGGATGCACCTAAAAAGATTTTAGATGCTATATTTTCCTTTTTATCAAGTAAAAAAAATATTTTTATAGAAATTCATGGAGATGAAGAGGTTTTAAAAAAATTTATAAAAAATTATAAAGGTAAAACAGAAAATTATAAAATAGTACATTGTAGTGAAGTTATTTTAGATACCGAAAGTCCTTTAAAAGCTGCCAAACAAAAAAATTCAAGTATGTACAGCGCTATAAATTCAGTTAAATTAAAAAACAGTGATATCGCATTGTCAGCGGGAAATACTGGAGCTTTATTAGTTTTGTCTAGATTAAATTTAAACATGGTAAATGGAATAGATAAACCTGCTCTAGCTGCTTTGTGGCCAAATGAAAATGATGTGAATATAGTACTAGACTTAGGAGCTAATATAGAATGCACTGAGAAGAATTTAATAGATTTTTCTATTATGGGTGATGCTTTACACAAATCTTTATTTTCTGGGACCAATTCAAATGTTGCACTTCTTAATGTTGGATCTGAGGAAATAAAAGGAAACGAAATTCTTAAAAAGACCAGCGAACAACTAAAAAAAATGAATTTAGAAAAAGAAAATTTTTCTTACATAGGTTTTATTGAGGGAAATGAGATTATGAGTGGTAGAGCGAATGTTATTGTAACAGATGGTTTTACAGGAAATATAGCTTTAAAAACGGCCGAAGGAACTGCTGACTTTATTACAAAACAACTAAAACATTCATTAAAAGAAAATATATTTAGTAAAATTGGTTCGTTGTTTTTATACAAATCTCTTAAATCGTTTAAAAATAAACTTGATCCAAGAAAATATAATGGTGCAATTTTTGTAGGCCTTACTGCGCCAATTGTCAAAAGTCATGGATCTACTGATTCTCTTGGTTTTGAATATTCGCTAAATACCTGT
>CABZZR010000020.1 GCA_902530215.1 uncultured Pelagibacteraceae bacterium
AAATTGGATTTAAAACTATATGCGTTAAACCAGAACTAAATAAAATAGAAATTAAAAATTTTTGTGGTGTTTGTTCTGATTATATAGGAAACTACAAAAACAAAAAATGAATATATTAATACCAATGGCTGGAGCAGGATCTAGGTTCGAAGAGGCGGGCTACACTTTCCCCAAGCCTTTAATCGATGTAAATGGAAAACCTATGATACAAGTTGTTATAGAAAATTTAAATCTGCAAGGTAAATATATTTTTATAGTACAAAAAAAACACTATGAAAAATATGATCTCAATAGATTGCTAAATTTAATTGCACCAGAATGTCAAATTATAACCATTGATCAGTTAACAGAAGGAGCAGCATGTACAGTATTGCTTGCAAAAGAACATATAAATACAAAAGAACCTTTACTAATTTCAAATGCAGATCAGTTTATCGAATGGAATTCATTGGATACTATTTCAATGTTTAACGAACAAAGTATAGATGGCGGCATACTAACTTTTAAAAGTGTCCACCCAAGACACAGTTTTGCGAAAGTAGATGGCAATGGATACGTTAAAGAAGTTGCTGAAAAAAAACCAATTTCAAATGATGCAACCGTAGGTATTTATCATTGGAAGTCAGGGTCAGAATTTGTTAGATACGCCGAGCAAATGATTAAAAAGAATATTAGAACTAATAACGAGTTTTATGTTTGTCCCGTCTACAATGAAGCAATAGCAGATGGAAAAAAAATCAAAATAAGCCAAGTTGATAAAATGTGGAGCATGGGAACTCCAGAAGAATTAAATAATTTCTTAAATAATTACAAAAAATAAATGCTTTTTTTTAATCCAGATTTAGACTTAAAAAAGTATGTGGTTGCCACTTACTGGATTAAAACTCGATCTGCCGATTTGGAAAAAGCTAGCTGGGAATTAGCTATAGGACAAAGCATAGGTAATCCAAATGTTAGAAATCGTTGGGAAACTGAAGATTTATTTAAAGATTTTTCGTGTGTAATTATGCATGAAAGAAGCAAATTAAAAAATGCAAAGGAAGGATATGTTAAAATTGGCTTTCCAATAGTTAATACCGATTGGTCTCAAGATGGTATTAGTCAATTACTTTGCCAGCTTATGGGAGGTCAAATGGATATCGATACTTTTGATGCTTGCAGACTTACAAATATAGATTTTCCAAAAAATATTTTAAAGAATTTCCTTGGACCTCAATTCGGAATCAATGGAATAAGAAAATATACTGGCAGAAAAGATAAACCTTTGTGTGGGGCAATAATTAAGCCAAAAATTGGAATAAATTCAGATAAACTTTTAAGCGTTGTTAAAGAATTAGTTGAGGGTGGAGCTGATTTTATTAAAGAAGATGAAATAATGAGCAATCCATCAGTGTGTCCTTTGAAAGAGAGAGTTCCCTTAATTTCTAATTATTTAGAAAAGTCAGGTCGAAAAGTTATTTACGCGGTATGTATTAATGCTGATCACGATAATTTGCTCAAAAGAGCAAAATTTGTTTCAGATATGGGAGCTAATGGTATTCACATAAATCATTGGTCGGGACTAGGAGCCTACAATGCAATAAGAAAAATGAATTTACCTCTTTATATTCACTTTCAAAAATCTGGAGATAAAGTGTTTACTGATCCAAGGCACAACTTTGGCATAGATTGGAAGGTTATCTGCCAATTAGCGGCTATTATGGGCGTCGATACTATCCATGCTGGGATGTGGGGAGGTTACTTAAATGACGATGAAAAAGAATTGAAAAATGTTATTTCTCTTCTCAATCAACATAATGTTTTACCAGCATTAAGTTGCGGTATGCATCCTGGTCTAGTTCAAGCTGTAATTAAACAATTCGGCAATGACTTTATAGCAAATGTTGGCGGGGCCATACACGGTCACCCAATGGGTACCAAGTCAGGAACAAAGGCAATGAGGCAGGCAATAGATAAAGTTCATGATAGTGAATATGAACAAGCTATTGCTAAGTGGGGTTTTGTTAAATAAAAAAATTTAACTTAATATTTTTTCGACTTTTTTTCCAATATCAATAAAGATTTTAGATATTTTATGTTCAGGATTTTTTTTAACCAGCGGTTCTCCTTTATCAGCCGCGACTCTTAAATCTATATTTAAAGGTATTTTGCCTAAAAATCTTTTTTGAAATTCATTGGCTAATTTTTCTACTCCATCTTTACCAAAGATATCATAACTCTGGCCCTCGTTAGTTTCAAAAAAACTCATATTATCAACCAGTCCAAATATTGGAACTTTTAATTTATCAAACATTTTAATTCCTCTTTTAACATCCATTAACGCAATTTCTTGTGGAGTTGAAACAATTATAACTCCATCTAATTTAATTTCTTGTGCAAAAGTTAATTGAGTATCTCCCGTACCTGGCGGCATGTCTATAACGATATAGTCTAAATCTTTCCATAAAACTTTTTGGGTAAAAGTTTTTATTGCACTGGTAACCATAGGACCTCTCCAAATCATAGGTGTCTCTTCCTCTACTAAAAATCCTATTGACATACATTGAATCCCATACTGTTCTATAGGAATTAAACTTTTACCATCTTCACTTTTAGGCTTTTTATTTATATTCATCATTTTTGGTAAAGAGGGTCCATATATGTCAGCATCTAAAATTCCAACTTTGTAGTTCAAAGATTTTAGTGCTAATGCAAAATTCATCGCAAAAGTAGACTTTCCAACCCCTCCTTTTGCGCTAGATATAGCTATAGTAAATTTAGTTCCATTTATTGGGTTTTTAGTGAAGCTTTTTGGCGCAGTTCTTGCTTTAAAAGCGTCACTTAAACCAGCAGACTTTTTGTCCATATTGTATATCTTAACTTGTTTTTGAAAATAAAGTAACTATATACAGTGTCATGGCTAATGATAATGATTTTAGAGGCGGAAGTCCTTGGGGATCACCACCAGGAGGAAATAATGGCTCAGGAAGAAGCGGCCAGACACCTCCTAATATAGATGAATTAATCGAAAAATTTCAAAAACTAATTAATAATTTTATACCCAAAGGTAAACCAGGTAGCAAAAGACCATTTATTTTTGGTTTAGTTTTGCTGGCTATAGTCTGGGCGCTAAGCGGTTTATATCGAGTACTACCAGATGAGCAAGGAGTAGTTTTGAGATTTGGTAAATTTGTAACAACAACCCAACCAGGACTAAATTATCATATTCCCTATCCAGTAGAAAGTGTACTTACACCAAAAGTTACAAAAGTTAATAGGATTGATGTTGGTTTTAGATCAGCAAGTGATAGCGGCATGAGTTCTGGAGTAGGCGATGTCCCAGAAGAAAGTTTAATGCTAACAGGTGATGAAAATATTGTTAATATTGATTTTTCAGTTTTTTGGGTAATAAAAGATGCTGGAAATTTTTTATTTAAAATTCAAAGCCCCGTAGAAACTGTGAAGGCAGCAGCAGAGACTGCAATGAGAGAAGTGATAGCCAAAAGTAGACTTCAGCCAATTTTAACTGAAGGTAGATCTAAAATTGAAATAGAAACACAAGAAATTATTCAAAGTATATTGGATGAATATGAATCAGGAATTCAGGTTACTCAAGTCCAAACTCAAAAAGCTGACCCACCAGATCAAGTAATTGATGCTTTTAGAGATGTACAAGCAGCAAGAGCTGACATGGAAAGATCAAAAAACGAAGCACAAGCTTATGCAAATGATGTAATTCCAAGAGCGCGAGGAGATGCAGCTAAAATTTTACAACAGGCTGAAGCTTATAAAAAACAAGTTGTTGCAGCGGCTGAGGGTGAAGCTAGCAGATTTTTAGCAATTTATAATGAATATAAAAATGCGAAACAAGTAACACAAGAAAGAATGTATCTTGAAACTATGGAAAAAGTTTTAGCTGATATTGATAAAGTAATTATAGACAGAAAAGCTGGAGGAGTAGTTCCATACTTACCTTTACCAGAACTTTCCAAGAAAGGAAGTAGCAACTAATGAAATTAAATAAAGTTTTAATCCCAGTAATAGTTGTAGCTGCTTTAGCAACTTACCTCTCACTTTTTGTGGTAAAAGAAATTAACCAAGCAATAGTTTTGCAATTTGGTGATCCAAAAAAAGTTATTACTAAACCAGGCCTTCAATTTAAAGTACCGTTTATCCAGAATGTAGTATTTTTGGATCGCAGAATATTAAATTTAGATACGCCACCAGAAGAAGTAATTGCCTCAGACCAAAAAAGATTGATCGTAGATGCATATGCTAGGTTTAAAATCGTTGATCCACTAAAATTTTATATATCAGTGGGTGATGAACGTGTAGCAAGATCAAGGCTTTCTACAATTATCAATTCTAGAATAAGAAGTGTATTAGGAAAACAAAGTCTAGCGACACTATTGTCCGAAGATAGAACAAAACAAATGGCTATCATTCAAGAAGGGGTTAATACAGAAGCTAATAATTTTGGCATAGAAATTATTGATGTAAGAATTAAAAGAGCGGACCTTCCCCAAGCAAATAGTGAAGCTATATTCAAAAGAATGCAAACAGAAAGAGAAAGAGAAGCAAAAGAATTTAGAGCAAAAGGTGCTGAAATGGCCGTGACAATAACATCAACTGCAGATAAAGAAGTAACTGTATTGTTAGCGAACGCTAAAAAACAGTCAGAAATTATGAAAGGTGAGGGAGACGGTCAAAGAAATAAAATATTTGCAAATGCGTTTGGAAAAGACCCTCAATTTTTTGCTTTTTATAGAGCTATGCAGGCATACGAAACCGCTCTAATCGGTGGCGATACTTCTTTAATTTTATCACCAGACAGTGATTTCTTTAAATTTTTTGGTGATACCGGGGTAATAAATAAACAATAAAAAACTGTAATTTAGAATGAAAGAATTAGTAATAGCCCTTGGCCTTTTGCTATTTATTGAAGGTGTGTTATATGCCATATTTCCATCAAAAATGAAAAATATGTTAAAAATTATTGAAAAACTAGAAGTAAACCAGTTAAGAGCTGGTGGTTTGTTTTTTGCAATAATTGGCTTTGTAATAATCTGGTATGTCAAAGGGTAAAATAGATGAATAAAGTTTTTAAATTTAAAAAAATTTTAACATTATCTTTAGTATTGATTTTTTTAGCTACTTTAAAAGCAAATTCTAAGTCTATTCCAGGTTCATTTGCAAATTTAGCTGAAAAACTTATGCCCTCAGTGGTAAATATATCTACAACTCAAACAATAACAACATCAACAAACCCCTTTCCTTTTGAATTTCCTCCAGGCTCACCTTTTGAGGAATTATTTAAAGATTTTGAAACTCCTAGAGAAAGGCAGGCTACATCTTTAGGCTCTGGTTTCATTATTGATAAAAAGGGAATTGTTGTTACGAATAATCATGTTATAGGAAATGCAGATGATATAATTGTGACTGATAACGAAGGTAAAGAATATAAAGCAAAAGTAATGGGTGCTGATCCTTATTCAGACCTAGCTGTTCTTAAAATTGACAGCAAAGAAAAGTTTGATCACGTAAAATTTGGAAATTCTAATCAAGCTAGAGTTGGCGACTGGGTGGTTGCAATTGGAAATCCTTTTGGTTTTGGCGGAACTGTAACGGCTGGGATTATTTCAGCAAGAAATAGAGATATAAACTTAACAAGATATGACGATTTTATTCAAACTGATGCATCTATAAATAAAGGAAATTCTGGTGGACCATTATTCAATACTTCTGGGGAAGTTGTTGGAATTAATACAGCAATAATAGCTCCTGGCGCTGGGTCTATAGGAATAGGTTTTGCAATTCCATCAAACCAAGCGAAAATTGTAATAAATCAATTAATTGAATTTGGTGAAACAAAAAGAGGGTGGTTGGGCGTAAGAATTCAGGAAGTTACAAAAGAGATCGCAGAAATAGAAGGTCTTGAAAAACCCCAGGGCGCTTTAGTAGCAAGCGTTTCTGACGGAAGTCCAGCCAAAAGAGCTGGACTAAAACCAGGAGATATCATTTTGGACTTTGATAACAAAAAAGTAAATACTATGAGAGACTTGCCAAAATTGGTTGCACTATCTGAAGTTGGAAAAAGTGTAGAAATTAAAATTTGGAGAGAAAAACGTTTAATAACAAAAAAAGTAATTCTAGGCAGACTGGAGTCTTCTAAAGAATATTTAAGCGAAAATAAAAAAGAACCATCAAAAGCTGAAGAGCAAATTATACCTGAGCTTAAAATTTCTGTAAGAGATTTAAATGAAGATGATAAATTGGAAAGAAAATTGAAAAAAGAGACTACTGGAGTTGTAATTACAAATATACAACCAGATAGTCCAATAGTGAGTC
>CABZZR010000021.1 GCA_902530215.1 uncultured Pelagibacteraceae bacterium
CGTTATACACTTTATCAATTTGAATATTACGTTTATGTCTTACACATATTCCTGTTACAGAAATTTTAAAATTAAAATATTTTTTGCCAGCTAGCAAACCTGCTTGAGTTCCTGCGCTACCCGTTGCATGTATAATTTCACTAAAATTATATTTTTTATTTTCTTTTAAAATCTCATTTAAACACTCTACATAACCAAGAGCGCCAATAGCATTAGAACCTCCACCAGGAATAAAATAAACATTAGTACCTTTTGATTTCATATCATTAATTAATTTATCAGTATAAATTGAAATATCTTCTTTTTTAGGGCACATAGTTATATCTGCTCCAAATAGTTTATCTAAAAAAACATTTCCAGATTTCATGTAAATTTCTGGTGGGTTTTTAAGTCTTTGTTCTAAGATAATTAGACATTTTAAATTCATAAGAGCACAGGCTGCAGATGTTTGTCTTGCATGATTTGATTGGACAGCACCTACAGTTACAATTAGTTCAGCTTTATTTTTTATAGCATCAGGTATTAAATATTCTAATTTTCTAGTTTTATTTCCTCCTGTAGCTAAACCAGTACAATCATCTCTTTTAATAAAAATATTAGGTCCACCAAGATAATGAGAAATATTTTTTAGATATTCAATTGGAGTCGGGAAGTGACCCAATTTAATTCTTTTAAATTTTTCTAGCATTATTTTTTTATTATCCTTTTCCACGCCAAGGAATAGTTTTGTCTATAATTTTTCTAATTGTTAAATCAAAAATAAGTCCCAGCATTCCCATTACAAAAATTGTTATCCAAATTACTTCGTACTGCATGTATTTTCTTGCAACGTTTTCAACAAATCCAATACCAGTTGTACCTGCTAAAAATTCAGCTGCAACCAAGGTTCCCCAACACATACCTACAGCAACTCTTATTCCAGTTAAAATTTCAGGTAAAGAATTAGGAAATATAACTTCTCTTATTATCTGCCATCTAGATGCACCCAATGAATGAGCGGCATGTATTTTAGATAATTGAGTTCCCGATGCTCCAGCTCTTGCTGAAATAATCATTATTGAAAAGGAAACCATAAATAATAAAAAAACTTTTCCAACATTGTCGATTCCAAAAACTGTAATTACTAATGGTGCCCAAGCGAGAGGTGGAACTGGCCTATATAACTCAACCAAAGGATCAAAAAATCCTTTAGCAAATCTATTTAGACCCATAAAAAGTCCTAGTGGAACTCCAAGTATTATTCCAAGCATTAAACCAAGGAATACTCTTAAAAACGAATCCCAAATGTGCCCTGTGGGTACTGGAATTTTAAAAGCTTCAAATTCTCCAGTAACAATATCTAAAATTTTACTTTTAAAATTAGGATCAACCGTTCCACTTTGATTATGAACAGGATATTTCCCTGGCATGATATCAGCTATCCAATCAGGAAGAATAAACCCAACTATCCTATTAACTCCCATCATTTCATACCAAAGCATAGGAATCATTTTGTATCCAACACTTGGCTTTAACATTTCACCAAAAATTCTAAAAGTATCTGATGGTTTTGGTAGCCATCTTCCAGGACCTGCTTCAGAACATTGAGGACCGCTAGCAACTATAGTTCCAGCTGGGAACAAAAAGATATCTATGGTTTTTAAATTTCCTTGCTCTTTTTTTTGAACTTTATCAAAAGATCTGATTGCTCGTTCCAATTCATCTAAAGTTTTAGGAGGGAATATACTCGCGTATTCAATTCTTCTTACAAGTTTTTTTATATCTTTAATATAATCTAATTCTAGACCATCATCCAATCCATCCATGTATTCTTTTATTTCAGAAAAAATTAATTCTGATTTCCTTAAGTATTCAGGATTATGATTTCTCATTTCAAAAAATTCATCACTAATAGAATTTAATTCTGCAGCAGCTGCATGAAATTTTAAACCTCTCGTGCTTTCAGGAATAGGTGGAACTTCCATACCGGTTGCGCCCCAGCCTAACTGTTTTTTTAAACCTTCATTTATTTCATATTTTTCCTCTTCATTTAACTTTGGATAGGTATCTTTTGGAAAATTTTCTGTAAGTTTATTTAATCTTGCAGTTAATTGATTTATTATGTTTTGCGTCTCATCTTCCAAATACCGTTCATCAGTTAATGAGGGAATCATTAGTTTAGTGCTGCTAAGTATGTCTATAAATATTTCTTTATCTTGACTCTTCAAATTCGAATCATTTTTTATTAAAATTATTTTATTTTCTATATTGGTATTTTCACGTTTAATAATTGCTGTACTTTTATGTTGCCTTTCTACAATTGGGAAAAGATATTTTAAAGATAACAATGATTCATTAACTTTAGCAACTTGACAAAGTTCGTTAGCTGATTTTGGATAGAAAGATTTTGCTATATCCCACGAATAATAAAGCCAAGACAATAAAAGAAAACTGGACCCAACTACAACCCAATGTATTCCTCCCTTGGCTCTTTCTGGGTTTCCAAAAACAGCATCACTTTTTTCTGTTTTGACTAATCTTCGTCCATAGAGAATTGCACCAACAACTGCAAAAATAGTAAAAAATGTAATAAATCCTGTAATCATTTTTATATTTCTTTACCCATAATTTCTTCTTCCATGTTCCAAATCATGGTCAGTATCTCTTCTCTTTTAGATACAAATTCTTTATTGTTTTTTATTTCTCTTAAATCACCCTTCAGACCCAATGATGCGAAAGGAAGTTTATATTCTTTATGTATTCGTCCTGGTCTAGGGGCCATCACATATACTCTTTCACCCAGTAATAAAGCTTCTTCAACCGAGTGAGTAATTAAGATAATTGTTTTTCCAGTTTCTTTCCAAATTTTTAAAACTAAAGATTGCATTTTTTCTCTAGTTAAAGCGTCTAAGGCACCCAATGGTTCATCCATTAAAATTAAATCAGGATCGTTTATTAAGCATCTTGCGAGAGCTACTCTTTGTTGCATTCCACCGGATAATTGATAAGTAGGAGTATTTCCAAAACCTTTTAATCCAACGATATCAAGCCACTCTTCAACTTTTTTAGCTGTTTTAGCAGGATCTTCTTTTTTCATCCGTAAACCAAAATTTACATTTTCATTTACAGTCAACCATTCAAATAAAGCGCCTTGTTGAAATACCATTCCTCTTTCAACTCCAGGACCATCTATTTCATTGTTGCCCAAAGTAATAGTTCCTGATGTAGGTCTAAGAAACCCAGCTGCTATATTTAATAAAGTTGTTTTCCCGCATCCTGATGGACCAAGAACTGTTAAAAGTTCACCTTTTTTTAAAGTAAAAGTTATATCCTTAAGAGCATGAACAGTCTCTCCTTTGGTAGACTTAAATATCATGTTGACTTTTTGTGAAATCAAATCGCTCATAAAAAATAATATATTAAAATTTTTACTAAAAAAATAGGCACCAATTTATTAAAATTGGCGCCTATTAATATTTTATATAACTCTTAAATTACGGTAGATACTTAGTAGTAACCACTTTTGAGTAATTTCTAAGAGCTGGATTTTCTGCAGTAGCAAACATATTGCCCATTACATCTAAATATTTCATAAGTATTCCACCTTTATTCATATACTTAGATTTTATTGTAGCCGCATCTGGGAATCCGAAACCACCCATTTGTTTCTTAGTGCCAGCAAGATCCATAGCTGCATCTTTAGCTATAATATTCATATTAGATTTGCCTGCTCTAAATTTAGCATTGTACTCATGAGTTATTTCTACAAAAGTTTGAACCATTCCTGGGTTTTCTTTTAAGAATTTGTTAGTTACAGAAGTTATATCAATACCAGATATTCCAGCATCAGTTGCTTCTTTAACAGACAACATTCTTGTACCTGCTTTAAGTGCATTCTCGATAGATTTACCACCGAATAGACAAGCCATAGCAACATCACCATTTTGTAAAGCAGCAGAACCATCTTCTGGGTTCATATCAACAACTGACACTTTACCAGCATCAGCACCAACGACTTTCATTGTTTCTTTAAAAACATAGTCAGCCATAGTTCCAACTGGAACAGCAACTTTTTTACCTTCAAGCTGTGCAGCATTAGCCTTAGTGATACCGGATGCGTTAGATACGATACAAGTTGTATTTCCCATTCCGTATGTAACAGCGATATCTACTAGCTTGATAGGTGCTTTAGCGTTAACTGCATTTACAAATGGTGTTAATCCTTGTGAGTAAGAGATATCAATATCTCCAGATAACATAGCTTCAGTCATCTCTCCACCAGTTGCAAAATTTGTCCATTTAACAGGTACTCCTAAGGCATCATCAAATACTTTTTTAACTTTAGCCTCTTGATTTGGAGTTGCCCACTCTAAGAAAAATGCCACTCTAACTTCGTTAGCAGCAGAGTATGCTACTGTAGCGCTTAAGATAAAAGCGAACAGACTTCCTAGAAATAAACTAATTGTTTTTTTCATTATTTCCCCTCTATATTAATTGTTAAGCTTAACTGGGTTATTTAAAATCATAATTGAGGATATGTAAAACAAAATAAAATACTACCATAAGTTGTACAAACATATTTTTATAGGTAGTTTCTATTAAAATATTAGTCTACAAATTCAAATATAAATTTATCTATAAAAAAAATGAGCACATTTGATACATCAAAAATTCCGAATTCTCTGCAAGAGCATTGGATGCCGTTTACTTCCAATAAAGATTTTAAAGCAAATCCAAGATTAATTACTGAGGCTAAAGGCGTATACCTAAAAAACCACCAAGGCAAAACACAAATTGATGCAAGTTCTGGATTATTTTGTAATCCCTTAGGTCATGGAAGAAAAGAAATAATCAATGCAATTACTAAACAATTAGAACAGCTAGATTATGTGCAGCCGTTTCAACAAGGTTTTGGTGGATCTTTTGAACTAGCTAAAAGAATCGCAAAACATACTCCTGGAGATTTAAATAGAATTTTTTACACAATATGTGGATCTACCGCTGTAGAAACTGCAATTAAAATAGTAATTGCCTACCATAAAGCTAAGGGACAAGGTCAAAGATTTCGATTTGTCGGAAGAGAAAGAGCTTATCATGGAATGAATATTGGTGCTACTTCAGTTGGCGGCATGATAAATAATGTAAAAACTTTTGCTAGCGTTCTCATGCCTGGTGTCGTTCATATGAGACATACTCATTTACCAGAACATAAATTTGTTAGAGGTCAGCCTTCAAGCGGAGCAGAAATGGCCGATGATTTAGATAGAATTTGTAAAAATTTTGGATCAGAGAATATTGCAGCTTGTATTGTGGAACCAGTTGCAGGGTCTACTGGGACATTAGTTCCACCCAAAGGATACTTAAAAAGATTAAGAGAAATATGTGACAAAAACGGGATAATTTTAATATTTGATGAAGTAATAACGGGATGGGGAAGAATGGGTTCTTCTTTTGCAGCAAAAGAATTTGAAGTAACACCTGACGTTATTACTATGGCAAAAGCCACAACTAATGGAATTGTTCCCATGGGTGTTGTTGCAGTTAAAGAAGAGATTTACGATACAGTAATGGATGCATCTCCAAAAGGAGCAGTAGAGTTGTTTCATGGTTATACTTATTCAGGTATACCTATATCAGTAGCCGCAGCATTGGCCGTTCAAGATATATTTGAAAAAGAAGATATTTTTAATAGATCAAAAGAAATGTCTTCATATTTTTTAGATGGATTATTTTCATTAAAAGATCTTGATGCAGTAGAGAATATCAGAGGATATGGAATGATGGGAGGAATTGATATAAAATTAAAAGAAAGACCTGGCAAAGCTGGCTACGAATGTTTTAAATCATGTTATGAAGCAGGCGTTAATTTTAAAGCTACAGGCGACTGTTTAATTATAGCACCTATGTTTATT
>CABZZR010000022.1 GCA_902530215.1 uncultured Pelagibacteraceae bacterium
TGTCACTATGAACAAGACCAGCGTCGATAAAAATTCTTTTAACTATAAACTTTGGAATTAAATAGAAAAGTATTCCAAATTTATGTTTTAGAACAATTTCCAATAATTTCTGATCGTATTTAAAATGATGGTACAAATTTTTAGTATTTAGTTTTTTATTTTCTTTGAAAATAACAATTCCATCAGCTGCAGTTTGATGATTGTAGATATTTTTAATACTTTTGCCCAGGTAAATACATGGTGCAAAGAAACTTTGGCTTTCTTTTATATATAGTCCTTCTGTAATATTTAATGAATTGACTATTATTTTAGCTGTTTGTATTGGTCCAGCGCCAAGAAATAATCTTTTAGTAACAATATTTTCTTCTGAATTTTTAAATTTAAGATGTATATTATTATCTTTTAATTTAAACTCTTTTAAATCTAAACCATATTTAAATTCAATTTTTTTTTCATCTATTAATTTTTGAAAGAAGTATTTAGTTTTAAATATATAGTTATCTGGGCACCCAAAATAACAGTTGCCGCACTTATAACACTTACTGTCAATCGCAACTCTTGAAAAACCATATACAAAATCCTTATCCTCTTTTTGTTGAGCAAACATTTTTTTAATAAATTCACTATAAATATTTAGTTTTTCATCATTTAAGTTTTCTCTTTTGATTTTAAGCTCCCTAGATATTAAATCGTTAAAATGATTAACATTAAGTATTTTTTCACATTTTTCATAAAATTTTTCTAAATCTTTATAATTAATATTCCACGTTTCGAATTCACTTGGAAAAAATCTTGTGCATTTAGAGCCCCAAACATTTGATAATCCTCCAAATGAATAGCTTTCATTTATTTTAAGTGGATCAAATGGTGTATTTATCTGTTCTTCAAAGTCAAAACTTTTAAGAGGTAAATTTTGTTTGTCATAAATCAAATTATAATTTATTTCATTATTTGGATTTAATTTGCTGGACTTATCGATACACAAGACTTTTTTATTGGAATTTAGTAATTCAACAATACAGCCAAGTGCACTAAAACCTGATCCAACTACAACATTATCGTAAATCATACTTTATAATTTTTTATAATTAGCTTTTTACATTTCTATATTTTTGATGTATACCACATTTTGTTTTATATTGGGCGGTTAGCTCAGTTGGTAGAGCATCTCGTTTACACCGAGAGGGTCATAGGTTCGAGTCCTTTACCGCCCACCATTGGGGGTGTAGCTCAGTTTGGTTAGAGCGCCTGCCTGTCACGCAGGAGGCCGCGGGTTCGAGTCCCGTCACTCCCGCCATTTAAGTAATTTAGTAAGTGATTTATAATTATTTATTTTTTTCAGTTTTGAAATTACATGCCGCTAGTATGAGTAGGCAAACTACTGACATCTATAGCAAATGCATTGGTGCTTTTTCCAGATCTTCTATAATCTTCACAAATAACTTTTAAAGACTCATATCTCTTGATTCTAAAATCTTCGACTTCCTCTTCATACAATTTTATATCTGGATTTATTTTTTTATCTTCTATCTTTTTAACATTAATGGCATTTCCATTAGCATCTCTTTTAATTGGTTTGCCTAGTTTTTTAACAGACAATTCATTGCTTATTCTAATAAGTTTGTAAAGTTCCTTATCCTTGGCAGAGCCATTCAGATATGTTTTGCTCAGTTTTTTAATTAATGAGCTTTTATATTGAACTGGCAGTGGATAATAGATAGTAATTTTTTTACCAAAAACCTTAATGTCTTTTCTAGCTTTTCTAATAAACTTTTTCAAAAAAGTTTTAATCATTCCTTCAGCTTTTTTAGCATATTCACCAGGTTTACCTGATAGTGAAGTACTTTCATTAAATATATCTGATTTTTTATTATTTCGTTTATCACAATCCTGTTTAATTTCACTTAACATCCATTCTTGCCATGAAAAAACCTCATCCAATGGTTGTTTTGAAAAATTATGTAATACATTATTTTTAAATGCTACATCAAGGTCTCCCGGATGTGTTTCGTAAATATTATAGAGATATTGATCTTCATCCTTGATCATTCCAGATAAAAGGCCGTATTCGTAAAGAGGACTTCCTGGTTGAGCTTGAGCGTATTTTACTAAAAACATTGGTTCATCTAGTTCTAAAGATTTTATAAATTGTATAGTTTCACTTATTGTTTCGCTCGTTTCCCCAGGCAGGTTGATAACAAAAGCTGGCACGGTATTCATTCCTGCTTCTTTCACTGTTAATCTGTGAGTTCTATAGTTTTCAGTCACAGTAGTTCTTTTTTCAATTGTATCCAACATTCTTTGTGAACCAGACTCATAACCATATTCAACCATAAAACATCCTGCTTCTTTAAGTGCAAAAATTAATTCACGATCTATAATATCAACTCTAGCTCCAAGAATATAAAATAAAATATCAAGGTTTCTTGCTTTCAATTTTTCTAAGAAATTTAAGACCCATCTTTTTGAAGATACAAAAGATTCATCACCAAATGTAAAAAATCCTACATTATATTCTTTTATAAGATGTTCCATCATATCTAATATATATTCTGGGGAATGTTTTCTTAATCCACGAACTCCACGAGTACAAAAAGAACATTTTGCCTGACATCCTCTTCCAGTCATTATTGTAAATGCTTTTTTATCCTGTCTATGAGGTTCATAAAATCTTGGGTCTTTAATGTGAAAATCTCCAAAACGTTGTTTACCTGTTAGCAAATAACTTTTCATATCTATTAAATTATAATTTGGAATTGAAAGATCATCTAAATTTGGAATTTGTTTCACCATTTCAGTATAAATAATTTCGCCATTTTTTTCTTTGTACGCTATTCCATTAATTTTACCCAACCAACTGACCGTTTGATTTTTTTTGACCCATTCACCTTTTACTTCTTTATAAGCTACACCTGTTGAGTCTTTAAAAGTTGGATCTCCACTTAAATAATCATAAAGTTCTATTATAGTATTTTCTCCTTCTCCAATCACAATAAGGTCAACTGGAGTGTGCGTTAATACTACTTTTGCTGCGTATGAAAGTTGTCCTCCCATAAGCATAAATATTTTTGGAAAATTTTTTTTAATTTCAAAAGATAAATCTTTAATATATTTGTAGCTATTAGAAACAATAGCTGAAAATCCTATAATGTCTGGATCGTACTCTTTAATTCTTCTGAGTGTTTCTGCATTATCTAACCTTTCTAGGTCGATATTTAGGACTTTAACTTCATAACCTTTGTTTTGTAAGTATGTTCCAATATAAAGCGCTCCATAAGGAGGATATGATGTGGCAGAAGGACCACAAGGAGGAACAATTAGCAAAGTTCTACATTTCATGATTACTAAATTTCATGGGTTAATTTGAGACTTAATTTATCATATTTAATTAATAACTTACAACCGTAAATTAACAAAATGTCGCTTCTGTCATATATAAGAAATGGCAAAAATATTATATATTAAGTGACAATGGCTACCACTTTTTTAGGAAATTATCTGTCTATTGTTATATTTTTGGCTATAGCAATCATAATTAGTTCAGCTTTCATTTTTGTAAATTTTATTTTTTCACCCAAAAATCCAACACCAGAAAAGCTTTCAGCTTACGAATGCGGATTTGAACCATTTAGCGACTCAAGAATGGAATTTGATGTCAGATTTTATTTGGTAGCAATTTTATTTATTATATTTGATTTAGAGATAGCTTTTTTGTTTCCTTGGGCCGTTTCATTAAGCAGTATAGGTGCCCTAGGATTTTGGTCGATGATGATTTTTTTGTCTATCCTGACAATTGGTTTTATTTATGAATGGAAAAAAGGCGCACTAGAGTGGGAATAAAAAAAAAATGATTAACTTTACAGAAAAAGAAAAAAAAATACCAAAAGAATTTAAAAATATCGCTAAAGAATTTAGTGAAAAAGGTTTTGTAACAACTTCATCTGAAAATTTAATAAATTGGGCAAGAACAGGATCATTACATTGGATGACTTTCGGTTTAGCTTGTTGTGCAGTTGAAATGATGCAAACCTCAATGCCAAGATATGATCTTGAAAGATTTGGTGCAGCACCAAGAGCTTCACCAAGACAATCAGATGTAATGATCGTTGCAGGAACTTTAACAAATAAAATGGCACCAGCTTTAAGAAAAGTTTATGATCAAATGCCAGAGCCAAGATATGTAATATCTATGGGCAGTTGTGCAAATGGCGGTGGATATTATCATTACTCTTATTCTGTAGTTAGAGGTTGTGATAGAATTGTTCCGGTTGACATTTATGTTCCTGGTTGCCCGCCCTCTGCTGAAGCTCTTTTATATGGAATCTTACAATTACAAAAAAAAATTAGAAGAGAAGGAACTTTAGCAAGATAAAATATATAAAAAAGAATTAGAGGATAATGCAAAAAACCGTTTATGATTTAGAAAAAACTGTAAATTCTGATTTAAGTACCGCGGTCAGACTTTCAAAAGTAATTTTCAATCAACTATATATAGAGGTGACCAATGAGGATTTGTATAGCACTATTTTGTATCTCAAGACTAACGAGAGATGCAAATTTAAACAATTAATAGATATAACTGCAGTTGATTTTTTACAAAAAGAAAAAAGGTTTAAAGTAGTTTATTTATTATTAAGTCACGAAAATAACTTTAGAGTAATAATTAATATTGAAATAAATGAAAAGACACCTGTTGAGTCGATAACAAAAATTTTTCCATCAGCAAACTGGATGGAAAGAGAAGTTTTTGACATGTACGGTATCAAGTTTAAAAATCATCCAGATTTAAGAAGAATACTTACTGATTATGATTTTAAAGGATACCCGTTACGCAAAGACTTTCCTCTAACTGGTCATAATGAAGTTAGGTACGATGAGAATACAAAAAAAGTTTTATATGAACCAGTTAAGTTGGATCAAAATTATAGAGATTTTGATTCTATTAGTCCGTGGAAAGGAACTGAATACGTTACCGATATACAAAATAAAGATAAAAATAAATGACAAAAGAAAAAAAAACCATGAATTTAAATTTTGGCCCCCAGCATCCTGCAGCTCATGGTGTTTTAAGATTAATTTTAGAATTAGATGGAGAAGTTGTTGAAAGAGCTGACCCTCATATTGGTCTTTTGCATAGAGGAACAGAAAAATTAATTGAACACAAAACATATATGCAAGCTGTGCCATACTTTGATCGTCTTGATTACGTTGCCCCCATGAATCAAGAGCATGCTTTTGCATTGGCTATTGAAAAATTACTGAATATTGAGGTTCCAATAAGAGCACAATATATTAGAGTTTTGTTTTCTGAAATTGGCAGGATATTAAGCCACCTTCTAAACATAACAACACAAGCACTTGATGTAGGAGCACTCACGCCTTCTCTTTGGGGTTTTGAAGAAAGAGAAACTTTAATGACTTTTTATGAAAGAGCATCTGGTTCTAGGCTTCATGCAAATTATTTTAGAGCAGGAGGTGTCCATCAAGATTTACCAAGAGGATTAAGTGAAGATATTGTATCTTTCTGTGATAATTTTCCAAAAGTTATAGATGATTTGGAAAAATTACTTACTGATAATCGTATTTTCAAGCAAAGAAATGTTGATATTGGTGTAGTTACAAAGCAGGAAGCTTTAGACCATAGTTTTTCGGGAGTTATGCTCAGAGGATCAGGTGTTGCGTGGGATTTACGAAAAGCTCAACCATACGATAATTATAAAGATTTTGATTTTAAAA
>CABZZR010000023.1 GCA_902530215.1 uncultured Pelagibacteraceae bacterium
TGTTGAAGTTGGAACGGTTACACCATTAAAGCAATTTGGCAATCCAAAACCCAGAATATTTAGACTAGAAAATGATAATGCATTAATTAATAGACTTGGATTTAATAATGATGGCATGGAAATAATCAAAACAAGAATTCAATCACATGAGAAGCAAGGTATATTAGGAGTGAATATTGGGCCCAATAAAGATACAAAAAATCAAAAAAACGATTTTTGCTTGTGCTTTAAAAATTTTATTGAGGTAGCTGATTATGTTACTGTTAATATTTCCTCTCCAAATACTGATGGGTTGAGAGATTTTCATGAGGAAGGAAAACTAGAAGATCTTTTGTTTTCTATAAACAAAATTAAAAATGAAAGCAGTATTAAGACCCCAATTCTATTAAAAATTTCTCCAGATATTCATGAAAATGATGTTGCTACAATATCTAATATTGCGGAGAAAAGTAATATATCGGCTTTAGTTCTTACCAACACTACAAACAAAAACAGACACAATTTAACAAGCGATAATAAAAAGGAAGAAGGTGGACTTTCGGGGGAGCCTTTGCAAGCATTATCAACAGATTTAATTAAAAAGTTTTACAAAAAACTTAATGGAAAGATTCCAATCATAGGAGTTGGTGGTATAAATTCCGGTAAATCAGCTTATGAAAAAATTTCTGCTGGCGCATCCCTTTTGCAACTTTACACTGGTTTAGTTTACAAAGGACCATCGGTAGCAAAGGAAATTAAAAAAGAATTAATCAAAATTTTGAAGAACAAAGGAATAAACAACATTAGTAGTGCAGTAGGTATTGATAATTAACTATCCGATTTTACCCAAAGAAGGAAAGTACTCTAACATAAAAAATCCTAAAATTTGAAGTTGATTTGTTAATATAGCAACTCCAGTTAGCAATAATATTATGCCACTTACTTTCATGATTATAGGCATATATTTACGAATACTTTTCGAAAAAAACAAAAATTTACTAATTAAAATACCTGAAATTATAAAAGGCACAGCTAGGCCTAAGGAATAAAACACAAGCAACATAATACTTCTGCCGAAAGTTTCTTCTAATGCAGCAAGAGTTAAAATTGATCCTAAAATAGGACCAATGCAAGGAGTCCATCCAAAACCAAAAGCTGCACCCACAAGCATTGGAAATGCTAAATTTTTTTTATAGCGATCAGTGAAAAATCTTATTTCTTTATTCATAAATTTTATATTAATAACTTGAAGTACTTGTAGCGAAAAAAAAATTATTACAACACCAGCTAAAATTCTGAAAATTTCAGAATTAGTTAAAAAAAACTTGCCTATAATTGAAGCTGTTGATCCAAACGCAATAAAAACTAAGGAAAAACCTAAAGCAAAAAAAATTATTTTTAATGTTATAAAATTTTTTTCTTTTTTAATAAGTTTTTCATAGGAAGTTCCTGAAATATAAGAAATATATCCAGGAATAAGTGGAAGAACGCATGGCGATAAAAAACTTAATAATCCAGCCAAAAAGGCTATAGACAAAGTTGTGGTCATTAATACATTGCTGGTTTTTTCATTCTTTCAGCTCTCCATCTACTTATTTGTCTTCTAATAAATGAAATTGCTACACCAGCAACAAGTGCTAATAAAATAGATGACACTCCATAAACAACAGGATATTTAACAGACAAATTGTATATCGTATTTCCAAATTCACTTATCTCCAATACCTTATCCGTTGGAATTCTTATTCCAGGAGTTCCAGATCCATTTCTAAAAAAAGTGTCATAAGCCATTAAGATACCCACTCCCAACATTAACAATGCAAGTAAAGTTTTTAATTCTGATCCTTGTAGTCGTTGCCCAATTTTTTGGCCAGTATGTACTCCAGCGATAGAACCAGTAATTAAAATTAAAACAAGAACTAAATCAATAGTATTATATGCAAAAGCATGAGAGGCAACCACAAATCCAGTTACAAATATTGTTACAAATAAAGATGTTCCTGGAACCAATTTAGTTGGCATCCCAATTAGATATATCATAGCAGGAACCATAAGAAATGCTCCACCAACACCCATGATTGCTGCAACAAAACCAACTATAATACCTAAGAATATCGGAACCAAAGCACTTTCATATACCTGAGATTTTTTAAACCTCATTCTAAAAGGCAGTCCATGAATCCAATAGTGAGTATGTAATTTTTTTTTAATTGTAACTTTTTTTTTAATTCTATCTATTTCCATGATCCCGTCTCTAAGCATAAAACTTCCTATAATTGCCAAGACATACATGTAAGCCAGTGTTATAACTATATCTATTTTGTTTATTCCCTTGAAATATCCAAAAGTAAACATTCCAAATGCAGTTCCGATCAAACCCCCTCCTATGATCATCCAACCCATTTTTAGATCCATTGTTTTTTTAAACCAGTGTGTCAAAGTACCCGAAGTTGATGATGCCAAAATATTGTTAGCTTCATTAGCAACTGCATATGCTGGAGGAATACCCATAAAAATTAAAAAAGGTGTCATTAAAAAACCACCACCAACACCAAATAGACCAGATAAAAAGCCTATTACATAACTCACAAAAAGTATTAATAATACGTTTATTTGAACTTCGGCTATAGGTAAATATATTTCCATTTGGAAAACCTAAATATACCTATTCCTCGTAATTAAAGTTGTCAATAATAAATAACCTTGACGATGTTATATTTCAGAACTATACCGTGTTAGGAATTTTTATATGTCTAGAAGATGCGAATTAACAGGCAAATCTCCGCTAAAAGGCCACAAGGTTAGCCACGCTAACAACAAGGTTAAGAGAAAGTTTTATCCAAATCTTAAAAATATAAGTTTTGCTAGCAAAATTTTAAAGCGACAAATTAAAATCAAAGTAAGTAATGCTGCATTAAAAACTGTAGATTATAAAGGCGGTATAGATAATTTTTTAAAAACCGCAAAAAATATAAAACTTTCAAATAGAGTAAAAAAATACAAAAAGCAGATTCTTTTAAAATCATAAAAATGACACTTAAAAAAACTGACGTTTTTTTTCTGAGCCTGGCAGTTTTAATGGCTGGAGTAGTAACATTATCTAATTTTCTAGTACAATTTCCATTCAAGTACCATAATTTAGATAACATTTTAACTTATGGTGCTTTTTCTTATCCTATTGCATTTTTAATTACAGATTCTACAAATAGAATTTTTGGACCTAAAACTGCAAAAAAAATTGTTTATATAGGTTTTGTTGTTGGTGTATTTTTTTCATTTTTTTTAGCTTTCAGCAATATAGATTTGATTGCTCTTAGAATAGTTATTGGTTCAGGGTTAGCTTTTTTAATTGCACAACTAATAGATGTTAAAATATTTGATATATTAAGAAATAAAATTTGGTTTTTGCCACCTTTAGTTTCCTCACTTTTCTCATCCACGATTGATACTTTTATATTTTTTTTTATTGCTTTTTACGCAACATCATCTAATTGGATATATCTAGCTTTTGGAGATCTTAGTGTAAAGTTTTTAGTAGCAATGATTTTACTAATACCTTTTAGAACTTTAATTTATTTTACAAAAAATATTAGACTAGTAGAAAAGATTTAAATAAGGACTAATTTAATTTATTGTTATCTTCCGAGAATAAATTAGTTATTTGATTTATCATTACATCACCTAATTCTTGGACATCATTAATTTTAATTGCTTTTTTATAATATCGAGTAACATCATGGCCTATGCCTATCGCAGTTACATCAATAGGTGTATTGTTTTCAACATATTTAACAGTTTCTTTTAAATGTTTTTCTAAATAATCTCCAGAATTTACAGATAAAGTAGAATCATCAACTGGAGCTCCATCTGAAATTATCATTAAAATTTTTCTTTCTTCTTTTCTTTTCATTAATCTTTTAGATGCCCATATAATAGCTTCACCATCTATATTTTCTTTTAAAATACCTTCCTTTAACATTAAACCTAAATTGTTTTTTGTTTGCCTCCAAGGCATATCTGCTGGTTTATAAATAATATGTCTTAAATCATTTAATCTTCCCGGGTTATTTTTTTTCCCTCTAGCGATCCACTGCTCTCTACTTTGTCCGCCTTTCCAGTTCTTTGTAGTAAATCCTAATATTTCTACTTTGACAGAGCAACGTTCTAAAGTTCTTGACAAAATATCAGCACAAATTGCAGCAACCGTTATTGGCCTACCTCTCATTGATCCTGAATTATCAATTAATAAAGTTACTACAGTGTCCTTAAACTCTATATCTTTTTCTATTTTATAAGATAAATGGCTAGTTGGATCTATAATTACTCTTGAAAGTTTTGCACTATCCAACAAACCTTCCTCCAAATCAAATTCCCAAGATCTATTTTGTTTAGCAAGTAATTTTCTTTGTAACTTATTAGCTAGTTGAGAAATAACATTTTTAAGATTCATTAATTGTTGATCTAGGTTTTTTCTAAGTCTTAGGAGCTCATCTTCTGTTTCTAGAGTTTCTGCTTTAGAAACTTCATCAAATTCCCTTGAAAAAATTTTATATAGTTTATTGCCTAATTTATTATCGAATCTTTTGTTATTTTCAGGACTAAATTCTAATTCCTTGCCTTCATTTAAATCTTCATTATTTACATCACTTTTATCGCTTAATTCACTTAAACCTAACTCAGTATTTAAATCATCATCATCCTTTTGTTCGACCACGTCGCTCTTAGTCTCTTCATTTTCATTGTTTTTTAACTCTTCCTCATTTTTGTTTTCTTTACTTTCATTTTTTTCTTCTTCATTGTTTTGTTGTAAATTAAGATTATTTATTAATTGAGAAATAGCTTTGGAAAACTTATTTTGATCATTAATTAGATTTTTAAGCTTTATCATTTCATTATTTACTTCTTTGCTAAATTTTTTTTTAAATTCAGAATTTAATTTATTAGCCTGATGATCATTTTTTTCTTCGAATATAATATTTCTCAAATATAATTCAAAAGTTTCAACTATTTCGGTATCGAGATTTTTTGACTCAGAAAGTTCACTTTTTTTTAATTTATTTTGAAAATAATTATTTAAATTTTTTTTAATCCCCTCAAAATAATTTGATCCAATCTTTTCATACCTAATTTTTTCAGCAGTTTTATAAAGTTCTTTTTCGATTTTTCCTACTGGTTCATTTTTAGAGTATATAGATTTATCAGTATATCTAATTTTTAAAGCTTCAGAATCTGCTATGGCTCTTAATTCCAAATATTCGTTGGAATTACTTAAT
>CABZZR010000024.1 GCA_902530215.1 uncultured Pelagibacteraceae bacterium
GCCAATTTTTTTTAAAATTTTAGGAGCAAATATGCCTGCTGTACCGTTACCACAGGACACGACAACTTTTATTTTATTTTTAAGTAAATTTTTAGACAAAAAACTTATATATTTTTTATTAAAATTTTTGATTTTTTTATAATTACCTTTTCCAATAGAAAATTTTCTATTTAATACTATATTTTTCAAATCTATCATTTCATTTTTTGAATGAGTTAGACCTTTCTCAATTCCCATTTTAATTCCAGTCCATCCATTTTCGTTATGGCTGGCTGTTATCATTGCCACTGCATCAGTTTTTAGTTTAAATTGAGCATAGTAAACTGTAGGAGATAAACATAATCCGATATCTTCAACATTACATCCAGATTCTATTAGTCCCTCTACAAATTTATTTTTGACTTCCTCACTATAAGATCTGTAATCATATCCGACTGTAACTTTATTTCTTCTCTTATTTTTTTTAATTACTTGAGTTCCAAATCCTCTACCAACTAGCTTTATTCCCTCTAAGTTTATTTCTTTTTTATATAGCCACCTGGCGTCATATTCTCTAAAACCAAGTGGATTTATGTATGCTTTTTTTATCTGGGGCATTTTTTTTCATCTATTATTATTAGAGTTTTTAACACTATTCACTTTAAACACTTGCAAAATATATTATGTTCATATAATGTTCTGTTGATTTATTAGTTTATATTGTATATAAAGCTAATTTACACACAACATATAGTTGATTAATTAAAAACAGGTCCATCTAGGTAGTATTCTATGAATAAAAATCTTTCTTTGGCATTAGAACAAGCCGCTCAAAATTTAACGAATGAAGTGGAAAAAGTTAAAGCTCCTACTTCTGACAGAAAATTAGATTTATTTTCGTTAACAAAAGCAACAGAACTTTTCCAAAACGATAAAGGTATAACTATAAAAATTGACAGATCAAAAGACGAAAGTCTAACTAATTTTGGTAAGGCTACATTAAGTGATAGATATTTGGGTCTTCACGAATCCCACCAAGATTTATTTGCTAGAGTAGCAAGCACATATGCAGATAACAATTTACACGCTCAAAGGATTTATAATTATATTAGTAATTTATGGTTTATGCCTGCTACACCAATTTTATCAAATGGTGGTACCGAGAGGGGTTTGCCAATATCATGTTTTTTAAATGAAGCCGGCGATAGCTTAGATGGGATTCTTGATTTATGGAGTGAAAATGTATGGCTAGCTTCCAAAGGAGGTGGCATTGGTAGCTATTGGGGAAACCTAAGATCCATCGGTGAAAGAATTGGAAAAGTAGGAAAAACATCTGGAATCATTCCATTCATTAAAGTAATGGACTCATTAACAATGGCTATTAGCCAAGGATCTTTAAGAAGAGGATCAGCAGCATGTTATCTTCCTATAGATCATCCAGAGATTGAGGAATTTATCGAAATGAGAAGGCCTACTGGCGGAGATCCAAATAGAAAAGCTTTAAATTTACACCATGGCGTTTTAGTAAGCGACGCATTTATGAGAGCTGTTGAAACAAATGATCAATGGTCATTAAAGAGTCCAAAAGATGGCGCTGTTCAATCAACAGTATCAGCTAGAAATTTATGGATTAGATTATTAACTGCAAGAATTGAAACTGGTGAACCTTATATAATTTATATTGATACAGTTAATAGACTTATTCCACAACACCACAAACTTGCAGGTCTTCATGTTAAGACTTCAAATCTTTGTAGTGAAATTACTTTACCAACAGGTATGGATAAAGATAATAACGATAGAACAGCAGTATGTTGTTTGTCCTCATTAAATTTAGAAACTTATGATGAATGGAAAGATGATAAAATGTTTATAGAAGATGTTATGAGATTTTTAGATAACGTTTTGTCAGAATTTATTAATAAAGCACCCATATCATTTAAAGATGCAAAATATTCAGCAATGCGTGAAAGAAGTGTTGGATTAGGAGTTATGGGTTTTCACTCCTTTTTACAAAAAAAATCTATACCATTTGAATCAGTAATGAGTAAAGTTTGGAATAATAAAATATTTGGATATATTCAAGAGTCAGTTGACAAAGCTTCAGTTAAACTAGCTGAAGAAAGAGGAGCGTGTCCTGATGCGCAAGAGTATGGAATTAAAGAAAGATTCTCAAATAAAACCGCTATAGCTCCAACGGCTTCAATTTCAATAATTTGTGGTGGTGCCTCTCCAGGAGTTGAGCCAATTGCAGCAAACAGTTATACACACAAAACCTTGTCAGGTTCATACAATGTAAGAAATAAATACTTGAAACAAATTCTTCAATCAAAAGGAAAAGATAATGAAGAAACATGGTCCAGCATTACAACAAACCAGGGATCGGTTTCTCATTTAGATTTTTTAAATGAACATGAAAAAAGTGTATTTAAAACTGCTTTCGAACTGGATCAAAGATGGATTGTAGAATTAGGAGCTGATCGAGCACCTTATATATCACAAGCACAGTCAGTTAATATATTTTTACCAGCAGATGTTCACAAAAAACAATTACACGAAATACACTTTCAGGCATGGAAAAAGGGTTTAAAAAGCCTTTATTATTGTAGATCTAAATCTATTCAAAGAGCAGAAAATATTAATACTGGTTCATCAACAGATATTAAAAAAAATGTCTATTTAAATGAAGAAAAAAAAGAAGATGATTATGAGGAGTGTCTATCATGTCAGTAATTAAATTAGAAAAAGATAAACTTATAAAACCATCAGGATTACTTACTAGTAAGGCCGTTTACAAACCGTTTAGATATCCATGGTGTTATGATGCTTGGTTGACACAACAAAGAATTCATTGGTTGCCTGAAGAAGTTCCACTAGGTGACGATGTAAGAGATTGGCAAAAAAATTTAACTCAATCTGAAAAAAATCTCTTAACTCAAATATTTAGATTTTTTACACAAGCTGATGTTGAGGTCAGTAACTGCTACATCAGGCATTACATGAATGTGTTCAAACCAACTGAAGTTTTGATGATGATGTCATCATTTGCTTCTATGGAAACAGTACACATTGCAGCTTACTCACATCTACTAGACACAATTGGCATGCCTGAGTCTGAGTATTCAGCTTTTATGAAATATAAAGAGATGAAAGATAAATATGATTATATGCAAGGATTCAATACTGAATCAAATCATGAGATAGCAAAAACAATAGCCGTCTTCAGTGCATTTACCGAAGGATTACAATTGTTTGCAAGTTTTGCAATTTTACTTAACTTTCCTAGACAAAACAAAATGAAAGGAATGGGTCAAATAGTAACTTGGTCGGTTAGAGATGAAACTTTACACTGCAATTCAATGATTAGACTATTCAGAACTTTTATCGATGAAAATCCAGACATTTGGACAGAAAATTTAAAAAAAGAAATTTATGAGGCTTGTAGAACAATTATATCTCACGAAGATGCATTTATAGATCTTGCTTTTGAGATGGGGCCAATAAACGGTTTAACATCTGAAGAAGTTAAACAATATATCAGATGGATAGGCAACAGAAGGTTAATCCAGCTTGGTTTAGAACCAATTTATCAAGTCAAAAAAAATCCTTTGTCATGGCTAGATACAATGTTAAATGCTGTTGAACATATGAATTTCTTTGAAGGTAGAGCTACAGAGTATTCAAAAGCATCAACAAAAGGATCTTGGTCAGAAGTTTTTCCAGATTAAGAATTAAAAAAATTACCTTTTATCTATAAATTTAACTTTTCTGTATTCTTGTCCAGAATATTTTGACAAAGGTCTAATTAGTTTATTTGATCCATGTTGCTCAATAATGTGAGCTGACCATCCTGTAATTCTTGCCATAACAAAAATAGGTGTGAAAAAATCATTATCAAATCCCATTAAATGGTAAGTAGGACCCGTTGGGTAATCAACATTAGGATAAATATTTTTTTTCTTAATCATTTCAGTTTCAACAATTTCATAAATTTTACTAAATTTTTCATCTTTTTTAATTTTGGCTACTTTTATAAAATATTTTTTCATCGTTGGAACTCGTGAGTCACCGCTTCTATAGACTCTATGTCCAAATCCCATTATTAATTTTTTTTTATTTAATGCATTCAATATCCATTTTTTTGCATTTTTTGGTTTTTTAATTTCATGCATCATATCCATTACTGCTTCATTGGCTCCACCATGCAAACTACCTTTTAGACTTGCAATGGCGCCAGTAATTGCACCATGAATGTCTGATAAACTGCTAGTTATTGTTCTTGCTGTAAATGTAGATACATTGAAACTGTGTTCAGCATATAAGATTAAAGACACATCAAATGCCCTGATAATTTCAGCTTTTGGCACTTTCCCAAAACACATATGAAAGAAATTTTCTGAAAAAGTTAATTTTTTTTTAGGTTTTATAATTTTTTTACCTCTTCTAGATCTAAAAAAAGCTGCTATAGCAGTGGGAGTTTTAGATAATATTCTAACAGCTTTTCTCATATTAGCTTTTTGTGAGTTATCTTGTGTTTCTTTATCTTCTAAACCCATAATACTCACAGCTGTTCTTGCAACATCCATGGGGTTAGAATTTTTAGGTAAATTTTTTATTATTTTCTCTAAATATTTTGAAATAGATCTATTTTTTTTTTCTATTTTTTTAAATTTCTTTAATTCATTTTTGTTTGGTAATTCACCATTTAAAACGAGATAGGCAACTTCTTCAAAAGAGCATTTTTCACATAATTCTTGTACAGTGTAACCTCTATAGGTAAGGGAATTAATTTCAGGCATAACCTCAGAAACTTTTGTTTCATCTACTACAACTCCTTGTAAACCTTTTTTAATTTCTTCAGTCATAACTAATCTATAACAACTATAAATGCAGTAACAATTAACAACAAAGCGAGCAAATATTCAATTATTTTTTTTACTTTTAAATTTTTGATTATCATTTTAATCGATGATCCAAAAAAAGCCCACAAACATATTGAGGGAAAACATACAAAGG
>CABZZR010000025.1 GCA_902530215.1 uncultured Pelagibacteraceae bacterium
ATATGTAGAAAGAACTAGAGGAAGAGGAAAAATTATGAAGTTAGGTCAAAATATTACACTTAAAAACAACGTACTGGTTTTAAAGTTTGATAAATACGGAATCTTAAGAGAAAAGGAATTTTATGACAAAGAAAAAATGCAAAAAATAAATTTTTCTGAAAAGACTACCGAAGGATTAAATCGTGAAAGAGATTTTATATATAATTTTTTATCAAGTATGCGCCAAAAAATGTTTAAAAAGTAACTAATGAGCTATTACTGCCAGCAACAATAAAGCGACAATATTTGTTATTTTAATCATTGGATTAACAGCTGGCCCCGCTGTATCTTTATAAGGATCGCCAACGGTATCACCTGTTACTGCAGCTTTGTGTGCTTCAGAACCTTTTCCACCAAATTTACCATCTTCAATATATTTTTTAGCATTATCCCAAGCTCCACCTCCAGCAGTCATTGAAATAGCTACAAATAAACCTGTTATAATAACTCCTAAAAGCATTGCTCCTACTGCTGATAAAGCAGCTTCTGTACCTCCAATTAATAATATTGCAAAATATAAAATTATTGGTGATAAAACTGGCAATAAAGAAGGAATTATCATTTCTTTAATAGCTGCTTTAGTTAATAAATCTACTAATCTTCCGTAATCTGGTTTACTTTTTCTTTTCATTATACCTGGAATTTTTTTAAATTGTCTTCTAACTTCAATTACTACAGCACCACCTGCTCTGCCAACTGCCTGCATTGACATTGAACCAAATAAATAAGGTAACATACCACCTATTAATAAACCAACCACTACAAAGGGATTTGATAAATCAAAGCTAACAGATATATTTTCTAATTTTGAACCACTTACTTTTGAGAAAAATTTTATATCTTCAGTATAAGCGGCAAAAAGTACAAGGGCTCCTAAACCAGCAGATCCAATTGCATACCCCTTAGTCACTGCTTTTGTTGTGTTTCCTACTGCATCTAATGCATCGGTCGTCTTTCTTACATTTTTAGGAAGATTTGACATTTCTGCTATACCGCCCGCATTATCTGTGACAGGACCATATGCATCTAAAGCAACGACCATTCCGGCTAGCGCCAACATTGTAGTAACTGCTATGGCTATACCATACAAACCCGCTATGTGATTAGTAAATAATATTCCTGCTACTATTATTAAAGCTGGTAAAGCTGTAGCTTCCAGAGAAACTGCCAAACCTTGAATAACGTTTGTTCCATGACCAGTAATTGATGACTTGGCAACACTAATGACAGGCCTAAACTTTGTACCTGTATAATATTCTGTTACCCATATGATAAGACCAGTGATTATTAAACCTATTACACCACAAATATACAATTGAAATCCATTAAAGCTAGCATTAGCAGAACTATAAACAGTTTCCAAACCAATAACTTTATCTGTAACTGGATATAATATTAAAACTGACAAAACAGCTGTAGCAATAAATCCTTTATATAAAGCACCCATTATATTTTTACTAGAACCTAATCTAACAAAGAAAGTTCCTATGATTGATGTTATTATGCATGCACCGCCAATAGCGAGTGGATAAATCATTATTTCTGGCGATTGAAAAAATATAGAAGAAAGTACCATAGTGGCAACTATAGTAACTGCATATGTTTCAAATAAATCTGCAGCCATTCCAGCACAATCACCAACATTATCACCTACGTTGTCAGCAATTACTGCAGGATTTCGTGGATCATCTTCAGGAATTCCAGCCTCAACCTTACCAACTAAATCTGCACCAACATCTGCTCCCTTTGTAAATATACCGCCACCTAATCTTGCAAATATTGATATAAGAGAAGCGCCAAAACCTAAGCCTACCAGAGCATTGATAGTTTCTCTAGTGTCTACATTCAATTTAATTAAGATTAAATAATAAACTGCAATAGATAATAAAGCTAAACCCGCAACCAACATTCCAGTTATTGCACCAGATTTAAATCCTATATTTAGCCCTGAGGCTAAACCTTTTCGTGATGCTTCAGCAGTTCGTACATTTGCTTGTACAGAAACTAACATACCTATATAACCTGCTGCTCCTGATAGAAAAGCTCCTATAAAGTAGCCCAAACCAACCCACAAGCCAAGTGCATATGAAATTACAACAAGAATTACCAAACCAACAATAGCTATAGTTTTATATTGTCTGTTAAGATAAGCCTTTGCGCCCTCTTGTATAGCGCTAGCTATTTCTTGCATACGCTTATTTCCAGGACTTGCTGCTAGAATTTGTTTTCCTACTATGAAGCCATAAATTATGGCCAAAAAGCCAGATAATATAATAAGAATTAAAGTGTTGGTCATTTAAATAAAAATTAACAAAATTGAAAAAAACGAAAATTGCCAAAAAAAAACACTAAAGGCAACTAAAATCTTTATTTAAAATTGTGAATATACCCCACTTTTTTATAATTTATTTTGTATTCTTTTTTATTTAATACAAAAAGCAGTTTTCTACGTCTGCTAACATTACCTATGCGTGTAATTTTAATTCCTTTATTTAGAGATAAATAATTAATTTTACCTCTGTGTTTTTTAGGGGCGGTAAAAAGTATCTGATAGTCATCACCAGAAAAGATATGATTTTGAATTTTAATATTATTTTTTTTAACTTCGGACAAAAATTTGTGAGATATAGGTATCAAACTTATGTCTATTATAGCTCCAACTTTAGAAGTTGCCAAAATATGATTAAGGTCTTTTGACAAACCATCAGAAATATCAATAGATGATGAGATTAAATTATTAAAATTGCCAACAAAATTCTTTTGTATATCGGGGTAATAAAATTTTGATATAAAAAAATTATTATTTTTTTTTAAGTTAATTTTTTTTTTTAAAATATTTAATCCTACATCAGCATCACCTAATTCGCCAGAAACATAAATATCGTGCCCTGGTAAAGCACCAGATCTTCTAAAAAACTTTTTTTTATATTTTCCAACAAACATTAAAGTAATTGTAAATTTAGATGATTTGACTATATCACCCCCAGCTAGAAAACAATTAAATGTTTTTTGTTCTAATTTAAGACGATTATATATTTCCTCAACTTTTTTTTTAGAAAAATTTTTTTTATTAATAGCCAAAGATAGAAAGTAAAAATGAGGATTAACATTTTTGCAAATTAAATCAGAAATTGCTGATCTAAATGCTTTAGATATTATTTCTTTAGTTTTGGATTTATTAAAAAAATGCACACCTTCTACGTAGGTGTCAACAGTAACACAAATTTTATTTTCATGCATAAATACATCATCAGACAATTTTAATTTGTCCTTTGTTTGAGAAGATAATTTTTTAAAATACTTGTTTATTATGTCTAGTTCATTCATTTAATCTTATTTTTTTTGCAATTTTGTCGAGTACAGCATTTAGAAATTTTTTGTTACTATCATTTGAAAATAATACGGCAACATTCAGATATTCATTAATAATAATCTTTTCTGAAGTATCAGGTCTGTACAAAAGTTCATATATTGATGCTTTAATAATAATTAAAATAATCAACTCTATTTTCTTAAAATTTATAATTTCATTAAAATCTTTTTTTAAGAGATCAGTGATTATTTCATTTCTTTCAATGGTACCATTAACTACCTTTTTAATAAAAGACTTGTATTGATGATTTGGAAAATTTAAATTTATATCTTTATTTAAGTGCCTGCTGTACAAAAGCTGAGTAATGATTACCCTAGGATTTTTTTGAATCTTGTCGGACATTATTTGGTCTTATTAAGCAACTTGATTAAAGCCTTGACGCATTCTTTGCCTTTATCTTTTTTGTCAATTTTTGATCTGATAAGAGCTTGATTTTTATTTAAACAGGTAAGAATTCCATTAATAATAGGTTTCTTTTTCTTAATAGATAACTCAAGTAGACTTGAAAAAACAGAAGAAGATAAAAAATCGAAATGTGGAGTTTCACCTTTAATTACACATCCAATAGCTATGAAGGCATCGAATTTATTTATTTTTTTTGAAATAATATAAGGAATTTCGAAAATACCACCAGTATAAAAAATTTTATAATTTTTAAGTCCATTTTTCTTAAGATTATTTTTAACAGAACCAATTAAGTTTTTAGAGATTTCTGGATAATAATCAGCTATAGCAATCCCAATTTTCATTTTATTAATTCTTGTCTCGTAATTTTAATACCATAACCATCTAATCCAACTACTTTTTTTCTTGATTTAGTTACTAAGATCATATTTTTAATACTTAATGCTCTAATTATTTGCGCTCCTATACCATAGTTTTTAATGAGTTTATCGTTTTTTTTAATATAAAACCTTTTATTTTCATAACTTCTTAAAGTTTCAGAAACCGATTTTAAATTAGTATCTCTAATAAAAATTAAAATACAATCATTAAAGTTCTTAAAGTATTTTATAGTTTTGTGAAAAGAGTTAGGTAAATCTTTTCCTAACAAGTAACTTTCCACTATATTGGATGAAACAACTCTAATTCGTACATTTTTTTTAATCTTACCTTTAATAAGTGCAAAATGTTCAGAACCATCAAGTAAATTTTCAAAGATCTTTATTTTATACATTTGTTTATTAATGGTAATATTGGAAGTTTTTTTTAGTTTGATCAATTTCTCACTTTTCAGCCTATGCGCTATTAAGTCGTCTATTCTACCTACATTTAAATTATGTTTTTTTGCAAATTGTAATATTTTTTTACCTTTAGCCATCGTTCCATCATCGTTCATAATTTCGCATATAACTGCTGAGGATCCATTCTTTGATAGCTTGGCTATATCTACTGATGCTTCTGTGTGTCCCGCTCTTACTAATACACCTCCATCTTTAGAGACTATAGGAAAAACATGACCTGGTGAGACAATATCTTTATTTTTTGCATTTTTTTTAATCGCTGTTTTAATAGTGTGTGATC
>CABZZR010000026.1 GCA_902530215.1 uncultured Pelagibacteraceae bacterium
AAATGAGAGTATATATTCTGATCACAAAATTACTTGTATAAATTCCCAAAGATTGTCTGAAAATATACTTATGCTGCCAGTTCATGAAAAAATCAATAATAGTGATCAAGTTAAAATAATAAATAAAATTATAAATTTCTTTAAATAATCTAATAACTAGTTTTGATTAAATAATCTAGTGTGTGCTTTCAACGCTACTTTTTTGGCCTTTTTCTGATGAACGTAAATTTTCAACCTCTACCCAATCAATTGGTTTAAGTTTTTTAGTAAGTGCAATTTGCAATACATTGTCGACATCTTTGACACTCGTTATCTCAATATCTTCTAAAACCTTTTTAGGTATTTCTGTTAAATCTTTTTTATTATCTTCTGGTATTAGAACTTTTTTTATCCCAGCTCGATGAGCCGCTAAAAGCTTTTCCTTAAGTCCACCAATTGGTAGCACTTTGCCTGTAATTGTTACTTCACCTGTCATAGCTATATCTCTTTTAACAGGTATTTTTGTTATACATGACACGATTGAAGTTACCATTGCAACACCAGCTGACGGACCGTCTTTTGGTGTAGCTCCTTCAGGTACATGTATATGGAAGTCCTTTTTTTCAAAAGTTGGAGGTATTATTCCATATTCTAAGCTTTTTGATCTAACAAATGATTTTGCTGCTTTGACTGATTCCTGCATAACATTTCCTAAATGTCCGGTTATTTGCATTTTACCTTTACCTGGCATTAGGACTGATTCTATTTTTAGTATTTCTCCTCCGTACTCTGTCCATGCTAATCCAGTAACAATACCAATTTCATCTTTGTTTTCTAATTCACCAAACTTATATTTTTTTACACCCAAGAAATCTGATAAATTCTTCGGATCTATTGTTACTTTAGTTTTTTCTCCAGAAACAATTTGTTTAACAGTTTTTCTGGCAGCTTTTGCTATTTCTCTTTCTAAATTTCTAACTCCAGATTCTTTAGTATAACTTCGAATTATTTCCTGGATAGTGTCTGTTGAAAGTTCCCATTCTCCATTTTGAATACCATTATCTTTAATTTGTTTTGGCAAAAGATAATTATTTGCAATATTGATTTTTTCATCTTCTGTGTAACCAGGAATTCTTATAACTTCAAGTCTATCAAGTAGTGGTGGCAAAATATTAAGTGTATTTGCTGTAGTTACAAACATTACGTCAGATAAATCATAATCTACTTCTAAATAATGATCGTTAAAAGTCGTATTTTGCTCTGGGTCTAAAGCCTCTAATAATGCTGAAGATGGATCTCCTCTATAATCTGATCCTACTTTATCTATTTCATCCAATAAAAAAAGTGGATTTTTTGTTCCGGCTTTTTTCATCATTTGAATTATTTTTCCTGGCAAAGAACCTATATAAGTTCTTCTATGACCACGTATTTCTGCTTCGTCTCTAATTCCTCCCAAAGACATTCTTACAAATTGTCTTCCTGTTGCTCTTGCAATGGATTTACCTAAAGAAGTTTTACCAACGCCAGGCGGTCCTACTAAACAAAGAATTGGTCCTTTAATCTTATTTATTCTTTTTTGTACTGCTAAATATTCAACTATTCTTTCTTTAACTTTTTGTAACCCGTAGTGATCTTCATCTAAAACTTTTTGTGCCTCGGTCAAATTGCTTAAAACCTTATCTTTTTTGTGCCATGGCAACTCTACCATCCAATCAAGATAATTTCTTACAACAGTAGCTTCTGCTGACATTGGGCTCATTGATTTTAATTTTTTCAATTCAGATAAACATTTTTTTGCTACTTCTTTAGGCATTTTTGCTTTGGTGATTAATTTTTGAAGATTTGTAATTTCATCTTTCCCATCCTCAATCTCTCCAAGTTCTTTTTGAATCGCTTTTAACTGTTCATTTAAATAATATTCTCTTTGGGTTTTTTCCATTTGATTTTTAACTCTACCTTTAATTCGTCTTTCCATACTTACTATGCTTGTTTCGCTATCGAGAATTTCTATAAGTCTTGTTAATCTTTTTTCTACGTTAAAAAGTTCAAATAACTTTTGTTTTTCTTCAACAGGAATTACTAAATGTGAAATCATTGTATCGGCAATTTTTGAAGGATCTCTCAACGATTTTAAATTTGAAATTGCATCAATAGGAATTTTTTTACTAATATTTGTTAGTTTTTCTAATTTTTTTACAGCTGTAAGTGCAAGCGTTAATAAATCAATTTTAGTGTTCGTGTCTTCTTCAATTTTTTCAACTGAACAGGTAATGTAGTTTTTGTTGTTAGTTATATTCAGGACTTTTACCCTATTAATACCTTCTGCTAATACTTTAACTGTTCCGTCAGGCAGTTTTAATAATTGTAGTATAGTACTTTCGCAACCATAAGAAAAAATATCATCAGTTTCTGGATCGTCTATTTCTGAATTTTTTTGAGAAACAAGAATTATTTTTTTGTCATTTTTCATGGCTTCATTTAAAGCCTGAATTGATTTATCTCTTCCAACAAAAAGAGGGACAACCATATTAGGAAAAACTACTATATCTCTTAGTGGAAGTAGGGGCATTTGCTGATTATTTACCATTACTTAAATATGGGGATTATTAGAAATATTGCAACTAGTTTTTTACCTATGCGACAGAAGTTTTTCCTGATGGTTTTTTTGCATCAGAGTATATAACTAATGGTTCTGTTTTGCCTTTAACAACAGGTCCGTCCACTATTACTTCAGTTGCATTTTCTAGATTAGGCAGATCAAACATTGTTTTTAACAATAATGATTCTAAAATTGATCTTAATCCTCTTGCGCCTGTTTTTTTACTAATAGCTTTTTTGGCAATTTCAATAATTGCCTCATCTGTAAATTTCAAATCTATATTTTCAAATTTAAATAATTTTTTATATTGCTTTATCAAAGAATTTTTTGGTTCTGTTAAAATTTTTACCAATGACTCTTTATCTAAATCTTTAAGTGTAGCTAGAATTGGCATTCTTCCAATAAACTCCGGTATTAGACCGTACTTTAAAAGATCTTCTGGTTCTAAACCTTTAATAATTTCACTATTTGATTTATCATCAAGATGTTTAACATTGGCTCCAAATCCTATTGATGTTCCTTTGTTTCTTTGTGAAATTATTTTATCTAGTCCTGCAAATGCACCTCCACAAATAAATAATATATTTGTTGTATCTACTTGTAGAAATTCTTGTTGAGGATGTTTTCGTCCACCTTGTGGTGGCACGCTAGCAATCGTACCTTCCATAATTTTTAGTAGTGCTTGCTGAACTCCTTCTCCAGAAACATCTCTTGTAATTGAAGGGTTTTCTGATTTTCTACTTATTTTATCCACTTCATCAATATAAACTATTCCTCTTTGTGCTTTTTCAACATTGTAATCAGCTGTCTGCAATAATTTAAGTATAATATTTTCTACATCCTCGCCAACGTATCCGGCTTCAGTTAAAGTTGTCGCGTCTGCTATAGTAAAAGGTACATCTAAAATTCTTGCCAAAGTTTGAGCCAAAAGTGTCTTACCGCAACCTGTTGGGCCTACCAAAAGAATATTTGATTTTGATAGTTCTACGTCTTGTTTATTTTTATTGTCAAAATTTAATCTTTTATAATGGTTGTGTACTGCAACAGATAAAACTTTTTTTGCATATTCTTGGCCAATAACATATTCATCTAACACTGAACATATTTCT
>CABZZR010000027.1 GCA_902530215.1 uncultured Pelagibacteraceae bacterium
CTTTATTAACATTTGGCAGTATTTTTTCTTTATCGTCATCATTCTCATTTTTATACAACTTTAAAAAACCCTCAAACTTAATTACTGAACCACTAGCTTTTAAAATATTTTTACCATCATCAGACTTGATGATAATAGATTTTCTATCAAATTTTGCCGATTGCATTTGTGAGGATAAAGCCCTCGACCATATTAAATTATAAAGTTTAAATTGATCTGTGCTTAAATATTTTTTTAAATCATCAGGTGATCTAGTTATATCTGTTGGTCTTATTGCCTCATGGGCTTCTTGCGCATTTTTTGCTTTCTTTCCTGAATAATTTAGTGGTTCATCTGGCAAATACTTATTGCCAAAACTTTTATCTATATAATTACGAAAAATATTTACTGCATCTTTTGAAATATTTGTGCCATCTGTTCTCATATAAGTAATTAAACCAATAGTATCACCATCAATATCAATTCCCTGGTAAAGTCTTTGAGCTATTTGCATGGTTCTAGCAGCGCCAAAACCTAATTTGCCAGATGAAGATTGTTGTAAAGTTGAAGTAGTAAATGGACCTGACGGATTTCTCGTATAAATTTTAGAAGTTAATTCGGTAATTTTGTAATTTTTTTCCTGAAGTTTATCAATAGCACTATTTATGTCGTTTTTATTTTTAAATGAAAACTTTTCAATTTTATTTCCGTCAAGTTGATAAACAATTGAGTTAATGATTGATCCATTTTCACTTTTTAGATTTACATTTAATGTCCAAAATTCTTTTGGTTCAAAAATTTCAATTTCATGTTCTCGCTCAGTCAATAATTTTAAGGCTACAGATTGAACTCTACCAGCAGATTTCGATCCAGGCAGTTTCGTCCACAAGATAGGCGATATATTAAAACCAACTAAGTAATCTAAAGCACGTCTTGCCATATAAGCATCAACAAGCAGAGGTTCTATTTGTCTAGGATTTTCAATACCGTTTGTGACTGCTTTTTTTGTAATTTCATTAAACACAACTCTTTCAATTTTTTTATCTTTAAGAAGTTTTTTTTCGTCTAAAAATTCTTTAACGTGCCAAGCTATAGCCTCACCTTCGCGATCTGGGTCTGTAGCTAAAATAATTTTACTAGAATCTTTTGCGACATCAGTTATTTCTTTTAAATATTTTTTTGAAAAGCTGTCGATTTCCCATATCATTTTAAATTTATTTTCAGGATCAACGGAACCATTTTTTGATGGCAAATCTCTAATATGCCCATAGCTTGCCAATACCTTATAATCTTTTCCTAAATACTTGTTTATAGTTTTGGCTTTAGCTGGACTTTCTACAATTACTAGATTCATTTTTTATCTCTGAAAACTTACTCTCAGATATAATTTGTTTTGTCAAATTATGGATTAAGAATGATAAAAAAGCCGCCTTTTATCTATATTTTTATTTTTTGCTCAGATTTATTTTTCAGGTTTAAAATATTTTTCCTGTGTGTGTAAATTATTAATATTAAAAAAATAAATAATATTAATCTTAAATCTATGTCTATATTCAAATTAGGATCTATGAATTTTAATGCATTGTCTTTTATAAAAATTACAACAAATACTGTTAATGAAGAAAACATGGAAGCCACAGATGAGTACTTAAATATTAATAAAATAACTATCCATGTAACAATAAATAATACACTTAGTTGAATTGAGACAGCAAATAATATTCCAAGATATGTAGCCACACCTTTTCCTCCCTTAAATTTAAGCCAAACTGGAAAAATATGTCCCAAAAAAGTCATCAGACATGATATTTGAATATATTGCTCAAAATATATAATTGTAATGGCAACCGGGATAAAACCTTTAAGCACATCCAACAAAAGTGTGATAGAGCCTAATAACTTACCGCTTGTTCTAAGTACGTTTGTAGCGCCAATATTTCCAGAACCAATTTTAGTTATGTCTTTTTTTTTAAAAAATTTTATTAATATTAATCCGAAAGGTATTGATCCAAAGAAATATGAATAGAAAATAACTAATAAAATTTCCATCAACTAAATTTTTTCATAAAGCATTTCACCCTTTACAAAAGTTTTTAATACTTGTCCTTGTAAATTTCTATTTTCTATTGGTGTATTTTTTGACTTAGAGTTCAGTTTATTTTTTTCGACAATCCATGGTTTGTTTATATCAACAATACAAAAATCTGCATCTTTACCCTTTTGAAGGGTTCCTTTTTCTATATCAAGAATTTTTGCAGGATTCGAGGTTAAACAAGCGACCAATTTTTTAATATTAATTGATTTATTGTGAAATAACTCTAATGCAAGTGATAACAATGTTTCTATACCACTTGCTCCTGTTGCAGCTTGTGAAAATGTGAGTCTTTTTGATTCTTCATCTTCTGGTTTATGATCAGATACTATTACATCTATTAAATTATCATTTATACCCTCAACCAAAGCAAGTCTATCATTTTCCGTCCTTAGAGGCGGCGAAAGCTTTAAAAAAGTTTTAAAATCACCAATATCATTTTCATTTAAAGATAAATTATTTATTGAAACACCCGTCGTAAAAATTTTTCCTTCCTCTTTAGCTTTTTTTATAACTTGTAAGGTTTTTTCTGATGATATTTGGGATATATGATATCTACAAAAATATTCTTCCAAAAATGACAAATCTCTTTCAACAATTATTTTTTCAGCTAAAGCTGGTATTCCTTTTAGGCCTAATCTAGTTGATATTTCACCTTCATTTATAAGACCTTCATTAGATAAAATATTATCCTCTGCATGCTGCATAATTAATGAGTTTGATTGACTAGCAAAATTCATTATTCTTGCCATCACTTGAGTATCTTGAACTGTTTTTACACCATCAGTAAAAGCAACAATTCCTTTCCTTTTAAGTAGACCGAACTCGGTCATTTGTTTACCTTCAGAATTTTTAGTCATACAGGCAGCTGGAAAAATGTTAATCCTTGACTTATCTCTTCCTCTTCTTTTTAAAAAATCAACCATTGAAACATTATCAATCACAGGCGACGTGTTGGGCATTGAGACAACAGAAGTGACACCCCCAGATAAAGCAGCGTTACTTAGTGTTCGAAAGTTTTCTTTGTATTCAAAACCAGGTTCACCAACAAATACTCTCATGTCTACTATTCCAGGAATTAAAACCTGTTTCTTTGCGTCAATTTTTTCACATGCTGAAGGTAAGTTTCCATTGGAAACTTTTTTACCAATTGCTTTTATTATACCATTTGTATCAATTATTAACCCGCCGATTTCGTCAATATTTGATCTTGGATCAATTATTCTTGCATTAACTAT
>CABZZR010000028.1 GCA_902530215.1 uncultured Pelagibacteraceae bacterium
GTTTTTCCATAATGAGAACATGGTTCAAGGCTTATATACATAGTTGAATTGTTAGAATTTTTATTTAATTTTTTTATTGCATTATACTCAGCATGTGGTCTTCCATTTGTGCCTGTTATACCATAGCTTATAATATCATTTTGTTTTTCAATTACACATCCAACAGGCGGATTTTCAGAGGTATTTCCCAAGTTTGTAGCTGCAAGTTTAAAAGTAAGCAGCATTAAATCTTCTTTGCTATAATGTCTATTCCTCTTTGTAGACATTTAAATTGCCAACAAAGTCTTCAAAATCTTTAGCTTCTTTAAACTTTTTATATACTGAAGCAAAACGAACATAAGCAACTTGATCTAAACTTGCTAGCTCTTTCATTATGAATTTACCTATTGTTGCTGTTTTAATTTCATTTTCTCCAAGACCCTCAAGATTTCTGACAAGTTTAGATATAAATTTATCTGTTGTTTCAGCGTCTATTGGGCGCTTTCTTAAAGCTACCATTATTGATTTTGTTAATTTGTCTCTATCAAAAGGAACTCTTTGGCCGTTATTTTTAACTACAGTTAATTCACGGAATTGTACTCTTTCAAAAGTGGTGAATCTTTCTTTTCTTTCACAATCGCAGACTCTTCTACGTCTAATTACAGCGCCATCTTCAGTAGGTCTGGAATCTACAACTGAACTTGATTTTTTTTTACAGAATGGGCAAAGCATAATTTATCCTTTATTTAAATGTATATATATTGGAAATGAAGAACAAAGTTCAATAACTTCTTTTTTAACCTGGTTTTCAACCAAACTATTATCTTCGGGGTTATTTGATAGGCCAGTAATAACTTTAGTGATTAAATCGCCAACTTTTTTAAATTCATTTAAACCAAATCCTCTTGTTGTAGCAGCCTGTGTTCCCAATCTAATGCCTGAGGTGATAGTAGGTTTTTGAGTATCAAATGGTATGCCATTTTTATTACAAGTGATATTGGCGCGACCCAAACTATTTTCTGCATCTTTACCAGTAACATTAAATGGTCGAAGATCAACCAACATTAGATGTGTATCAGTACCGCCAGAAAATATTTTAAAACCGTTATTTTTTAATGTTTCGGATAAGATTTTAGCGTTAGCAAGAACTGATTTTATGTATTCCTTAAATTCTGGCTTTAAAGCTTCACCAAAAGCTACGGCTTTTGCTGCAATAATATGCATTAATGGTCCGCCTTGGTAACCAGGAAAAACTGCAGAATTAATTTTTTTAATCAAATCCTCTCTATTTGTTAAAATGATTCCTCCTCTTGCGCCTCTCAAAACTTTATGTGTTGTTGATGTCACAACATCAGCGTAATCGATAGGATTTGGAAAGCCTTTGCCAGCAACTAGACCGGAAAAATGTGCCATATCTACCATTAAGTATGCATTAACCTTATCAGCTATTTCTCTAAATTTTTTAAAATCTATTATTCTTGAGTAAGCGCTACCTCCAGCAATGATTATTTTAGGCTTATGCTGTAACGCTAGGGTTTCTATTTGTTTGTAATCAATCAGGCCAGTTTCTTTATCAACTTCATAATGATACGACCGAAACCATTTACCCGATAAGGCAACTTTAGCTCCATGAGTTAAATGGCCACCTGAATTTAAGCTCATACCAAGTATAGGGTCACCTGGGTTTAAGAGCGCAAGATATACCGCTCCGTTTGCTTGCGCACCTGAGTGGGGTTGGACATTTGCATATTTGCAGTTAAATAATTTTTTTACCCTATCTAAAGCTAAATCTTCAGCAACATCAATAAATTCACAGCCACCATAATATCTTCTAGCAGAATAACCTTCCGCATACTTGTTTGTCATGATTGAGCCTTGTGCATCCAAAACTGCTTTTGATACAATATTTTCAGAAGCAATTAACTCGATATGTTGCTGTTGTCTTTGAAGTTCAGAATTTACTGCTTTAAATAATTCAGGGTCAGTAGATGATAAATTATTATCAAAAAAATTTTCATAACTATCTGATAAATATTTGTTTTGTTTTGCCATTTTGTTAAATTTTTTTAATTCTTCTTTTATGTCTTCCTCCCTCAAAATCAGTCTTCATAAAAGTGTTTAAACATTTGATGGCAGTTTTTTTGCTAATTAAACGAGAACCTAGCGCAATAACATTTGCATTATTGTGTAATCTGCTTAATCGTGCAGATTTATTATTATAACACACTGCAGCTCTTATATTTTTGTGTTTATTTGCAGTCATAGCCATTCCAGTCCCTGATCCACAGATTAATATACCCATCTGATTTCCATTTTTAATTTTTTTTGACAACAAATGTGCATAATCTGGATAATCAACAGATTCAGTATTTTTTGTTCCTAAATCCAAAATTTTCTTCCTTTTTTTAAATAAAAATTCCTTAATTTCATTCTTCAACTTAAACCCAGCATGATCACATGCTATTATTATTTTTTTATATTTCGTCACTGGTTATGTTTAAAAATTAACTAACTATATATAGTATAACAATTTATACCACAATATTTTGATTTAATTTTTTAAATTAATTGAATTTATAGTCTGTTAAACAGGCTACTAAATGGACTCTATTTTCTTCGCCGCCGTTAAAGGCATTATGATATTTTACGTTGTTTGTGATGTATACTGAGCCATCTGCAGGCAGATGTTTTGCTACATTTTCTATAACCATTATACATCCAGGATTAGTGATTATTGGTATATGAAGCCTAGGCTCGGGATCTCTGTGCCAACTTAAAGTTGACCTTGGTTCCTTTAACAAAATTCTTACTCGTCCAAGTTTAAATCTTTTAGATAGTTCATTATAAACTTCTTTAAAATAAGTATGTTCAAATTCCTTAACAAATTCTGTGTATTCATTTTCGTTTATCATTTTATCTCTCAAAGATTCTTTTCCAGTTTGATCTGGCTTGGTCCAATAAACTCCTCTAGCATTGCTTCCCGTTGTAGATTCTGGTTTGCCTGGAATTTGATTAAGACAAATACCTGAAAAATGTTGTATTCCTCCAGCAGTATCGTATTCCTTGATTTTCAAAAC
>CABZZR010000029.1 GCA_902530215.1 uncultured Pelagibacteraceae bacterium
ATTAATTAAAGGTTCAACATCGTGTCTTAAATCATAAGCAAGGTTCCATTGATAAACTGGATGTATAGAAAATTCAGAATGCAATGAACAACAAAGAAATAATCTACTTTTTCCATAAAAGTACTCGTTTAAAGTAAAAATTTTTTCTTCTTTAAGAATATTGTGTGTATCATTTCTGCTTGAAGTTAATAAGGCAGATTTCCATGTAGTATTTTGATTTTTATAAATTTTTTCTAAAAGTAATCTTGTCAAATTTGCATCAAAAAGTGCGGAATGAGCTCCGGAAGTTTCGATACCGTTATTTTTACATAACGATTCTAGTTTCATAACAGCGTTGCCCTTTTCATTAGTTTCGGTTTTAAATATTTTACTATCAACTGCATAAGCAGCTCTCACAATATTTAGACCATCATGTCTTTTGTTTGGAGTAGCATTCGTTATGTAAGGATATCTCAAACCTCTGAAAAAAGATTTGCGAATTGCTTCGTCGTCAAAATTTATGTTAGAATAACCAATAAATATTGCAGGGCTATATTCTTTAAATTTTTTTTCAACTTCAGCCAGCATTTGATATTGTGATAAATTAGCCTGTGTTAACATTTTAACCGGTGTTTTGTTGACTAGTAACGCGGCTGCCTGGGGAATCACTCCATCTGGTAACCTGCAACGAAAACTAAAACGATCCAGCTCTTGAAAGTTATCGTTTATTAATATTGCTCCTATTTCTAAAATATTTAAAAAATCGGTTTGGCTAGAGTCCGTTTCTATATCCCAGATACAAATATTCATTTTTTCTTTTCTATTTTTTCCAAATCGTCAAAGTCAAGGTTACTAATTTTTTCTGATCTGCTAATTACTTTGTTAACTGAAATATTAAGTTGTCTAAACTCATCTGTAATTTTTTCTTGCTTAGTTCCTATACTGGAAAAACGGTCTGTTAATCTTTTGACATCTTCTCCTAAAATTCCCACTTCTTGCTGCAAAAATTTTGCTAGTCTGCTCATCTCTCTATTTTGTATTATTAATTTATAGTTTCTTAAATGAGAAAATAGAGTGTCAGGAGAAACAATAATTACTCCCTTTGTTCTTGCTTTTTTAACGAAATCCTTTTCACTTTTTACAATAGCATCAAAAACCCCTTCAGATGCAACAAACATGTAGGCAATGGGCGCAGTCTCACCGTCTATAACATAACCTGATACCTCTACGATATGATCCGCAATGTCTTGTGCAAAATCTTTAGCATGTTGCTTTTGAAGATTTTCATCTTTAGTTTCAAGCATTTTTTTGTAGTTTTCCCAAGAAAATTTTGAATCAATTGGAATTGATTGATCGGTCGAACCTAGTGTAAGCAAACAATCTACCCTCTTACCATTATTAAATGTATGTTGAAATTTATAATGTTGTTTGGACATTGTATCTGACACAATGTCTTCCAAATACTCTTCTCCAAGTCGTCCTCTTTTAGTTTTATTGCTAAAAAGATTTTTAAAATCGATTACTTCGTTAGCTAATTTGCCTAACTCTTTTTGAGCTGACTGAACAGTCGAAACCCGTTCTTTAATTGCAACAAAATCCTGTTTGAGTTCAGTGCTACTTGTATTAATAGCTTTTAAAACCTTATCTTTAAATTCATCTAAATCTTTTTTTCGCTCTCGTTCAAGATCTAGATTATCTTTTAGATCTATATTTTCGTTATTTTTATTAAGTTTTTTATAAATTAAAGCTAATATTACTACCAAAACAGCGGCAAATCCTAACAGGATATAGCCTATTATCATTTCAGTCATTTTTTTTTCCTTTCAACATCTAAATAAGTAGTTGTCAGACTATTGCTGCTTGATTGTGATGTGATGTTTAATGAAAAATTAATCAATAAGAAAACTAAACATTTCACATCTAAACAAGTAGTTCGTATTTAGTAATTTGTTTATACACTAGAAATTTTATAAGATCAAGATGCTTTTTTTTGATTTTTTATTCTTTCAAGCATAGCTACCGTGTTATCTATTACAATATCCTGAAAACGAAAAATTTCAGAAAAATTCATTTCAATTGTTGAGTGTTTTTCTGGATCTGTTTTTAACTCTAATACAATTTTTCCACTATCCAGGCTGTTGTTTTTTACGTAACACAAAATTAAAAAATCTTCTAATTCTTCTTCGTCTAACCACTTAATATATATTTCTCCTTGTTCCATGCTTAAGTCTAAAACTTTTAAAGGTGACATATTGCGTCCAATAAATTTTTTATTTATGAAAAAAGCCATACTTCTAAGAGATCTGGTATATGGTAAAAGAGTATTTTCAATTTTTGACTTTTCAAAAATAAATTGTTTTTCTTTTTCTAACAAAGCTAGACGATCCTCATCTGCACTTACTTCAATCCCAAGTTCAGCAATCCTTGTTCTTAATTTTTCTTCTTGTAGTTTTCTATAACGATCTTTAATACCTTGAATTTTTTCAAGTGTAGGTTCATAAGATTCTTTAAGATTTTGTAATGCATATTTTTCTAGACTTAATGTTTCACGATTCATTCTGGCTTCAAATTTTTCAATTTGTTTAGAAATTTTTAGATTTTCTAAAATCTTTTTTTGTTGCGTAGCTTTTTCTTTTCGTGCTTGTCTCTCAGCTTGTCTTAAATAAACCTGCATTTCAATTTTGGTTTCTTTTGCAAATTGTACTTGTTCTTTTAATTCTTTTTCTTTTTGTAATTTTATTAATTTTTGTCTCTCTATTTTT
>CABZZR010000030.1 GCA_902530215.1 uncultured Pelagibacteraceae bacterium
AAAATGACTGTTAAAGAATCTTATGATGTTCTCATCGCCGAAGAGTCGGATAAAATGATAGAACAAGATAAAATTATAAAGTCAGCAAAAAAATCAACAGAAAATAATGGTATAGTTTTTTTAGATGAGATTGACAAAGTATCTGCGCGTGGTGATAGAATTGGTGGAGATGTTTCAAGAGAAGGAGTGCAAAGAGATTTACTTCCTTTAATAGAAGGAACAACGGTAAGCACTAAATATGGTCCAATAAAAACTGACCATATCTTATTCATCGCTTCAGGCGCTTTCCAACTTGCAAAACCTTCTGATTTACTGCCAGAACTACAAGGACGACTACCTATTAGAGTAGAGTTAAATGCTCTTACAAGTGAAGATTTTAAAAAAATATTAGAAGAACCCGACAACAGCTTAATAAAACAATACATAGCGCTATTAAAAACAGAGAATGTCGATCTAGAATTTACGAAAGATGGAATTCAAAAAATTGCAGAGCTAGCTACTGATATTAACTCAAGCGTAGAAAATATTGGTGCAAGAAGACTTCACACAATAATTGAAAAAGTTTTGGATGAAATAAGTTTCAATGCTACTGATAAAAGTGGTGAAAAAGTTGTAGTAGATGCAGCCTATGTAATTAGCCATTTAGGCAAGTTAGTTAAAGATACGGATCTTTCTAAATTCATTCTTTAATTTTTTTTAATAACAAATAAAATGCTCCCTCCCCACCATCGTTGGGCTGGGCCTGATTAATTTGTAAAACCTTATCCATTAATTTTCGATTATTTTTTATAAATTCAGGAACTGAATTTTTTAAAATACTTAAACTATTCGATTGGTAAGGGTCTTTTGTATTTTTAGATCTGCTACCTTTACCCGTAATAATTTTTATATTTCTTTGACCTTTCTCATAAAATTCATTAATGCAATTTTTTACCTTAACATTGGCTTCATCTAGAGAATAACCATGCAAATCCAAAACAAAAACAGACTTTTCTTTTGAATGTATTGGCTCTGATTCAAAATCTTTGCTTTCAACATTATTTAGATGTTTCGTAAATTTTTTCCAAATTTTTAGATCTTTTTGAGAAATCTTTTTAACCACTTAACTTAGTTATTGGCAGTTTCAATTAAATACCAAGTGGGATTTTGACTCCACATATTTTTTGAAAACTTCCATTCATCTTTCACTGTTTTAATTGAGTCGGGATCGCCTTCAATAATTTTATCATCTTTATCGCGCAAACAAGTTATAATTTCGCTCACAAAATTAACTGTAATTTTGTATAAATTATCTTCCTTTACAATATCTTCAATTTTTGCAGACTTAATGCCAATAAAAGTTGTTTCAGATTTTATTTTTTTAGAATTTCTATCGTCTATGTATTCATTAAATTCTTTATACATATTAGCACCCAAAAGAGTTTTTAAAGTAGCTTTGTCTCCTTTTGCAAAAGAAGTAATGATTGTTTCATAGGCTAATTTAGCTCCTTCTATAAATTGCTTTTTTGCTTTTTCATCAAAAGCATCATTAAGTTTTTTTTCATTTAATGGATATTGTTTAACATCTATATTTTGACCAGCACGGAATTGCTTGGGCTCATTGCCAGTTCTTCTCCCCAAAACATTACGTAATCGCAGGAATATAAAACCAACAATCATTGCCATTAAAATTAAATCTATATATTCAATGTTAAATGTCATATGTATTATTAGTTAATAACTATATTAAAAATAATCAAGTGATATAATCGTATAAATGAGCACACTTTTATTCATTATTTTGGGAATACCGCTTATAGAAATATTCATTATGATAAAAATAGGAGGTATTATTGGTGCATTCAACACTTTATTGTTTATTCTTTTTACTGCCGTAACTGGGGTTTATTTTGCAAAATTAGAGGGATTAAATGAACTAAAATCAGCTGTAACAAAAACATTAAGAAACGAAGTTCCTTTTTACGAATTAGTTTCTGGAGCTGCTTTAATGTTTGCAGCTTTACTATTAATAATTCCAGGATTTTTAACAGACATAATTGGCTTTTTATTAATTATTCCTTTTACTAGAAAATTTATAATTAAATTAATTGCAAAAAGACAAAAAAAAAATAGTAATTTCATCGATGGCGAATATGAAGATATAAATGATGATAAATAAATATGGAATATAAAATAATATCAAAATTCATTAAAGATTTGTCATTTGAAATTCCTGACAGCAAAACTATTTTAAGTT
>CABZZR010000031.1 GCA_902530215.1 uncultured Pelagibacteraceae bacterium
GGTAAGTTTATTTAGTATTTGGCTTTTAACCATTTTTAGAGTTTATCACTCTTTTTCGCTTTTATCTTCTTTCTTTTTTTTAACCCTTCTAAATAAATCTGCAAACGGTAATGATTTTCCTGAGTCCACAGAACCATATTTTTTTAATACCTCTTTTTTTTGTTCTTCCTCAAGAGACTTAATAGATAGGGAAACTTTTCTCTTTTCTTTCGAAAGCTCGATTATCATTACATCTAAAGAATCACCTTTTGCAAAACGCGAAGGTCTGGCATCTTCTTTATTCGTGGCTATTTGATTTTTTTTGATAATAAAATCTAGTTCAGTTTCAGGTATTTTAACTTTAATACCATTATCCTGAACTTCTTTAACTTTTACAGTTATGATATCTTTTACTTTTTTATTGTCGAAGAAATCAAATGGATCTTTTTGTAAACTTTTAATGCTTAAACGTAATTTTTCATTTTCAATATTAATTTCTAATATTTTAGCTTTAACTTTTTCGTTTTTTTTATATTTTTTTAAATCTTCCTCATTTTCTGAGTAACCAAGATCACGATAATGCACCATTCCATCAATTATGGAATTGTCGACAGTTAAAAAAAGAGCATAATCAGTAATATTTTTTACAACACAATTTACAACATCTCCCACTTTATTTTTTTCAGCAAATTCTTTCCATGGGTTTGGTAATGTTTGTTTGTAACTTAAAGAAATACGTCTCTTATCTTTGTCGATTTCTAAAAAAACTACGTTAATTTTTTGTGAATTTGATAGTATTTTTCTCGCGCTCACATTTTTTTTTGTCCATGAAATTTCTGATGAATGGATTAGCCCTTCAAGCCCATCACCTAAAGTGGCAAATGCACCGTACTCAGTTACTTTGCTGATAGTCGCCGGGTAAATAGAACCTACCTTGTATTCTTTTTCTGCTTTTATATAAGGGTCTTCATGAAGATCTTTGACTGAAACTGATACTTTCTTTGTTTCAGGATCGATTTTAATTATTTTAACTTTTAAAGTTTGTCCTAAATTTATTAAATCTGATGGTTTATTAACTCTTGAATAAGAAATGTCAGTTATGTGACACAAAGCATCGATTCCATTGATATCAACAAAACAACCCCAGTCAGTTAAATTTTTTACTACACAATTTACAATATCACCTTCTTTAATTTTTTCTAAAAGCTCATCTTTAGTTATATTACGTTTTTTTTCTAAAATACTTCTTCGACTTAATACTATGTTACCTCTTTTTTTATCAAGTTTTACACATTCAAAAACTTGAGGTGTCTTCATAAGATGATCAATATTTTTTAGTGGTTTTAGATCCACTTGTGAAGAGGGAAGAAAACACAAACAAGAGTCAACCGAGACCACAAATCCTCCTTTACACTTGCTTAATATTTGGCCCTCAACCTCTTCTTTATTTTCATAAGCTTTTTCCATTTTTTTCCAAGCATGTACTTTTCTTGCTTTTTCTCTGCTTACAACAAGTTCGCCGGAGTAGCTCTCTAACTTTTCAAGTAAAACTTCGATCTTGCTTCCTATTTTAATTTTGTCTATTTCTTTTGTTAATTTGAATTCATCAATTGGTATTATTCCTTCCGATTTTGCTCCAACATCAACAAAGCAGTATTTATTATCAATTTTAGTTATAGTCCCTGAGATTACGTCGCCCTCAACAAATTTTCTATTACTTAAATCTTTGGTAAGCAGTTTTTCAAATTCTTTACTAGAATCTTTTTTGCTTTTTTCGTTTAATATTTCCATTCCTATTTATTTTTACTTTTTATTTTTTTAATAATTTCCTTTGACATTTTAGCTATCATTTCTGATTTACTTAAAATATCGGTCCGTATTAATACCGCATCATCAACAATTTTCAAGCTTGAAAACCGCCTTTTTGTATCCATCTCATTACGTTTTTTCAAGGACTTTTGGACATCTTTTAAGCTTACTTCTTTATTTAAAGATTTAAGATCTTTCCACCGCCTATAAGAAGCGGTTTTAAGATTACATTTGAAAAAGAAAGCAATGTCATATTTTGGATTTTTATTCAGTATTTTACTTGCTGAGTCTCTGCCCTCCATGCAAATTCTATCATTAGAATTTATAAACTTTTTTTGATAGTTTTTTAATTATATTTCTAATTTTTTTTTGTTTTGCAATAATTGCTGATAAATTACTAATGTCCTGCGTGTGAAGATTAAGTTTTACAATAGATTTGT
>CABZZR010000032.1 GCA_902530215.1 uncultured Pelagibacteraceae bacterium
AGATTTATTTTGCACAAAAAATACCAAAACTACAGCAGCTAGCAAAATATTACATAATTTTATTCCAACTTATGAATCAACAGTTACTAAAAATTTATGGTCTCAAGGAGCCTTTCTATTGGGAAAGTTAAACTGTGACGAATTTGCCATGGGATCATCTAATGAAACAAGTTTTTTTGGAAATGTAATAAATCCATATGGTGAAAAACTAGTTCCTGGAGGATCATCGGGAGGATCTGCCTCTGCACTCGCTGCTGAGCTCACACCTACTACAATAGGAACTGATACAGGCGGATCCATAAGACAGCCCGCATCTTTTACTGGTACAGTCGGTCTTAAGCCAACTTACGGCAGATGTTCTAGATGGGGTATTGTTGCTTTTGCTTCGTCTCTTGATCAAGCTGGTCCAATGACACGAAATGTTGAAGATAGTGCTTTGTTGTTACAAGCTATGTCAAGTTACGATCCAAAAGATTCAACATCTGTTAATAGAAAAGTTGAAAATTATATTTCTAATTTAACCGAAAAAGTAAAAGGTTTAAAAATTGGTATTCCTAAGGAATATATAGTTGATAACATGCCATCTGAAATTAATAGTTTATGGAAGAAAGGAATTGATTATCTAAAAGATGTAGGTGCAATAATTAAAAATATTTCTTTACCGCACACTATTTATGCACTTCCTGCTTATTATATAGTGGCACCAGCAGAAGCTTCATCAAACTTGGCAAGATATGATGGAGTAAAGTACGGTCACAGAGCTAATGGTAAAAATTTAATAGAGATGTATGAAAACACAAGATCAGAAGGCTTTGGGGATGAAGTAAAAAGAAGAATTCTAATTGGTACCTATGTCTTGTCTTCGGGTTATTACGACGCATATTATCTAAAGGCACAAAAAGTAAGACAATTAATAAAAAATGATTTTGATAAAGCTTTTACAGAAGTTGACGCAATACTAACACCTTCTACTCCCAGTTCTGCATTTCAAATTGGAGATAAATCAAGTGACCCAGTATCTATGTATTTAAATGATATTTTTACTGTACCAGCAAATTTATCTGGATTGCCAGCTATTTCAGTTCCAGCAGGTTATGATAAAAATAATTTGCCATTAGGTTTGCAATTTATAGGGAAGGCTTTTGATGAACAAACAATTTTAAATTTATCGTTAGCAATAGAAAAAAGAGCTAACTTTAAGAAAAAACTTAAAATTTGGTGGCAATAATGAGCAAAAGTGGATTTGACTATTACATTGAAGGAAATAAAGGCAAATGGGAAGTTGTCATAGGACTAGAGGTTCATGCTCAAATTTTATCAAAATCTAAACTTTTTTCATCATCCTCGACAAAGTTTGGAGCAGAACCCAATACTCAAGTAAGTTTAGTTGACTCAGCATTTCCTGGTATGCTTCCAGTAATTAATCAATTTTGCATTGAACAAAGTATTAAAACTGGCTTAGGTTTAAAAGCTAAAATAAATTTAAATTCAGTCTTTGATAGAAAAAATTATTTTTATGCAGATCTTCCGCAAGGTTATCAAATATCTCAGTATAAAAACCCAATAGTTGGTGAAGGGGAAGTTATTCTAGATATGCCTTATGGAACAAAAAAGATTGGCATCGAAAGACTTCACCTGGAGCAAGATGCTGGAAAAAGTATTCATGATATTGATCCAGAAAATTCTTTTGTTGATTTAAATAGATCAGGTGTAGCTTTAATGGAAATTGTAAGTAAGCCGGATTTACGATCACCCGAAGAAGTAAATTCTTACATTAAAAAATTAAGGTCAATCATGAGATATTTAGAAACTTGTGATGGTAACATGCAGGAAGGATCATTAAGAGCTGATGTCAATGTATCAGTCAGAAAAATTGGTGAAACAAAGCATGGAACAAGATGTGAAATTAAAAATGTAAATTCTATAAAATTTATGCAGGCAGCTATTGAATTTGAGGCTAAAAGACAAGTTGATTTAATAGAATCAGGCAAGAAAATAGATCAAGAGACTAGACTTTACGACCACAAAAAAAACATAACTAGATCAATGAGATCAAAGGAAGATGCACATGATTATAGGTATTTTCCAGATCCTGATTTATTACCACTTAGATTAAGTCAAGACT
>CABZZR010000033.1 GCA_902530215.1 uncultured Pelagibacteraceae bacterium
CGTGGAAAATTACAACATGTCACGATGGATGGAAAAATAGTTGATAACGAAATGTTAAGTGAGGGAATTTTCTTTGATGGATCATCTATAGCAGGTTGGAAAGCTATAAATGAGTCAGATATGATATTAAAACCAGATTTAGAAAGACAGGTAATTGACCCTTTTACATCTCACAACACTCTTGTTTTATTTTGTGATGTTCTTGATGCAGTAAAAAAAGATCCGTATGAACGTGACCCCAGAAGTACAGCTAAAAAAGCTGAGGCTTATTTGAAGAAAACAGGAATTGGAGATAAAGCTTATTTTGGACCTGAAGCAGAATTTTTTGTATTTGATGACGTTAGGTTTAAAAATGATATGAATGAAACTGGATTTAAAATTGATAGCTCAGAAGGTCCTTATAACACTGGAAAAGAATATAATAATGGTAATATGGGTCATCGTCCTGGAGTAAAAGGTGGATATTTTCCAGTTCCTCCAGTGGATTCAGCTCAAGATATGAGAGGAGAATTTTTAAAAGCACTAAAAGATATGGGAATAAAAGTTGAAAAACACCATCATGAAGTGGCTCCAAGTCAACATGAATTAGGAATGTATTTTGGAACTTTAACTGACCAAGCAGATAACATGCAACTTTATAAATATGGTGTTCAAATGGTAGCTCATTCTTTTGGTAAAACTGCTACATTTATGCCTAAACCAGTAAAAGGAGATAATGGCTCAGGGATGCATACCCATCAATCTTTATGGAAAGGGAGTACTGCGTTATTTTCTGGCAATAAATATGCAGGGTTATCAGAAACAGCAATTCACTATATAGGTGGCGTGCTAAAACATGCTAAAGCAATAAATGCCTTTTCTAACAGCACTACAAATAGTTATAAAAGATTAATCCCAGGTTTTGAAGCTCCAGTCTTACTTGTATACTCAGCAAGAAATAGATCGGCTTCTTGTAGAATTCCAATAACGATGAATAAAAAAGCAGCAAGATGTGAAATAAGATTTCCTGATGCAGCAGGTAATCCTTATTTAACATTTGCAGCTATGTTGATGGCAGGAATTGATGGAATTAAAAATAAAATTAGTCCAGGTAAACCGGTTGATCAAGATTTATACGCAATGTCTGAAAAGGAAGTAAAAAATATTCCTACTGTCTGCGGTTCATTAAGAGAAGCTATGGAAAGCCTAGATACTGATAGAAAATTTCTTACACAAGGTGGTGTATTTACTGATGACCAAATTGATGCGTACATCGCTTTAAAATTTGAAGAAATTTACAAACTTGAACATACTCCACATCCTATGGAGTTTGAGATGTATTACAGTTGTTAAAATTATTTTTTACTTTTTAAAATTTTTTCGTCAGCAATTTTGTTTTTATTAATACCCTCTTTGATAGTATAATCTAGGGTTCCGTGAGCACCAGCTTCTACAGCTTTTCTTTTGGTTCTAAACAAAACTTTTTCTTTTGCTTCTTGTGCTACTTTATTTGCATGCTTTTCTAAGTGTTTTGTGTCTCTCATAATACAATAGTATATACAATTATAAATTGTACAGCAATACTGAACTAGACTTTAAAAGATTCTCCACATCCGCAACGCTCAGTTTCATTTGGATTTTTAAAAACAAATGAGGATGAAAATTCCTCCTTTTTATAATCCATTTCAGTACCTAATAAATACATTATAGCTTTAGGATCTATTAAAACTTTTACTCCTTTATCTTCAATAATTTCATCATTTGGATTAACTTCCTTTGCATATTCCATCACGTATGACATGCCTGCACATCCCCCTGTCGATACACCTACTCTTACACCCATTATAGGTTCGTTTGCTTGGGCTATAATTTCTTTTACTCTATCTGCGGCCCTAGTACTTAAAGTAATTACTTGTTTGTTCATATATTTAACTCTAACTTTGCAGCCTCTGACATTTTATCCTTATCCCAAGGAGGTTCCCATACTAATTTTAAATCAACATCAGAAACACCTTCTACTTTCATTATAATATCTTTAACTTGTTTTGGCAAACTTTCTGCAACCGGACAGTTGGGAGAAGTTAGCGTCATATCGACATTAACTTTGTTTTCGTTGCT
>CABZZR010000034.1 GCA_902530215.1 uncultured Pelagibacteraceae bacterium
TAGAAATAGTAGAAAGATCTTTAGACAAATATGGCTCGCCAGTTTATGTAAGACATGAAATCGTTCATAACAAACACGTTGTAGAAAATCTTAAAAAGAAAGGTGCTATATTCATAGAAGAATTAAATGAAATTAAAGATAATTCTAGACCTGTAATTTTCTCAGCTCATGGTGTGCCAAAATCTGTTCCACAAGAGGCTAAAAATAAAAAAATATTTTATATTGATGCCACCTGTCCATTGGTAACAAAGGTTCATAGAGAGTCTGAATTAAATTATAAAAATGGTTATCTAACAATTTTAATTGGACATAAAGATCATCCTGAAGTTGTGGGTACCATGGGTCAACTACCTGAAGGAAGTATAATGCTTATTGAAAACGAAAAAGACGCTGAAAATTTAAAATCAAATGCTTTTAAAAAACCACTGGCATACGTAACTCAAACAACCTTATCTGTTGATGATACTAAAAAAATAATTGAAATATTAAAAAACAAATTTCCAAATATAAAATCTCCTCTTAAAGAAGATATATGCTATGCCACTACAAATAGGCAAAATGCAGTAAAAGAAATAGCCCCAATGTGCGATATGTTTTTTGTTATAGGTAGTGAAAATTCTTCAAATTCCAAAAGATTAGTTGAAGTTGCGAAAAGATCTGGATGTGAAGATGCAATATTATTTGATTTTAAAGATAAGTTCCCTAACGAAAAATTAATTAAGTGTAGCAAGATTGGTTTGGCTTCTGGTGCATCAGCTCCTGAAGAATTGGTAAAAAAATTTATAGATGAAGTAAAAAAGTATAGAAAAGTATCGATTGATGAGTTGATAACAACAAAAGAAAATGTAACTTTTAAAATACCAAATTTTTTAAGTTAACGTGGGTAGCAAAAAAAAATTTCACTACCCACAATATATTTTAATCTCTTATAGAATAAGCAACTACGCCCACTTCGGCTTTATCAGTACCAAGCCTTTCAGCTTCTTTGCTAATTCGAAGTCCAATACTCGCTTTTAATGCACTAAACACTGCATAAGAAAGAATGAAACTAAATGCACAAACTGAAATTACACCAATGAACTGCGTACCAAAAGATGTATCGCCATTACTTATTGGGACAACTAATGTTCCAAATATTCCTGCAAACATATGTACTGGTATTGCACCTACCACATCATCGAGCCCGAAACTTTCTAACATTTTTGTTCCAAAATACATTATTACAGATCCTATTGCTCCAATGACTATTGCTAATAATGGAGACGGTGTTAGCGGTTCAGCAGTAATCGCTACTAATCCAGCAAGTGCTCCGTTTAACATCATTATAATATCAGTTTTACCTCCTAGCACCCGAGTTATAACTGCTCCAGCTACAACTCCTGCAGATCCTGCTAGGTGTGTATTTACAGCAATCTTGGTAACTGCGGTTACATCATCAAATGTTCCCATTGCAAGTTGACTAAAACCATTAAAACCAAACCATCCAAACCAAAGTAAAAAAGTTCCAAGTGTAACTAGGGGAATACTTGAAGCAGCAAAAGGCACCATAGTTCTTTTATCGCCTCTAGTGGTAAATCTTCCATTTCTTGCACCTAAAACCATAACACCAGCTAATGCAGCTGCTCCTCCACATGCATGAACTAACGTTGATCCAGCAAAATCTGAAAAACCAGCAGTATCTAACCAGCCTCCTCCCCATTGCCAGCCCATGGATATTGGATAAATAAATCCTGCCATGACAACAGCAAAGAAAAAGAAGGGCCAAATTTTTATTCTCTCAGCTACAGCTCCAGATACAATAGAAACAGTTGCACAAACAAACATTGCTTGAAAAAACCAATCTGAACTATCTGAATATCCTGTGCCAATTTCTGATCCCTCGCTCCACATTGAAAATGATCCTATAAAACCACCCTCTGGAATACCGTAAGCTAAATTGTATCCAAATAAAAAGAAAATTATTGAAGCAATAGCAAATTTTCCAATATTTTTAGCGGCAATAGTAGAAACACTTTTCGTTGTAACCAGTCCACTTTCTAGCATGCAAAACCCCGCTGCCATAAAAG